>JAAEOP010000001.1 GCA_024223125.1 Chloroflexota bacterium
AAGGACAGGCGGACATTGGCGACAAAATCAACAAGATTATCGGAGAACTTGCCAAAGCCAACGACCTGACCGGCGTGATCACCGTCGCGGACTTTAACGATGACGAAAAATTGGGTAAAGGCAAAGAGAAAATTGACCGCCTGAGCAACCTGATTGGGATTTTCGAAAAGCCTGAACTGGATTTCAGCAGCAACCGTGCCGAGGGCGACGACCTTTTGGGCGATGCCTACGAATACCTGATGCGGAATTTCGCCACCGAAAGCGGAAAGAGCAAAGGACAATTCTACACACCGGCCGAGGTTTCCCGCATTATGGCGAAGGTGATTAGCACCAACAGATCCGAAAGCCAATCGGAAACTCTGTACGACCCCACCTGCGGTTCAGGTTCCTTGCTCTTGAAAGCGGCTGATGAAGCTCCATACGGAATTTCCATTTACGGGCAGGAAAACGACAATGCCACCCGCGCCCTGGCCGTCATGAATATGTGGCTGCACGGCAATCCAACGTCTGATATTATGCAGGGCAATACGCTGGCAAATCCGCAATTTACAGACAACATCACAGGCGAACTGAAACAGTTTGACTTTGCCGTTGCCAATCCGCCCTTCAGCTACAAAGCCTGGACAAACGGCTGGGACCCTGCCAACGATATATTCAAACGTTTTGCAGGCTACGATGCCCAGCCGCCCGAAAAGAACGGCGACTTTGCCTTTCTCTTGCACCTGATCAAATCGCTGAAATCAAAAGGCAAAGGCTGTATTGTTATGCCGTTAGGGGTGCTGTTTCGCGGCAATACCGAAGCCACCATTCGCAAAAAGTTGATTCAGCGAGGCTGCATCAAAGGCATTATCGGTCTGCCGCAAAATTTGTTTTACGGAACGGGCATTGCCGCCTGTCTGATCGTGATTGACAAAGAAGATGCCCAAAGCCGCAAAGAAATCTTCATGATTGACGCGGGCCAGGGCTTCATGAAAGACGGCAACAAAAACCGCCTGCGAGAGCAGGACATCCACAAGATTGTGGATACCTTCGACAATCGCATTGAAATCCCCGGCTATTCCCGCAGCATTCCCATTGCTGAAATTGCCGACCCGAAGAACGCGTACAATCTGAACATTCCCCGCTACATTGACAGCCAGGAAGCGGAAGACGTGCAGGACATCGAAGCGCATTTAGCAGGCGATATTCCCAACCGCGATATTGATGATCTGCGCCAATATTGGGAAGTCTATCCCACGCTGAAAAGCACCTTGTTTAC
>JAAEOP010000002.1 GCA_024223125.1 Chloroflexota bacterium
CATGCTGCTGGCCCTGTTTCACACTTTGAATCTGGGCCTGAAGATGGCGGACAACGGCCGCAATGGGGTGGAAAAGGCCCTTAAACTTAAACCGGATCTGGTGCTGATGGATATGCACATGCCGGGTATGGACGGCCTAGCTGCGGCCGAGCGGATTCGGCAGGATCCTGCCGGGGCTGAAATCCCGATTGTCATGGTTACGGCGGATGCCTTTGTCAACCGGCGCCGGACCGCGCTTGCTACCGGCATCTCCGAATATCTGACCAAGCCGCTTGACTTCGACAAGCTCTTCCCGGTCTTAAAAAAATATTTGCGCCGGGATCCGGCCGCGGATACCCGCGGGGCCAAAGGTTTGTCGGCCCTGCCCGACCATCTTGAGAAACAGGTTCTGGTAGGGTTCGCCGAACTTTCCCGATTTTCCATCCTAACTGGAGGGCCGGTGGTGGACCTGGTGCAGGAAACGTTAACCCTCTGCAAGGATTTCGATTCTCCCTATCCTAAGATCCTGACCGGGATCGAGGATGCCGTCTTCAACGGCGACGAGGAAAAGTTTAATCTTCTGATTCAAAAGGTACAAAATGAATAACGGAGGACATTGTGAAAATATTCACCACATTAAAAAAAATCACGATAGCAACCTGTATTATTATGATATTCCTTTGTTCAGGAATATCTATTCAGGCCCAGGAGCCTGATCTGAAATTTGACCGTATGTTTGATTTGGGATCGCCGGGCAGTCAGACGATGCTGCAAGATAATGACGGCTTCTTATGGGTTGGAGCCGAGGGGGGGGGAGGAATTTTTAGGTATGACGGATATGAACTTAAAAATTACGGGGCCGGTCCCGGTTCATTGTCAAATGGAACTGTTTGGAGAATCATTCAGGATGTGGAAAATCCTGATATTTTCTGGATTGGAACGGGTGGTGGCTTAAATCGCTTCGACAAAGCAACGGAAACCTTTACTTATTATGAACACGACCCGAATGATCCCAACAGCCTTGGGGATAACGGTGTTTTTGACGTTGTTCAGGATGGGAATGACCCTGATATTTTTTGGTTGGGAACGTTTGCCGGATTGAATAAGTTTGAGAAGAACAGTGAACAATTTACCCGGTATGAACCTGATCCCAATAATTCCAACAGTCTGAATTTTGCTGAAGTGTGGCGAATGGCTGAAGATGAATACGACCCTAACATTCTCTGGTTAGGAACTTATGGAGGCGGATTGGATAAGTTTGAGAAGAAAACGGAAACCTTTACCCATTTTGTACACAACCCGGATAATCCCAAAAGCCTGGGGGCTGAAAATAACGTCATCAACAGCACTGTTCAGGATAGAGACGAGCATCACATTCTTTGGATTGCAACGGATTATGGACTTGATAAGTTTGATAAGAAAACTGAAATCTTTACCCATTTTGTGCATGATCCGAATGATGCCGGGAGCATTACAAAAGGAATTATCGCTTTGGTGTACGATGATGGTGACGGCACACTCTGGCTTGGAGGGTTTGTAGAAAATAATGGGCTGACCCTGTTCGACAAAAACACAGGGACATTTACCAATTACAAAAATGATCCCAATAATCCCAACAGTTTAAGCAATGATTTGGTCGTGAATGTCCATGAAGACCG
>JAAEOP010000003.1 GCA_024223125.1 Chloroflexota bacterium
CAAAAAAAAGCCCCGATAGCGTTAGCTATCGGGGTTTTTCCGTATTAAATCCTGGCAGTGACCTACTTTCACATGGGGAGGCCCCACACTATCATCGGCGATACACCGTTTCACTTCTGAGTTCGAGATGGGATCAGGTGGTTCCAGTGCTCTATGGCCGCCAGGAAAACTGGTGGTCTAACGTGCTCTGACGTTAAACAAGCATTTGGTTTTAGATTGCAGTTAGGTTTGGGTAGTTGCGTCTATTAAAGACCAATAACATCCAAAACCTTTGGGTGTTATATGGTCAAGCCTCACGGGCAATTAGTACTGGTTAGCTTCACACATTACTGTGCTTCTACACCCAGCCTATCAACGTTGTAGTCTTCAACGGCCCTTCAGAGACCTTAAAGGTCTAGTGAGATCTAATCTTGGGAGGGGCTTCCCGCTTAGATGCTTTCAGCGGTTATCCTGTCCGAACGTAGCTACCCGGCAATGCCACTGGCGTGACAACCGGAACACCAG
>JAAEOP010000004.1 GCA_024223125.1 Chloroflexota bacterium
AACACTACAACGGATTTGAGAATGGAACGGGTTTCTCCCTCACATCTGTTGTATTCTTCAATCCGTTGTAGTGTTTTGTCGCGGATATGTCGGAACCATCGAAAACACAATGGCATACGTTATTGGGTAAGTTCTTGGAGACATTGCTGACGCCGGTCGGGATTGATGTCTCAACGAATGTGGCGGTGATGAGCAGTCCCCCGGAAGCGGATATTCTGTTGCTGCGCCGCCATCGCGCCCACTGGTCGGCTGAGCAGATGGCTCGTCTGCCGGACGGCATCCGGAATAGCAAAGCCAGCCACGTACTAATTGAATTCAAATACACCGAATCGTTCAACAATCATGCGATGCGTCAGGCAATCGGCTATGATTACTTTTACCAGCAAGCCCATGAATTGAAACGCCATGATCTGCAAACCGTCGTGGCAAGCGCGAAAACCCCACGAAAGGCGACATTGGAAAGACTGGGATATACGGAGACAACGTGCGAAGGCGTGTATCGCAGCCAATATTCGGTGTTGGAAGATATTGTGCTGTTGGTGTTGAATGAACTGGCTGATACTCCGCATAACGCCCCAATCAAGTGTTTTGCCAGCCGTAGACAGGTCAAACGGAACGCGCTGACAACATTGAGACATGGGGATTTGTCCGTACATTCGAAAAAGTTTTGGTGGTTGCTTCATGGTTTATGGAATTATTGGTTTTCCCAGGGAGGTGATAATATGACAGAAGACGTTTTG
>JAAEOP010000005.1 GCA_024223125.1 Chloroflexota bacterium
CTGCCGTATTTTTTTGTAAGTCCCTGTATTTCGATTATTGTGTCCATATTTCGTAATCCGGTAGTGGTTAAATCCTAACTGATGAAGAGATATTAGGACTTTCGCTTTAGCTCCTTGATTTTAGAGCCGTAAATGGCAAATGTTGTATTGAACATATACAAAATAGGAAGTTAGGGTAATTATTATGTATGAGAAAAAACAAACTACCCCAATTCCGAGATGAACTGTACCAAAGTTTTACGCAACGCGCAGATGCTGCGAAAGTATAAGGATTTGTCTGCTGTACCTTTTGCTGCGCCGGTGGCTGCTCTTACCCGCTTACATGCGACCCAGGCGGCCGTTGCCGTCCGCGATGGAGGATAGTAAGATAGTGGAAATAGATAATGCAATATCGTAAAGTCGTCAGGGAATTGTATACACGGATTGGGGGAACACGGATAAAAAACAAAAAAATCGGTATTCTTTCCATCCGTGTATACAAAAGTTGGTAAAATTATGCAGGAAGTAAAATTAGCCCCTTCAATATTAGCGGCGGACTTTGTCCGACTGGGGGAGCAGGTACATGAAGCAGTAACGGCCGGAGCAGAGACTATTCATGTAGATGTGATGGACGGTCATTTTGTGCCCAATATCTCGATTGGGCCGTTGGTGGTGGCGGCGTTACGGCCGTTAGCCAACGAAACTGGCGCTATTTTAGATGTCCACTTGATGATCGAAAACCCAGACCAATACATCACAGAGTTTGCCCAGGCTGGCGCCGACATCATCACCGTGCATGTAGAAGCGTGTCCCCATTTGCATCGCACGGTGCAAGCCATTCGTGAAGCCGGAGCCAAGCCGGGGGTAACGTTGAACCCGGCCACACCACTCGTCACTTTAGAAGAAATTCTGCCCGCTGTAGACCTGGTGTTGATCATGTCTGTGAACCCCGGCTTTGGCGGCCAGAGTTATATTCCTGGCAGCACGGACAAAATTCGTCGTTTGCGGCAGATGTTGGCTGAGATTGGCTCAACGGCCGCATTAGAAGTAGACGGCGGTATAAAAATCCACAATGCCGCCGAAATCGCCACTGCTGGAGCCGATGTGCTGGTTGCCGGCAGCGCCATCTTTGGCGGCGGACAATCTATTGCTGAAAATATGGCTGCTTTCCGGGAGGCGTTAACGGCCGTATCTTTCCCATAACTCCCTGTTTGCCCCGTTTCGCCCCACCGTACTGTCCCGTACCTACGATTCTCCCCACAGCGTAACAATCACGCGCCGGACACGGGGGCGGTTGCGATGTTCGCACAGATAAATACCTTGCCAGACACCCAAATTGAAACGGCCGTTTGTCACTGGCACAGTTACAGAACTGCCCAACAACGACGCTTTAATGTGTGCGGGCATATCGTCTGCTCCTTCGTAGGTGTGGACATAGTAGGGAGCATCTTCAGGAACCATCTGGTTAAAATGACTCTCAAAATCCTGGCGTACGGTGGGGTCTGCATTTTCATTGAGGGTTAGCGAGGCAGAACTGTGCTGAATGAAAATATGCGCCAGACCTATCATGTAATGACGTAACTCCGGCAGTTGGGCTTCAATGTCACGGGTAATCAGATGAAAGCCACGCGGTTTAGGGGACAATGTAATTTGCTTTTGTGTCCAACTCATCTTGTCACTCTCCATCAAAAAGTACAGCAGATTGGAGTCGCCAATAGATTATTGCAGAGGACACATCAATCCGCTCCTGACTTAAATCTGGTGTAGTCTCCAGTCGCCAATCAATCATACCTCTAATTGCCAATCTCCACTTCTGTCAACAGTAATTGGTCGCCAGGCTGCGGTTCCCCATTTACCAGAACGGGCAGACGTTCGCCGTCGCTGGCGTTGTATAGGCCGACGATGAGGGGATAACGGCCGCTCACTGCCTCCCCCCGTATCCCAATTTCCCGTTCATCCAAGATCACTTCGCCGGGTAGCCAGGTTCCCGTTAACCAGGCGTCGCCAGAAGGTGGAGCGTCTAGCTGGCCTTGCATTTGTCCATCGGCGGCTAGAATGTGGTTGAAAATGGTGTAATGGGCGGACGGTGTTTCCAATGCCTGCCAGAGTAATGTTAGCTGAATTCGGCCGCCGGGATGGGACTCGCTCATGTCCAGATCGTAACCCAGTAGTTGAATGTTGTCGCCGAATTGGGCCTGGGTGGGGTGGCTGATGGCGGGCACAGCAAAGGTATGATCACGCAAGACGAGGCTCATGTCGGCCAGTTTGGCCGCGCCCTGGTTCAAGGGCAGCGCTTTGTCTTCATGGAGCAGTTGAATGTGTAATTCGGGGTTGACATCTGTGGGCAAATCCAGGGGAATGATGAGCCGGTGGGAACTGCTGACCTGTTCCCCAGATTGCCATTGGCTGGGCGGATAAACATCAGGCCAGATTTTGAAGGTTTGGGTCAGAATGGGGGTGTGGGCCTGTGGCTGGATGAATTGGAATTGGACGCGGTAATCGGCCGACGGCCGTTCCAATGCCACCCAATCTAAACTTACGTCCAACGCCATACCAGGGGTTAACTGCGTACTGAGAGTAGCGCTTTCCAGAGCGATCTCCCCTGCGAAAATGGACGTGTCTGACGCTGGTTGGTAATCGGTTAGAGGATGGCTACGAATGGTGACGGCCGCTGAACGGTTCACATCGCTGTCTGGAGTGGTAACGCCGGCGATGGGGTTGAGCCGGCCATCACTGTCGTGTAGATCAAAACGTAAGACGGCCGTGCCCGGCGGCATCCCCTCTGGAATTTGCAAGGGAACTAACTGCACAAACTCATCTTCGCCGTGCCAGCTTGCCTGCGGGTAGCCTAGCAGGACGCTGTTTTTGGCCCACACATTTCCTTGCCTATCTTCCAGACTCACCTGGGCAAATGTCAGGCTGTTGGGTAGATGGGTACGATCTGGCAGGATGCGGAAGTGTAGGAGGATGGGCGCATTGTCGCCGCGAAACAGTTCGCCGACTGCATCGTAGCCAACCAGTTGGGGGCCATCTACAAAATCTACCGACTGGGTGTGTGTGGCCGACCAGCCTGTTGCCCCAGATGGGAATTTGTACAATGTAAAAGCAGGTTCGCCATTGGGGAAAGTATGAGTGGCAATAGCCGTGTTCGGCGGTAAACTGTCAAGTAATTCGGGCGGTAGCGGTTCATTCACTGCATTCAATACCCAGATTGGCTCGCCTTGCCCCAGGGCAAAACTGTGTCCGGCGTCAAACCAATCTACAGGATGGTCGCTGTAGTAGGCAAAGGTTTTGGGGGCCAAATCAACCACGTAAGAGTCGGCCAAAAAGACACGGGTGCCGGGTGGGGCCGGATTCTCATTTAAGAAACGGCCGATTTCCGCCATGTCGCTCTGGTAAATACGACGCACATCATCCTGGTTGTTCCAGAGATTAAAGTAACGCTGCCAGGTGTTTGCAGCGGTAAGAATGAGGCCAATGAGGATGACGGCCGATACCAATTGACGACGAATGATTTTAGGGAAACGTCCGTGCAGCCAGATGACCAACTTATCAAGCCCAATGGCCACAAGCAAGTAAATGGGAACCATTGCTCCCGCCGCGCGTAAAAAAGAAGAATTGGCTCCGATGATGGCATTAGGCAGCAGCATCGCTCCCAGCCACAAAAGCAGCATGGCGTAAGACGGCCGTTCGTCGCCGCCCCCCTTGCTGGAAAATGCTTGCCAAATACAAACAACCAGGCCGATATAAAAAAAGAGACTGGTGAGTGGGTCAAATAATGGATCGCCGGAGACATGGTAACGCCACTCCTTATCCCCATAGACGCTGAACATTTTCAAGACGCCAGAGACAGATTCGACCAAGGGGATGATGTCGCCAGTTTCGCGGGTCACATCCAGGGCGACGGTGAGAGTGTCTACACGCTGGTTGATTTTGTCGGGGTAACGGATGATGTAAACGGCAAAGGGGGCGAAGATGATCATGCCCATCAGTAGGCTGAGGGCAATGTTACGCCACTGGGTCAGGAACTGATCCCGTTTGACCCAAAAGAGCCAACCCAACCAGACCAGAACGACGACCGGAAAGGCGCGGCTGGGGAGGTAGGTATACATCGTCAAACCCAGCATGATACCGCCTAAAACCCACAACTCTCGTTTTTGACGACGAAAACCCCGGTCGAGCAGGTGCAGGGTGACGGCCGTAAAGAAGGTCAGACTGATGGCTCGCAGTCCCCAGCGAGACTCCATAACAGGCCAAAGGGAAACGGACATGAGCGCGGCTGCCAGCAGACCAATACGACGGTTAAATTGGGTTCGGCCGATGCGCCAGGTCAGAAAGACGCTGCCCATGCCAAACGAGACGGCCGACAGGCGAATAGCAAAAATCGTTTGTCCCAGCAATCTTAAAGAGGCGGCCATTGTGTAGAGGAAGAGAGCTTCACGGCCATTGTTCCCCTCAAAAAAGAGCGGCCAATGTTCTTTGCCTACTCGCCAGGCGTCAATGGCGTTAAATAGTTCATCGCCGCTAATGCCGCCGGGCACGGCCGTGATCTGGTAAAGGCGCAAAAACAAAGCCACAACCAGAATTAGCAAGATGGCTAAACGTTCTTGCAAATAGGGTTCTTGTCTCAGGCGGTGGGAGAATGAAGCGACCAATCTGCTGCTGGCTCCGTGAGGGGGTTACTGTCCGTCGCGTAATAGTTGTTGGATTTCTTGTGTTTTTTCTGGTGAGAGTCCACGCATTTCACAAAAAGCGAGGAAGGGGTCTAATTCACCGGCCCGCCATATCCAGGACGGCCGTAGCCAAAACCCTTTTATTGCCTGCGAGTACACCTGCTCATCGTCTTCGGTGGCAAACAAGGTATAATCGCCGTCTTCATCCAGGTAGTAAAAATCAGCCCGCTGTTTGCCAGGACGGGAATCAATAATCCAGTATTCGGGAATGTTGGCCTCCCTGTATTCTTTAAACTTATCATGCCGATCACGACGGACACTGTCATTAGAAATAATCTCAACAACCAAATCGGCCGGCCCTTCAAGCCGATCAACAGTTAATCTATGCTGATTTTGAGTAGCAATGAACAGGATGTCTGGTTCACGGCTGGAGTTGTTGAGCTTCATTTCCAAAGGAGCGATTTGCACTTCTCCAAGCTCAAAAAGCTGAACAAATGAAGTTAGTAATTCGTACAAAAATTTTAATGTTCTTTGGTGACTTGGTTTGGTTGGCATTAGAATTATAACTTCTCCATGCACCCATTCAGCATGAATATCCTCACTGGCCCAGATCAGATATTCTTCATAGGTCATTTTGAGGTTGAATAATTTTTCTTCGGTGAAACTAAGTTCTTGTGTAACCATGCTGCTATTGTACCACACCGACCCTGGTAATAGAGGTTCCACCTTTTGCCTCGGATAATAGGTGAAACCTTTCGAAAATACCGATCAAATTTCCTCATTATCGCGTATAGTGTTTCAAAGTCTGATGTGGAAACTGTTTGTACCTTTAGCTACACAGGTTCTAAGAGTGATTAAATAATGGCACAAGATGCACTCCTTTATGCCCTGAAAAATATCAAACGATACGACCCCCACAAAGCCTCGTTCAAAACCTGGCTGAACTGGATTACGGTGAGTCGCTGCTGGGATAAACGGCGGCGTAAGCAATTGTCCCGGTTTTCTTTGCGGGCATTGTTGGATAAAGGGGGAGATGTGGCTGATTCACGGCCGTTACCCGAACAAACAGCCATCATCAATCATGATTATGAATAATTGTGGCAGGCTGTACAGGCTTTAAGCCCCAAGCTGCGCGAAGTGGTTTTGTTACGCTTCTAGGCCGGTCATACCTTCCGTGAAATTGCAGAGATTTTAGATTGTCCACTGCCTACAGCCCAATCACGCACCCAGTAAACTGCGTACTGCCCTAATGACAGAGGAAGTGATTGGATTGCCGCAAGAGGCATTTGAAAATATACGATGAGCAGTGCACAGTGTGCGGTGTCCCAGTAGACAGACTGAAGACTGAAGTAATATTGGTTACTGATTAACGAAACAGGAATAGCATAATGAAAAAACATGTGACAGAAAAACAACTACTCAGTTATATTCTGTATACGTTAACCGATGCGGAGCATGAGTATGTTGAAGCGGAGCTGGCAAATTGTGTGACCTGTCATGCACGTTTACAAGAGTTGCAGGCTGAATATCGCGCTGTTAAAAAGGGATTGGTAGCGAGTTTGGGGACGTTACGGCCGTCATCCCAAGCCACATTCACATATCTCTCGTCGCAACTCAACAAACCTACCCGGTCTATACAATGGCCGCAAGCCAGATTGGCGCTTTCTGGCGCTGTGGCTTTGGCATTGTTTGCCATAGCTCTGTTTGTGTTTGTCAATTACCAATGGTTTGTCCGACCAATATTGACAGATGTGTTGAGGTTGGATGAATCTGTACCTGGCGATGTCATCACCTTACCCTCAGGACGTTTCCTCATGAAAAACGCCGGGTTCGAGGCAGAAAGCGATGGCGTACCCGCAGGCTGGACACTGTCTGGGCCAATGACCCAAATTTACGAATCTCGCCCCGATGAAAATGACGCCGCAGTCGGACAGTCTAGCGCCTTATTAACGGCCGCCGACGCCGATCTAACGCAATTCGCCATCTTGGAACAATCCATTGCGGCTGACAATGTTCTGGGCGAACGCATCCGTCTGTCGGCCCTTGTTAAGTCAGATGGATTGAGCGGCTGGGCGGGCCTGTTCATGTTAGCAAATGGCTCAGGACGGCAGGTAGATCAGTTTGATAATATGTATAACCGTCCTATCGTGGACGCCACCGATTGGACGCGCTACGAGATTGTGCTGGATGTACCGGAAGTCGGAAATAACTTTTTTGACAGGATTATGTAATGGTCAGAGATTAGTCAAAATCCAGGAGATGGCTGCAGGTACGATCCCTGTACCGCAAAACCGGGGCGAGAAATGAATTTTGCGACCATAGGAAATTTCAAGCAACCTCTGACCATTACACAAAACGCAGTTTTTCCTATATTTCCCTACATTTAGAGGAGTATTATGAACCAAAGTAAAGAAATACAACAACGCTTAACGGCCGTTGCCCTGTTACGCATTACCCTGGGCATCATTATTTTGGCCACCTGGTATCAAAACTTAAATGATGGTTTGTACACGGCCGAAGGACTGACCGGCTTCTTCAACTGGCTGTTTGATGCCCAAAATGGGAATGGTAGTAGTCTACTCTTTTTTAAGGCTTTTCTGGACACGGCCGTTGTTCCCATTGCCGGCCCCTTTGCCATATTTCAGATGATCGCTGAATTCATTATGGGATTAGCATTGCTGCTGGGTCTGTTCAGCCGCCTGTTTGGCCTCATCGCCATGTTCTTCTTCACCAACCTCTTTCTTTCCTACTTTGGTGGGCACGAATGGATTTGGGTATACGTCCTGCTTTTCATGTCTGCCCTAACTATTGTCCTGGGCGCGGCCGGTCGCCAATGGGGCCTTGATCAATGGCTTCTAAAAACACGCGGTGAGGCGCCGATTTCTATCTTGTATTAAGAAATTCTTTTGGAGAGATGGTAATTACCCAGTTACCTACTTACCCCAAATCATTATCTGAACACCCTTAGTTCAACGAGGCTCCATGCTCAACTCCCTCCTGATCCCCATCGGATTCTTTTATTTTCTTATCTCTGGCGCCCTGTTTTTGTTTGGCGTTAATTTCATCTACCTTTCTTATCGTGCCTGGCGGGAAGGGCATATACCCACGCCGCCAGCGCCCAAAATGGAGAAATGGCCTACCGTTACTGTACAACTGCCCATCTACAACGAGATGTATGTGGCTGAACGAATAATCCAGGCTGCTGCCCAACTTGACTACCCAGCCGAACAATTGCAAATACAAGCGCTAGATGATTCCAGCGACGAAACAAGGGAAATCGTGCGCCGCGTCGTCGCTCGCCTGCACGCTCAAGGCATCAATGTCGTTCATCTGCACCGCACTGACCGCACAGGATATAAAGCAGGCGCGTTACAGGCCGGATTGGAAACGGCTACAGGTGAATTCATCGCTATTTTCGACGCCGATTTTGTACCCCCGGCCGACTTTTTGCGCCGTACATTGCCCTACATGCAAAAACCAAAGACAGCCTTCGTGCAAACGCGCTGGGGCCATCTGAACCGCGACTACTCCTGGTTGACTTTTTTGCAATCGCTGGCCATTGACGCCCATTTTATGGTGGAGCAGTTTGCCCGCAGCCGCTCCGGCTTCTGGTTTAACTTTAATGGCACGGCTGGTGTCTGGCGACGTGAAGCGATGGAGGATGCTGGCGGCTGGACGGCCGATACGCTGACCGAAGACCTGGACATTTCGTACCGTGCCTATTTGCGGGGCTGGCACGGCCGTTATCTGCGCGATGTGGTTGTTCCGGCCGAGTTGCCCGTTAGTTTTAGCGCTTTCCGAAAGCAGCAGCACCGTTGGGCACGGGGTAGCCTGGAATGTGCCCTGAAACTGGGCCCACAGGTTTGGCGCGCCCCCATTTCTCTGCCCCACAAATTCCAGGCCACCTTGCACCTGACCGGCTACAGCGTTCATCTACTGCTCTTCGCCCTAACTCTAATTTACCCGTTGGTAGTCATCTTCACAGCCCAACAGGTTCATTTCAGTACACTGTATGGCTTCGCCTACCTGTTCGCGTTGACCTCTGTGGCTCCCACCCTCTTTTTCGTCATCGGCCAGCAGCAGTTGGGACGGCCGTGGTGGAAATTGCTGCCTAAAATTCTGGGTATCTCCGTTGTGGGATCGGGGCTGATGGTCAATACTGTTCGCGCCGCCTGGCAAATTTGGCGCAAACGAGAGAATGTTTTTGAACGTACCGCAAAATTCGGCATTGAGGAGCAGAAACAGGATTGGACACGGCAGCGTTACCAACTGCGTTTCGACCCTATCGTCATTGTGGAACTGTTGCTAGGCTCGTTCAGTCTGTGTGCCGCCTGGCTGGCTGTGCGTCTGGCCTCGTGGGGTATTGTCGCCTATGCGCTGCTGTTTGGCGCTGGACTAATCTTGGTGGCCTCTGTGACAATTACCCAGACTATGGCCGTTTACCGCAGCCGCAAAGCCAGAGAGAAGAGAAAACAAGCTGAACAAATGCAGTTGATGGCTGATGGATGACGGTGGACAGATGACGGTCAACGGTCTATAAACACACCATTGTCGTTAACTTAAGACCTCGCAGGTTTCCAAAATGATCTACGCCCCTCTGAGGTTTTGCGTTAAAACCTGCGAGGTCTTCGCTTAAGTTAACACTTATGATAAACACACAATGATCCCTAAAGCTTTACTCATCATGGCTAAACGGCCGTTTCCTGGCAAAACCAAAACCCGTCTGACGCCTCCATTTTCAGCGGCAGAAGCGGCTGAATTGTACGCCTGTTTTCTGCGCGATACTCTCGATTTGGCCCGCGCTGTGCCTGACGTGATTCCTTTCGTTGCTTACTCTCCGCCTGATGAAGAAACGACCGACGACTTCCGCAAACTGGCCCCTGATTTCAACCTGATTCCCCAAACTGGCAACACACTAGGCGAACGGCTAGATACCGTCTTGAGCCACTGCCTGTACAACGGCTATACTCAGGTAGCGGCCATGAATAGCGACAGCCCTACTTTGCCCGCCGCCTATCTGACCAAAGCCTTTACCCACCTGGATGATCCGGCTACAGATGTGGTGTTGGGACCATGCGAAGATGGCGGCTACTATCTGATCGGCTGCAAACGGCCGATTTCCCGTCTGGTGTGCGAGGTACAAATGTCCACTGCCCACGTCCTGCAAGATACCCTGACCATTGCCCAAGCCGAAAAGTTGCGCGTCTCCTTGCTGCCAGCCTGGTACGATGTAGACGAGGTGAGCGAACTACACCGCCTGCGTACAGAGCTGCAAACCAGACCGGAAACAGCCCGGCACACACGCTGCTTTCTACATAATAAATGAAAACGGCCGTCATCATCCCAGCGCTCAATGAAGCTGGAAATATCAGCCAATTGGTGGCAGAAACATTGCTTCAGCCGGTGGATGAGGTCATTGTGGTTGATAATGGTTCCGCGGACAAGACGGCCGTACTAGCCGAACAAGCAGGCGCGCAAGTAGTCAGCGAGCCGCGGCGTGGGTATGGGTATGCGTGTGCCGCAGGAACGGCCGCTGCGCTGGCCATCGGCGCTGACATCCTGGCCTTCATGGACGGCGATTTCAGTTCTCCCCCGGCCGAACTGCCCCGCCTATTAACCCCTATCCAGCAAAACCAGGCCGATTTGGTACTTGGCTCCCGCGCCCTGGGTCACATCGCGGAAGGAGCCATGCTGCCCCACCAACGCTTTGGTAATCGCCTTTCTGCCTGGTTGATGAGCCGGTTGTACAGCATCACTATCACCGATTTGGGACCATACCGCGCCATTCGCACCGACTTTATGCACACTTTAGAGATGCGCGAGATGACTTTTGGTTGGCCGACGGAGATGATGGTGAAGGTGGCCAGGGAGGACGGCCGTATTCTAGAAGTCCCCGTCAGTTGGCATGTACGCCGCAGCGGTGTTTCCAAAGTCAGCGGAACCTTGCGCGGCTCTCTCCTGGCTGCCTATTACATTCTGGGGGTTACGTTGCGTTACGCCTGGCGATGACGTGGCGCACAGCTTCTTATTCACAGTACGCAGCTCATCCCTCATCACCGGTCGCAGATAAAATAGCTATATGATCATCCCCCATTGTCGTTAACTTAAGACCTCGCAGGTTTCCAAAATGATCTACGCCCCTCTGAGATTTTGCGTTAAAACCTGCGAGGTTTTCGCTTAAGTTAACACTTATGGATCATCCCCATCTTCACGGCAGGAAATGGCGCAATAGTCGGCCGGGAAAAGCTCTTGTAATCATTTCATAAGATTTGGTTTAGAAATATTTCACATCCTGGCGTAACCTATAATGCAGTTGGCAATTGCCATATATAAGTAACAAAAACGAGGTTTAACGCATGTTAATCAAAAAACGAACGGGTATCGAAATACCATCATCGGAAATCACCCCTAAACATCATTACTTCTCACGGCGGCA
>JAAEOP010000006.1 GCA_024223125.1 Chloroflexota bacterium
CGGCCGTCGCCCAAGCCCGCCAACTCACCCAAACCAATCACATTCCCCCACCCATCGCCCAACGGCAAAAATGCAAACATTGCTCCATCCAACCCATTTGCCTGCCAGACGAAGTGACGCAATTGACAATTCAATAAGGAGTCAACATATGTCCACATACGCCAACCATCATACCAGCCTTATTCCCATCTACCATTGGCGCGGCGCTCGCCCCGCTTTAATAGACCTGGAACCAGATCAGGCTGGCTGGCTCGTCTCCCTCTGTCTCCAGCGAGACGGGGATGTTTGTCTACTGCCCCTGGCCTGGGATACAAACATGCCCACAGATAAACCAGACCCCGATGACATTGCCCCCATTCCTACCTTCCATACCCAGGCGCTAGATAACACGGCCGTTCATCTCACCCTCGCCGATCTAAAACAATGCGGCTGGAAAGTCAGCGGCCGTCTCACCCTCCATTTTAGCGGCGCCGATTCAGAACCAAACTTTGAGCAAACCACCCAATCCTACCTCTGGCACAATCCAGGAGACCATGATGGAGCTTGAAATGGCAACCTTATACCTCACCGAACAACAAACAATCGTTAAGAAAGACGGGGATACATTGCTAGTCGTCATCCCCGAAAACAAAGAACAAAAACGGCCGAAGAAAAAAGTGCGCGTTCCCCTCATCAAAATAGACCGCGTTGTTGTCCAGGGTAACAGCACCCTCACCAGCCCCGCCATTGCCGCCCTCATGGAACGCCGCGCCGAAGTGACCTTTCTCAACCGGTACGGCCGTTTTCAAGGCCACCTCGCTCCCACATTTAGCAAAAATGGCCAACTGCGTCTGGCCCAAACCGCCGCCCGCCACGATCCCGTCCAGCATTGCCACTTCACTCAGGCATTCATCCAGGGTAAATTGCAAAATATGCGTACCATGCTCATGCGGGCCAACCGCAAACGACAAAATCAGCAAATCGCCAAAGCCGTCGCCGCCCTCCAAAACAGCCTCAAAGCCGTTGCTCGCCAGACGCCCGACACACAGCCACCCGACCCCTCCCACCCTCAAACCAACTCCGTTTACGGCCGTTTGCAAGGTTTAGAAGGCAGCGGCACAGCCCATTACTTCAACTGTTTCAAACACCTCCTCAACAATCCCGACCTGTTCAACGGCCGGACACGTCGCCCCCCGCGAGACCCTGTCAATGCCCTGCTAAGTTATGGCTACACCATTCTCCTCAACCAAGTCATATCCGCCATCTGCACCGTTGGCCTCGACCCTTACATCGGCTACCTGCACCGCAGCCAATATGGCAAGCCCGCCCTTGCTCTGGACCTGATGGAAGAATTCCGGCCCCTCATTGTAGATTCGGTCGTCATTTCCTTATTCAACAATGAGGCCATTCAACGCAAACATTTCAAAGAAGAATTTGGCGCTTATCGGCTTACCGATGTCGGCCGTCGAACCTTCCTAACCAAACTCGAAAGCCGCTTTGATGAGAAAATCACCCACCCCACCTTCAAATACAAAGCCAGCTACCGCCGTAGTCTGGAACTCCAAACCCGTCTACTCGCCAAAACCCTCACCAACGAAATCCCAGCCTACCCACCCTTCATCGTCCGCTAAGACGGAACACGGATAACGGATAACAGAACACGCTCCACCATGACCACCCTCTACCTGATTGCCTACGACATCTCCAGTAACAAGCGGCGCACCAAAGTTCACAAAACATTATGCGGCTTTGGTCAATGGACACAATACAGCTTATTTGAATGTTTCCTCACCGATAAAGAATTGATCGCCTTGCGTCATCGCTTAAACCAAATCTTAAAAGAAACCGAAGACAACGTCCGTATCTATCATATTTGTCGTAGCTGCCAAAACAAAGTAGAAACCATTGGCAGTTTACCTCCCCAAGAAGATAAACTATACTTACTGTAATCGTCTTGTAATACGCCGATGCCTGATCGAGCGGTTCAGCGCCTACCTCGCCTTCGTCAGCCGCTCGCTAAAGAAAACCCCCATTTATGGGTATCCAGAACATTAACAATTGAATATTTAGGGGTGCTGAAACGAGACATACTGAAAACAGCCCCATCGCTCGATCAAAAAAAACAAATGGGGCATTGCCCGCAAAAATCAGGTCAATTGTTAGGCAACATGGTATACTAGCGGCCGATTTTAGCATCAACGCCTTCCAAAATGGGAAGAATTAACAACAAGATGAGGGAGGGGTATGACCCCCCAAGAATCGCCATCCGCGATTGAAACCGGACTCAGCCACCCCTACAGCCCCAGCGATTACGTATGACCCCCCAAGAATCGCCATCCGCGATTGAAACCCACATGTCGTATTCTGTACCGTTGCTGAAAAGCGTATGACCCCCCAAGAATCGCCATCCGCGATTGAAACAGCTTTGGAACCGTGTCCTGCCCCGGCTTTTGCTTGCGTATGACCCCCCAAGAATCGCCATCCGCGATTGAAACATGTCGCTACTCCCCGCTGTGGCTGTACCTGTAATGTATGACCCCCCAAGAATCGCCATCCGCGATTGAAACGAAACTTA
>JAAEOP010000007.1 GCA_024223125.1 Chloroflexota bacterium
ATGCCAGCAATTCTGGCGATCTTTTTGATTTCTTTGGTAGTCATCGTTTCTTCTCCTTTTTTGAACGATATTGTTTGAAATTTGGCGCATCTGCCTGGCCTGTCCCGAGCATAGTCGAGTGGCCGGGTTCAACGCGATTGACCGAGAGCAGGGGTAATCCCAGGTCTCGGACTTTCTTGAGCAAGCCGTGTAGTGCAGCTTGATCGATAATCTTACCGGTCAGCGTTGTCGTGCCGTCGTTTTCGTGGGTGAAGGCCATCCCATCCAACCAATCGGCCCAGCTTTTGTTAAGATGTCCCTTGAGCTTGATTTCGTAGATCTTGCCGGTAGGTTCATGTTGAAGTTTGGTCATCATACACCTCGATTAAAATACAAGCAAGGTAGCTGTTGCCAAAGCAATGGTGACTACAGCCATCAATCCCCAAAGCGTCAAAAAAATAGCGGCTACTTTCAGATCCTCTGGCAGACCAATACGAATGCTTCGCTGCTGCATCACCGTTCGCACGACAATCCCTCTACCAGCAAAGTAGAGATACATGCCACCACCAACCAACCCAAAGTAGGGCCACAGTGGACTGTTCAAGATTAGCAAAATGCCTGCAGCGGGGAGAGTCCATAACACGACCGTATCCCAATAAGCCTCCCCCCGCATATCTGCATAAAAGGCAGGATCAACTGCTGATTCTGGTTCGGTGAGGGAGAGGGTAACGGCCGTTTCCGGCCAAAAAGTCGTAATCACCTGCCCCAACCATCCCAGCGCAGAAATAACCGTCAAAATAATTCCCCAAATAATGTTCATATTTACCTCAAATAAATCGCGTCGAAATGGATAACTGTCCACAGAATATATGCCAACCCAACGAAGATTCCGGTTGGAAAAACAATCCACCAATTCAGGGTGAGCTTCGGATTCTCAAAGCGCAAACTGGTCGCCGTTGTCATGGTATTGGCCCAAACAAACCAGAAACTGACCATCGCCAACAGATAAAAACCCCCACGTGGACTGACAAAGATTAGAGCAATGCCTATTATGGAGGCCGGACAGGCCAGAAACACATCTGCAACAGCGATACCATAATGAGTCTTCTGCTCTTGCCAGCCATCCGACGAGCCATCCGGATTTTTGATGACTTTGCCCTTGAGTACCATGATTTGCCAACCCCATATGATGAGTGAGAATAGGCCTATCAACGCCAGCAGGACATATAAAGATAATTGGGAGGGTAGTGATAACGATTGCATTTCAACTTCCTTTAGCCAATTAGGGCGCTTAGAATCTCGCGCATGTGGAAATAGGGTAAGGTAAGGTGTCCTTCATTTTCAAGGAACGCAGCCTGGCAATTAGGGATGGCATCGGCCACATAGCGACCGACAGAGATTGGGACGTTTTTGTCCTGTTCTCCATGCCAAAGATGAACTTCAGCGGCAATGTTCTTTAACGCAAATCCCCAGGGGCGTGCGTAAAGGGCGGCATCTAAATTGGCTCCGCTGATGCCCTGACGAAATGCTTCCCGCATCCCCTCTATGAACAAATTCGCCAATTCTGGTTTGTCCAGCAATTGCCCGTCTAATTCAGAGATCGCTTCTTTGGTTTTTGCTATGAATTGGTCGGGCCCTCTTCGCAATCCCAATGATGTTAACATCAGGATGGCTCTACGGATGATCGCGGGAGCGCCGGGAATAGACCAACTTACCCCATCTATCATGCCGGGCGCATTTGACGGCCCCATGCCGCAGACAATGCCGACCTTAACCAGACGCTCCCGAATGCCAAAGGCGCAAGCGGCCGCATACGGGCCGCCCCTAGAGATGCCAAGTACGGCAAACCTTTCTATTTTCAAAACGTCGGCCAACGCGACGACATCTTTAGACCAATCTGTTATTTTTCGATGGCGCATAAAATCGGAAAGGCCATACCCAGGACGGTCGGGCGCAATTATGCGAGCGTTCAACTCCGTGAGCATGTCGTTGTCGTTGAATAGCTGCCAATCAAGGCGTGAACTGGGAAAACCGTGGCAATAGAAGACGGCCGTTCCCTCTGGTGAGCCATATTCAGCGTAGCCTAGTTTACGGCCGTTTCGCAATTTTATCTGTTGGCTCATTCTCTTGTTGTCCATTGCTGCTCCTTCGCCCTTATATTGTTTCGGCAGACCCAGAAGCGATTGCAGATGAATTGAATCCTTTGACTATCAGCCATACCGCAAACACCATTTCTTGCAAGGCTATTGGGAGATTCAAAATCTCTGTTAGATTAATGCTGAAAAAGGCTAACAAAGTGAGTGCCAACACCAATGCGGCTCCAACAAAACCCCAACCTGATAACCATCGAGGAACCAGTCTTGATTGATATAACGAATAATTTAAAATCAGAGCGGACAGAGCAAAAACGAGTCCCAACCCAATCGAAAAGGTCCAATCAGACGCTGCTAGTAATAAAGTGCCTTCGGTTTGAAAATAGGAAGCATCTGGAGAACCTGCTTTTACAAATTCCTGACTTAATGTCAATAGGGTCAGTAGGATGATTACATAAACAATGAAGAGTACGCTCTCAACAATCCTGGCGCCAACATACCCAAGAGCTGAGGCTTCATTTTGCTTTTTTAAGATTGGATACATCATAATTGCAATTCCAGCCACTGAAACAGCATCAAATAACATAAAGAGCATTCCTGTTATCATTTGGTTTTCATTTGCAGAAATATTAATAAGATAATCCGGATCATCTAGAATTGGTCCTGTAATAGCCAAACTTAGTATGGTTGCAACCGTCGCAATTATAAATAATACACCCACAATTCTTGCAATCTTTTTGTTTGAATTCATTTTTTCTTTGGTAGTCATCGTTTCTTCTCCTCGTTTTTATGATCGCTTTTGAGATTCGCGTCCGATTTTTATGCCACCACGCTTTGGTTACTGCGTAACATGACGATCCCCAGCCATACAAACCAAACGATTTGGGTCAGCCCAAACACATCCGTTAGCACTTCGAGAGCTGGGACAACCGTGAGAATGCCCGCTACACCGATCCCCATACCAAGGTAATTCAGCACTCTGGGAAGCTCCCTTCCTCGCAAAGCTGCCCAACTTACCAGCAGAATCCATAGGCCGCCCAGAAGCTCAACCCCGCCGCCTATTCCTTCAAATACAGCGTCAATTGCCAACCAGACCGTTGCCGCTTGAGCCGGGTCTGTGCCATAAAGCTCAACGACAGTGTTCATACCGGTAATAAAGATCATACCGCTGGCAATGACCACCAAGGCCCAGAAAAGCCCAAAAACGGTCGCCGTTTGCATGATTGCCGGCGAACTGGCCTTCAATCGCTCGTGGAGCGCCAGCGACAGGACAACCAAAAAGATGCCGAATGCCACATAGACGAACAGGGTTATAATGGTCATACTCACCGGGTTGTCCAC
>JAAEOP010000008.1 GCA_024223125.1 Chloroflexota bacterium
AAACAAGGCCGGCCCGACTTCATATCACTGTACTGGCAAACGACATCCCTGCTTCAAACTAAATATGTCGAAAAGATTACGCTCCGTAATGTTACAGATCAGGAAATTTTCCACCAAATACAGCGTTTTCCGCTCGAGGGGTATTTCACTCCGGGCGACTGGCCCCCTGGCGAGCAAGTGAGAGATACATTCCGGCTGGATATTCCGGCGGATCTACCTGCCGGAAGTTATGGTTTATATATTTCTTTATGCCTTCCGGATACAGATGAGTGCCTTTCTATAAATCATCAAACACAAACCGAACTGTATTTAAGCCGGCTCACAATACAGCCGTAGCCACCCGGACCATTACAAAACAGGGGACTTTAACTTTGTTCTCACCAAAAAACCGTTAGTAATGCTGCCATAAATTACTGTAGATGACTAAAAACGGGCATTTTAAATTAATTCAATCACCGATCTTTTTGGCCGGCCTGCTGTTTGTTCTGGCCCTGCTTGTTCGACTCCCTTATCTGAACACCTTCCTGACCATTGATGAGTACAAGTGGGTAGCAGGTGCGGTAGAGTTTATTTCAGCGCTGGAGAGCGGCCATCTGGCCCAAACG
>JAAEOP010000009.1 GCA_024223125.1 Chloroflexota bacterium
AATAGTGCCGCCATTTACGCCGTAGGTTTGGCTGATCAAACCCGTTTCCATAGCATGGACGGCAAAGGTTTGGGTGCTTACGGTGCTAATATCCATATTGTGGTTGTAGGTTATCGAGACGGTGCTGGTAACGGTTGCTACGTGGGTGTTGCTAATCGGGCTGATAGCTACCATTAGCGGTGGCGGGGCCTGATTCAAAGCCACCACGTTTTGTTGATTAGAATTGCCAACAGCGGCATCAAGGTCGCCATCGCCATCCACATCCCCCCAGGCCACACTAAGGGTATTATCACTGCCCGTCCCAAAGTTGTTGGTAACGGCATCAAACACGGCGGGGCCAACCCCGGCTTGGGCACGGAACTGCCACACCGTCGGCGAGAGGGGATTCGTCCCTGTAATGTCCAGGGTACCCGTGGTAGCACTCACCTGCACCAACTCGCCCGGTTTGAAGCTGTTGGTGGGGGTTAGGCTAATTCTACCGCCATTAACCCCGTAGGTTTGGCTTATCAAACCCGTTTCCATAGCATGTACGGCAAAGGTTTGGGTGCTAACGCTGCTAATATCCATATTGTGGTCGTAGGTTATCGAGACGGTGCTGGTTACGGTTGCTACGTGGGTGTTGCTAATGGGGCTAATAGCTACTAACACAGGCGGCACACCTAGAACCGTCACCCCTGCCGAGTCGCTATTATTGCTTTCATCTGTATCAATCACCCCACCGGTTATTGTAGCCGTGTTGATGAAGACACCGTTTGGTAACGAGGCGCTCAAAACGCCGCTAATGGTGATATAACTTGTTGCATTGGCCGCCAAACTGTCGACTGTCCAGGTGTAGACATTACTAGCGTTGCTCTGGATGATGCTGGCCCCGCTGCTGATTACGCCACTAACCGTGACGCTAATCGGGATACTATCAGTAATGGTCAGCCCAATGGCCTCATCTGGCCCGTTGTTGGTAATGGTTAGAGTGTAGGTAATAGTCGAGCCGGGGTTTAGAGTTGTAGCGTTGACACTCTTGCTCATAGCCAAATCGGCATCCGAGTAAAGGCAAGCTGGCAAACTCGTCAGGAAGGGCGACGCATCAACATTGCCGCTGTAGGAATCGCCAGAACCGCCCAGGTTAGAGGGGCCGTTAGACGCTCCCCAGTAGTTATTCTCGGCGGTTATGACGATTGGAGTAGCTATGTTATTAAGGCCGGTGGTGTTCCCCCCAATATAATTATCAAACAGTGTCACCGCTGTGGAGCTATTATTTTGGACATACATCCCGGTGGCATTGTTACGCAGCGTTGTACAACTGACGCTCAACCCGGTCAGGTTATTGGCATAAAGCCCCTGATTCCGGTTGTTGGCCGTAACATTGGTCACCGTGATGTTTGTGCTACCATTGATATACAACCCGATGCCGTCGGTACCGCTGTTCTTCGACACGTCCACATTATCGATCATCGCCCCGGTGACGCCGCTTAGATAGAGGGCTCTGCCAGTAGTGGTTTGGGTCAACCCGCTCGTATCGCTGATGACCACATTCGAGTCCGCCAGCGACCCGTTGGAGATGGTCAGGTTCGATAGACTCTGGAGTATAATCCCATTTGTCCCGTTGCTAAAGCGGTTGCCGCTAA
>JAAEOP010000010.1 GCA_024223125.1 Chloroflexota bacterium
CGATCCGAGTTACACCAGGATATTGACGCCGGTAGGCAGCCAGGTAACCCGGAAGGTGATGCCCCATCACCGGCCCGTTGTGGAAGGGCTGATTGTGCAGGGTATGATAGCGATCCAACATCCAATCAGCAAATCGGGACTCGACGGTGAGATGAAATTGAGCGTATGTATCGCCGGCTGTCTCGGGGAGATTATCGGCGTAACGATGGCGTAGAACCGTTAATTCGGCCCACCGTGCGGCGAAGTGGAGCCACTCTTTGTGCAGGCTGCCGGCCGTTGGTAACGTTTGTTGAAGCTGCTGCAACAAATGATTAAACCGCTGCGCCTGCTCAACTTCCGGCTGCTCGACGATGCCGATTCTGATCCATGCTTCGGCAATCTGCCAGCCTTCAGGCAACGGGATCGGTTTGAGCTTGCCTTCCAGAAAAAGGGTATTGAGATAGACCTGCACGGTAGAGTCAGCCAGGGGTAGTGTAGCCCCGGCCGTGTAAGCTGTCCGGTTTTCGCCAATCGCCGGCACATCTGGCGATTGCTGCACAGCCAGAAAATTGAGCCACTGCGCTTGCAGAAAAGCAAAGAAATCGGTCGCACTGGAGAGAAATCCTATGAGTGGTGACTCAGCCAGCGTTGGGTTTTGCTGAAATTTAACCCTCAAAAATTCATCAAGAATCACTGGCATCTGTTGGGCGCGGGTGTGGTGCGACAGGAGGAGCTTGAGCAGATCCAATGGAGTTTTTGTCAGATCGGGATCAATCTCAAACACGTGTTTGAGGATGAAGGCTTTGGTGGCTTGATCGCCCAGTTCCGGCCCTTGATAGGTCTGGTAGGCTTCATACAGCGGTTGAAGATAGGCCGGATCGAGCGCTCTAACCACCGGATAACTCAACCTGGGAAATAGCTCGGGTAATTTAAAGTGAAGCTGGCGGCCGCTTTGCAGCAAGTCATAAGGCAGTGACCGTAGCGAAGCCTCCGGCGAGCGCAAAATGACCACCAGGTTGGTAGGCTGATTATCGTCCCAATGCCGGCGATAATTGGCCTCATAGGTGTAGCGAAAGGCAACCACATCATCAAAAGGCAACAAATCAAAGCCTCGGGCGCGGATGGTTGCCAGCAGCTCCTCTTCCAGTAACAGCCCGTCCGCGTCAGCGACCAAGGTCAGTCGATGAATAGATTCGGTAAAGTGTTTTAGAATGTGATCACGCCAGTTTCGCATAGTTGAGTTTTTTGCCACGAATTTGCAGAATTATACAAACAAAAATGAGAATTCGCGACTGTTTTTGTTTAACCTTTTATTCGGCCAGTTTGGTTTTGATTTTATCGGACAGATCGGCTGCGGTCAACAAAATCAAATGATTCCGCGCCCGGGAGCAGCCGACGTAGAGAATGGTCTCCAGATTCCAGATCTGATCGTTGTCTATCTCGGCCAGAATGACCACCGGGCTTTCCAGCCCCTTGAACTTGTGGATCGTGGTACAGTAGATGTCGCCGGTGGCGTCGGTGGGTTCGTCAACTAAGTGAAAGTTGCCTAACGGGCCGAGCTGCCATAATTGGCTGCGCTGGCGAGCTTTGGGAGTCAGGATGACAATGTCCCAAGCCGGGACTTCCTCTTCCATCACCAGGCGGTGTAACACCTGACGCAGCAAACGCTTCAGCTCGTTAGAAGTTGCGTACGTCTGATGCTCTACGGGACGGCCCTGGGGTCCAATGGCGGTGGGGGGCTGTTCGGAGTGATAAAAGTTTAGAACTTGGCGGTGGATGTACTGGGTGTTGCGGCAGTTGTGAGGCAAGGGAAAAGGAGCGGATTCTAACGGCATTTGCCCGGCTCCACGGTAGATATTTTGGTTGTCGTCATAGAAAACGTAGAAAATCCCCTGGTCCGGGTCATGCAACAGCATTTGCAAGGGCAGCCACCAATTGTCAAGGAAGTCCTGGCCTTCATCGACAATAATGGCATCAAATTGGGCACCCAGTTGGTCTACGGCTTCTCCCAAACGTTCCGGTAAAACCTTCTCAAAATATTCGGAGTTATAAGGACCGCCCGGCAGCCCCACCTGCTGAACCAACTCATCGGCTATATGGTGAAAGTTAACAATGCGCAAGTTTGCGGGCCGGGTGTCTTCACTTTCCCAATCGAGCCATTCTGCCAGATTAACGTTGAAACAGGTGAGCAACACTTTAAAACCTTGTTCGGCCAAACGGCGAGCTTTTTCATAGGCTAACATCGTTTTACCCGATCCGGCACAGCCTGAAATAGCCGCCTGGCGGCGACGTCCCAGGAAATCAAGCATCATAAATTGTTCGCGGGTTAGCCGCTCTTGCTCCTTAACCTGGGACTCTATTTCAGCAGAGAGCAGCGGTGGCAGGTCTACTGAAGGGCTAAGTGTATTAATCAACTCTGCGACGCCGGTCTGCTCTACCGCATCGTCTTGGGACCGGCGGCCGCGTAAAAACGTGAGGGCCTGTTTCAGCCAGCTTGGCAAGTCGTTCATATCCGACTGGTCAAGAATAAGTTCACGGGGTGCATCCAGACGCAGGTCGCCTTTGACCGACACATCGGGGAAGGCGGCCGCATAGCCCACGGTAATCCAGCGGTTACGCCAGTAGGGCAATTCCTTTAGTTTTTCCAGCAGGCTGTATTTATTGTTACGGCCCTGTTTGAAGGGGTCTTTGATCTTTATATCGTAAGTGTACCACTGGTCTTCAAGGCCATCATAGCGAATATGGCCGCCTTTAACCTCTACGATTAACAACCCGAAATCGGGATGGGCGACCAGGAAATCGGTTTCGCCATCTTTGGCCCCACTGCGACTATTTCTAAGTTGCCAGGAAACGGAATGGAACACCGTATAATCTTTAGGAAGCTGTTGTTCAAAGGCATCAAACAGGCGCAGTTCGGCCTGACTTTTTGTATCAGGATGGGGACGCTTGGGTATCATTTTTGCCATTATGTTACCTCTTTCAAAGCGTTTGTGTAGTGGTCAGGATGATGTTGAACACAATGTGGTCGTCATTCCCGCACGCTTTTAGTGCTAAGGGAACCCTTAGCCTGAATCCACGTTTGCACGCCTATTATGGATGCCCGATAACTACATTCGGGCATGACGGTACTGTTCAAAATGTTCTTGACCGTTACCTCTTTCAAAGCGTTTGCCACAGATTTTGCAAATTGTGTGGTGGTCAAGATGGTGGTACACATCCTGAGGGCTATGTCATTGCGAGGAGAAACGACGAAGCAATCTCCGAGGCTGGTAAAGGGGGATTACTTCGCAAAAAACGCTCGCAATGACATACTAATATATCCTGATTTTTGTAAAAAACCGTATCAGGAGCGGGTCGCTAAATTTCCACATTAGCAGCTCGCAATATCTGTTGTAGAAAGTCCCGGGCCAGGCCTCGCTGAAGCTGATCGTGATAGATTTGGTTGCGGAAGTTGCGCAGACATTCATAACAACTGGTTTCTTGGCCGCACTCACAATCGTTGACCCGCTCAAAGGCTGTTTTAAAGGTGGGTGCCAGTTGATTGGCAATACGGCGCACGTGCCCGGCGCCGCCCGGAACGTTATCAAATAGAATAATGGCCGGCACCGGACTGCCTGGCTTGCGGTACAGGGTGCCGCTCAAATCATCGCGCCGAATGCCCAGCGCCTGGCTGGCTCCTTCCAACAGGCTAAAGACAAGCGACCACCACAAATCGTAATTGGCGCTATGGACCACCTGGCCGGCAAAGCTTAGTTCTAACACATCGGTGATAAACTCATGCCCTAAATGGAACGAATGGGTAAATCCTTTGCAGGGTTTGCCGGTGCGAGGGTGACGATGTTCATTAGATTTTTTGCTTTTTCGCCGGCTTTTTTGGGGCAGTGGGGCCGGTTCGGCAAAGCCACAACTGCTGCAAATGCGGTAACCACGATTCAAGGGGCCGGGGTTGACCAGGGCCAACTTGCCGTAGCGTGAATATTTTCTCCAGATTTGGGCCTGGCTGCTGGATAGGCCCTCGTCTATCTCAGCCTGCTTATCGCTATCTTCATCCAGCGCCCCATTGCCGTCTGCAGCCCGGGCATACTCGCTGAAAAACACCTGGGTGGAATAGAACCGCTGCGGTCTGGAGTTACCGGAGTCTTTGGGGTTCTCGGCCACAATAAAACCAAACTCGGGCACTATAAACTTGCCATAAAGTCGTTTATTTGTACGTAAATTTGCTCCGCAAACAACACACGGCCCTTGAATGTCTTGATCCAACGAGTGGTGGAAGTGGCTGCATTCCGGACAAACGGCGTAGTAGTGCTTGGGCCAGTCACGGTTGAGTTGGCGATGCAAGCCGCCGCTGGTCCAGACTTTACCCCCGGCGACTACCTGCCCCCCCGGCGCGTACTCGGCAATGGCAATTTTGAGGTCGCGTTGTAGTTCTATCTGGCCGGCTTCCGGCACCGGCAGGTGGTTGGTTCGCAGTTCAACCACATCCGTGGGAAAACCGTACTTGGGCAACACATTACGTGACCCTAAAAAGCCAAACAGCGGGCGATGCCGAACCGTATTGGCCACGCGCTGGAAATACTCGGCCTGTCTGTATTTGTTTTTGCCGCCTTCGCGCAGCACTTCTTGCTCCATCCGGGCAAATTCGTCCAGATCACCCTTGACCTCGCCGGCAGCAAAATCTAATATTCCGGTCCCCTCATCATTAATAAGTTTGGATAACCATTCCCAGCCATCCAGGTCTAAATCAGGGTGCAATTCCTGAGGAACAATCCGCAGCAGCGCCTCTTGAACCTCGGCCGGTTTGTCTTCCGCAAACTGTCGCAGTAGGTCTGGGGCAGCTTCGGTCTCCTGGGTTTCCGGAGTAAAAAATTGACCCACGTTCCTGAAATCATACCCCTTTGTTTCCTTGACCCAGCGGAAGAAGGCAGCCATTAAGACCGAGTGAACGTGGCGGCGCACAATTTTTTCATTGGCGACCACCACGGCCGGGGGGTGCATGGCGCCGGCCACAATTCGTTCAGGGTGGCTGTAGTGGGTTAAATCGTGCGAGCGCCGTTGGGCATAGGTGAGGGCGAA
>JAAEOP010000011.1 GCA_024223125.1 Chloroflexota bacterium
GCGGTTGAGCAGGGCGGATGTGTACCAACGTCGCTCTTTTTCGTCGGGGATGCTGGGTTCCAGATAGGCCATGAAGCCGTCATGCACTTGCTGGAATTCGCCGTAGAATCGCTTGGTAACGCGCTCGATGTCCAGGGCGGCTTGCATGCGCTGGGTGACTTGGGTGATTTTGATACGGCCGTTTGGATCCAACTCACTCATCGCCACAAACAGCCCGCTAATTTTGCTCAGGTGGAAGTCGGGGTCTTGCCAGCGGTCATAATGATGCGTGCGCGGATATTGCTTGTTGTTTTCTCGTTTAACCCAGTACCAAACGCTGTGCGCCCGCGTCCCATCCACAAAAACAAGCAGGTTCTCATGATGGTCAGCGCTGATTTTACGCCAAACATCCTTGCGGGTTTTGCTGTTCGGTATCTGCCCATCTTCAGCAACAACTTCAAACACCATCACGCCCGACAAGACGGCAATAGGCGTACAGGTATAATTGGCATCATCAACGGTGACGGTTTTTGTCTTTTTGGATGTGATGGATTCCCAACCTAATTCCTCGATAAACAGGTCGGTGAATTTGAATTCTTTTAGTAACGGCCGTGATCTTTTAATGTTGAATGTGTTCATTGTTTTTTTGCCCCGAAATGAATTGCCCCAAAATTGCCCCAAAATGAATTTTGAGTCTAAATGAGAAACATGTTTGAAACATGTTTTCACCCATAGCCTGCCAATTCATTGGCAGCTAAAAAGGCGATTCATCCTCAGTCCATACCGCATAAACAGGCCCTGATTCACGTATAACTGTAGGTACAAAGTCCGGTTTTAACCCCATGTCCGGCGGCCCTTCATCAAATTCATCCACCCGCTCTAGCCAACTAATGATTGTTTGATCTTGATGATGTTTTTTCTGATTGCGTACATATGCTTCAGCACGTTCACGCTGTCGTTCGCCAATGGTTAATACGCCATAGCCTCGTTGCCACTGAAACTTCTCATCTAATATGCCAGATTGATTGAGGTCATAAGTACTGGCTCCTTTTAGACGCTTCACAATGTAAGCCACAGCATGTTTGGGTGGAATGGAACCTACAATGTGTATATGGTCTGTCCAGCCGTTAATTGCATAAACCTGAACGCCTAATTCCCGGGCTTTGTTGATGAGATATGGGTACAAACGACGCTCGACGGCCGGTGATATATAAGGCGTTCTGTTTTTGGTTGCCCATACAAGATGGTAATATGTGCGCCAGAATGGCATAATATTTCTCCTATAATCCCCCAAAATGAATTTTGGGTCTAAAACAAAAACATGTTTGAAACATGTTTCCCGGTTAGGCTCTGAATTCATTCAGAGACCAAGCCCAACGAACAAATAATCTGCGGTTCGTCGGATTGTCTGGTTTCTTGCACCAGACAAAGCCGCCCTTCTTCATACAAGCCAACAACAAGAGCTGCCAATTGTTCATCGGCGATATTACTGCGTAATTGACGGTTAAGCGTATTTTTAGCCCCCTCCTGCAAGGGATAGCGGAAAATTTCATCCAGAGCTTTTAACAAAGGTTCCGCTTCATGAGCAAATAAGGTGGTTTGTAATTAAGCCGCATACTGTTTTAATCGTTCGTACGTCTTAAACCGCGCCCCAGATGGTCTACCTAACTGCCCGCCTAATATAATCCGCTCTTGTCGGATATGCTGTACCCCTTGATAAACCAAATCATGATGATTTTCCTGGCGAGGCACAGCAGGGGTATCTAACCTACATCGTGCCGCTCGCAACACTTCAAATTGGGATTCGGTAACGCTGTTGCCCTCATTATCTACCCAAGCTAACGCACTGTTGCCCGTCTCTGTTTTCAAATAGAGCAAGGCTCCGGGCGGGCTGTGCCCATTATTTCCCGAATGTGCTTTGGCCGAATAAACAACTGACGGCAGTTTACCAATGAGGCTTTTCAGTTTGGGATTCGCGTCAGTGGCGTTTTTCCAAATTTGGTAAGCGTGGGAAACAAGGTCAATATCCCCCTCGGAATCATCATCCAATATCCCCGTCATCTCATGATACAAATCAATTAACGGCTGGTTATTGCCGTCATCTTCAAAAAAGGATTCGTCTGTACCAACCACCTCAGCATTTTCGTGCAAACGATTCCTCAGCCGTTCGCGCAGTTTGATGATTTTCTCTACCCCTTCGGTCGGCCAGATGGAGTAACAGTAAATGTCGGTCGATTGCTGACCAATGCGATCCACGCGCCCGGCACGTTGAATCAGGCGAATAATCGCCCAGGGCAAATCGTAATTAACGACAATATGAGCATCCTGCAAATTTTGACCTTCGCTCAACACATCGGTAGCTATTAAAATGCGAATCTCTTCTTCTGGCAGCACATCATCCCGCTTACCATTGCTATTAGGGCTAAAACGCCATGCTAATTGGGTCGGATCAGCCATGCCGCCAGTTACGCCCTTCACACTAGTAATGCCTCTCGCTTGTAATTGCGTTTCTAAATAACGCACAGTGTCGGCAAATTGACTAAAAATCAACACTTTGTCATAAGGATACGTCTCCGTAAGCAGATCGAAAAGTGCGTTAAGCTGAGAATCCCGCCCTCTATCCCATTGACCACATTCTAGTAAGATGAGTTGCAAATTCTCAGCATCCTGACGCAGTTGTTTTGCCAGTTGTTTGTTAAATAGGTCAGAGCGTATCCAGCGGAAACGCCGTTTGAAACGGGTTTGATATAGTTGGTAGACTTCAGCCGCCTGCAC
>JAAEOP010000012.1 GCA_024223125.1 Chloroflexota bacterium
ACGGCGGAACCTGTCACAATCAAGCCATCTCCTGGTGCGTTGCCAATCGCTAAATGAGGCGGCGAACACGCTTCACAGCCGGCTGGTCCATTTGCCGGAACTGGCGCCAATGGCTATTGCGGCCGAGTCTGATTTACCTCGTCCTTTGTTTACAGCCCGTCACATTTTGCCGGATCTTTCTGACCCAACCTTAATCCGCACCTTGCGAGGGCACACATCCGGTGTTTTGGCTTGTGCCGTTAGCGCCGATGGCTCCACCACTGTTTCTATTGCTAAAGATAACACCCTGATGGTGTGGGATACCGAGACCGGCACCTCACGTGTTACTGTAACCGATCATCAGGCTACCCTGTGGGGCTGTGATATCGCTGCCGAAGGTGATGTGATAGTTTGCGCTTTAAATGATGGCAGTCTGGCCCTGTGGGATGCCAAAACCGGCGCTAACCTTGTATCGTGGACCGGCCATGAAGCCGGGGTGGTCAGTTGCGCTATCAGCGCTGATGCTTCGGTTATTGTATCAGCCTCAAAAGATAAAACCCTAAAAGTGTGGGATGCCCAGGCTGGCAGCAAAACCCTCAACTTCACTGAACGGCTGACGCTGACCGGTCATCAACGGACCGTAACCTGTTGCGGTATCAACGCCGATGGGACGATTATTGTTTCTACCTCAAATGATGGCAGGCTCAATGTGTGGGATGCTCAAAC
>JAAEOP010000013.1 GCA_024223125.1 Chloroflexota bacterium
CGCTCGACTTTGGGGCGTAGCTTACGCTCAGATTTGTCCATTAGAATACGGTCAAAGTTAGCCCGAATCAACAGTTTTGCCTCTTCCTCTTTGGCTAGGGCAAACATTTCATAGATGTCCGCTTCGCGGTCACAAATGGTTAAGGTTTTTGTCCTTTCAGGGGCTAAAGTTAAGGTTTCTTGAAAGGCCTGAATCGAAACGGCAAGCCGCTTTGGTATCAGCCCAATCTTCACAAGCTTGATTGATGGGTACACTGGGTTGAGCGGCTAAGGCAGCCGCCAATACTCGACAACGGTCATCAAGACGGGCATCGTTCAGTTCTATAGTTGCAAATTCTTCTTGACACCAATTCGGTGCGGAGGTTAGATAATCAGAATACATGGTTTACAAAACTCCTTGTTTTTATTTGTAGCACAAGAAGTTTACATGAATTTAGCATCCGTTAGGATATATGGATAATAGACAGCTTTTGAATTACCTCGTATCTTCCAGTTCAAATTCCAGTCCCACCGGTTCCGGGCTGGGGATATGACCCAGGGCGGCTTCGGTAGCAGTACTGTGCTGAACTTCTTTTTGGAAGGCCGGCACAGTGGTTGGAATGTGATAGGCCAGAATGTTACCTAGCCCTTTTGGCGGCGGGTCGTCGGTAAGGGAGATGAGAACAACGCGCCGTCCGGCTTCTTTGAGGCGAATGAGGCCGACCATGATTTCTTTGGTGACAACGGCCGTCACCAAAACCAGCGTACTCACCCAGGGCAGATTAGGACTTTCGCGCAGCATCATCTGTTCAATTGAGCCGGTACCGAACTCAGTGACGGCCGCTAATGCTTCCAACACATGGGCTAACTGTTCTGGCGAACGGCCGGGCGCTACCCGAATAGGCTGATCTGAATTGGGGACAGAGCCATTGGCATAGATGCCTACACCCCAATTTTGCTGGACGCCATAATTGGCAATAGAACCAGCCACACTAACCGCCCGCTCTAACTGTTCGGGGTCAAAACCCATCCAATGTCTAGCATAGGTAGCCACATTCAAAAATACGGCTAAAGTCATCCCTGTAGAGGGGTCGTATACTTTAGTTTGCAGGTTGCCGCGCACGGCCGTTGCCTTCCAATGCACATCCCGAAAGCGGTCGCCCGGCTGATAATCGCGGATACCCTGCGTTTTGATGGGGTCAGAAAAAAGGCTGCGACGAATTTTCACATCGCCAAACGGTTCTTTAGGAGGCAGCCCTAATTCTTCCAATGGGTAAATGTGGGGGAAGATGATCAGGCGGTCAATATAATCATGTTCCTGTTCCACTGTAAATAAAGTAAAAATATCCCCCGATTCATACGTGACCGGTCCCACTTTGTAATGGCCGCGTGTGGGAAAACGGAGCCTGAATTGACGTTCCGTTTGCTCATGGGCAGAAAGGGAAAAACTGTTTTGCAGGGTGTACTGTTTCAACACTTCACTGGTAGCCTGAGAGATACCGTGTTCTGTAGTGATAGCGATGGGCAATGTATCGCGGAATTGCAGCCAGGTGAGGGGCAGTGGCTTGTCATTTTGCACGCTAATGTCCATGACGATGGGTTCGCCAGGAAAGACGCGAGTGCGGTCAAAGCGGCGTTCGTAGGTGACGCCAAACAGAGCTACATTTTTCCACAAATGGCTGACGGCTACAATGAGCAGCAGCACAGTTCCCAGAGCTATGGTGGCCGCCGTCCGCCCCGTCAGCAGACCGATAATCAAAAAGAGAACGGCCAGAGGAACCCAGGCATCGCTGAAGATGCTGTTTTCCCGCTCACGCACAACCATACCGCGGGCAGCAGCGATTCCGGCCAGGCTGTTACTTTCTCCGGTTACGGCCGTGCGTAAAAATTCTTGCCGCGCCTGTCGTTGGTCGGCAAACTGTTCCTCTCGTACCAAAAGTTGCAGTTGACCCAGATTTTCGCTCACTGATCACCACTCACTGAACACTGATTACACTTTCTCCACCGGCACAGCCACCATCTCTACCACATCCCGAATAATATCTTCTGGTTTACGGCCGCGCAGCCGGGTTTGCGGGTTAACCATCAGCCGGTGGGTAAGAACATGGGGAGCCATAATTTTTACATCGTCGGGAATGACAAAGTCACGGCCGTGAATGGCCGCCCGCGCTTTACTGGTTAAATAGAGGGCCATCGTCGCTCGTGGGCTGACCCCCAGTTCAATGTCTTCATGGTCGCGAGTAGCCCGGCACACATTCACCACATAATTCCGCACCGATTCTTCCACGCGTACCGATTTGACCTCCGCTTGCATAGTCATAATTTCATCCGGGTCTACCACTTTTTCCAGCGTGTCCAATGGGTCTTGCCGTTCAAACCGCAGCAGGATGTCATTTTCCTGATTGGCCGAAGGGTAGCCGATGGCGATTTTCATGAGGAAGCGATCAAGCTGGGCTTCGGGCAGCGGGAATGTTCCTTCTAATTCAACAGGGTTTTGGGTAGCCAAGACGAGAAACGGCCGTGGCAAGGCATGGGTAGCAATATCCACCGTTACCTGTCGTTCCTGCATTGCTTCCAGCAGGGCTGATTGGGTGCGCGGGGTGGCCCGGTTAATCTCATCCGCTAATAAAATTTGGGAGAAAATCGGGCCGGGACGGAACTCAAATTCTTGTTGCTTCTGGTTGTAATAATAAATACCGGTTACATCAGAAGGCAGCAGATCAGGCGTAAATTGAACGCGGCGAAAGGCGCAGCCTAGTGAAGCGGCAATTGTTTTGGCCAATGTCGTTTTGCCGGTACCGGGCACATCTTCCAGTAGCAAATGACCGTTGGTTAAAATGGCAATCATAGCCAGATCAATAATCTCATCTTTGCCTACAATTACTTTTTTAATATTATCACGCAGGCGGGTGGCTGTTTCAGCAATCATGTGGTGGGGTTGTCCTTTGAGATAAATTTGTGGCTGCAATTGTAATGCAAAACCTTGTTTCGCAAAGAAGTTGTTTTGTAGACGCTCCTGACACGTCCGTGTAAAACCTATCGGCTTGAGGTGAAGCTTCGCTATGTGATTACTTCAGGTTTTCGTCTAGGATGTAAATGGTTGCGTTTGGGAATTGACGTAACGGCCGTAAAGACAAAGACGCCACCACACTATCTTCCGACGGTAAAAACCAACGCCAATTGGTATCATGAAAATAAACCAGTTGGCTGCCCGCCGCCATCTCCTGGGCTAATAAAGCCATCTCGTTTTCATAAGTAGCATTCGGCCGTAAAGAGGTATTGTGGAATTGGGCCGGAATTGCCGTTGCCGGATTGCCCGTATAAAAGTAGATCAAGTCTGGAAGATTGGAGACGATGGGTTCCTGGCTGGGGCTTGTTTGTAAAAATTGCAATGTTTCTGAACTACGCCAGGACGAATTTGTATAATGTTCTCCATTTTGGTGAATTTCCTTAAAGGTATAAACCATGCTGACCAGATAAGCCAGGCACAAAAGGATGCCGCTGATGCCTACTATTCGTCGGGCGGTTTCGGTTGCTTGCGGCCACCATTCTGAAAGGGCATAAAGCGCCGGTAGCAGCAAAGCGAGGTAAACAGGCGACATGATTCGAGGAGATAATCGAACCTGTACATCTAAAAAGGAGATGGAAAATACAATAACAGCTAGATAAATTCCTGTGGATAGAAGCAGCATGATAAAAAAGTGGGGCACAAGACGTGTCAATTTGGTCTGGGCAAACTGCCGCCGCCAAATTAACCAGACCAGACTGCCCAACAATACGATCCAGACGCCCAGACGAAGGAGCGTGGGTAAATTATCTGGCGCTAACCAGGCAGATATGGCATACACCCCTTGCCAAAAATGGTGGGCGGATATCCAGTGGATGCTTACGTCTCGATTGGTCGGGCTGCCGACCTGGCTGGCAACTGATAACCAGATTGTCAGCGGTAAAACAGTGAGGAGACCATAGACTACGGCCGTGCGCCACCCCTGTCGCCTGAGTAACCACACACTCCCCGCCCCGATGAATGCAATGCCTGAAAATCGAGTTAGCAAAGTCAGGCTCAACAGCAGTGCCGACAGCAAAAACAGCCCCCAGCCTTTTTGTTGCAGATAGCGGTCTAAAAAGAAAAACCCACCTAGCCAGCAAAGAATAAAAATCGGTTCCGACAGGGCGACAGTGTACAAACGAATGATACCGGCCGCGCTCATCATCAAAAAAACAGCCAGAACAGCAATCCAGGCTGGTTGGGGACAGTAGAACCACATCAGCAAACCAACCGTCAAAAGCAACCCTCCCCATAAGAAGATTGTCAGCAGCCAGGCCGCCTGAGCAACCCCGCCCACGAAATAAGCCACGGCCGCCAACACGACCGAATACAGTGGCGGAAAATGGGTCATCAATTCATCTTTATGTCCGGCAAAGGTGCTGCCAAAGGGGAGGGTCAGGTTACGGCCGTCTAGCAAATTTTGAGCGGCGCCATAATAAATAACAGTGTCTGCGCCTACCCCCACCTGGCCTGGCAGCAACAAATAAAGATAAACACACCCTAAAAAAACAAGTAGAAAGATGGCTAAGTAAGATTTGGGCAAAATCAGTAAAATGGCTCAGACCTGACAGGTTTCAAAAACCTGTCAGGTCAAATTAACAATCAAAAAACTTCCCCATTTTGGGCCATTTCCAACAGCAGTTGGGGCGGTTCAAAACGGGAACCATACCGGCCGGCCAACTCCTGGCTGCGGCCGACAAATTCAGGCAGACCATAATCATTGATGTATTGTAACGTACCCCCTTTGAACGGAGCGAACCCCCAACCAAAAATACTGCCAATATTGGCGTCGGCCGTTGAATTCATGACGCCTTCCTCATAGCAGCGGGCTGTTTCCAATGCCTGGGCAAATAACATGCGCTCGATCATCTCTTCTTGAGGCAGTTTGCCATTGGCGGGGAATTGTTCTTGCAAACCGGGCCACAAATGCTTTTTACCATTAGCCGGATATTCATAGAAGCCAGCGCCATGCGCTTTGCCTAAGCGATTCTCGGCCACCATCGTATCTACTACCTGGAAGGCTGGATGTTGGGTGATTTCTTGGCCTGCGGCCGTCAGGTCAGCGGCCGTTTGTTTACGGATATGAACCATCAAGCTCAGGCTCACTTCATCGGAAATAGCCAACGGGCCAACGGGCATACCAGCCTGCAATCCGGCCGATTCGATGGCACGGGGATGCTGCCCTTCGGCTAACAAAGCCATGCCCTCGTTGACATAAGTGCCAAAAACACGGGAGGTATAAAAGCCGCGACTGTCATTGACGACAATGGGCGTCTTGCGAATCGCTTGCACATAATCGAATGCTTTGGTCAGGGTTTCATCGGCCGTTTGTTCACCAATGATGATTTCGACTAACTTCATTTTTTCTACTGGGGAGAAGAAGTGCAGGCCAATGAAGTTAGACGGCCGTGCCGAAGCCTGCGCCAATCCAGTAATGGGTAAAGTAGAAGTGTTGGATGCAAAGACGGCCGTCTCCTCAATATGAGCTTCTGCTTCCTGGGTTACTTTTGCTTTCAGGCTGCGGTCTTCAAACACCGCCTCAATAATCAAGTCGCAACCTCGTAAATCGGCGGCGGCGGCCGTGGGTACAATGCGGTTGAGGATGACTTCTTTTTCGGCGGCCGTCATCCGACCCCGTGAGACGCGCTTTTGCAGTAAAGCGGCCACCTTCACTTTCCCATCTTCCGCTCGCTCCTGGCTTACGTCTTTCAAAACCACATCCATCCCCGCCCAGGCCGTGACGTAAGCGATGCCATGTCCCATCATGCCCGCGCCCAATACGCCCACCTTTTCAGTTTTGGTGGGTGGCAGGCTGGGGCGACTGGCCCCTTTGTTGATGTCGTTTAATTGGAACCAGAAGGCGTTGACCATATTGCGGGCCACTTTGGAAGTCGCCACTGCGGCAAAAGCGCGGGACTCCAGACGGCTGGCGGTATCAAAATCGAGGGTGGAACCGAGTACGGCCGTGCGCATAATTGCTTCTGGGGCCGGATAATTGCCATACGTCTGTTTGCGTAACATGGCCGGGGCAATGGCTAACATCTGTACCATTTTGGGATGGCGGCCGTTGCCACCGGGCATTCTGTAACGGGGTTGATCCCACGGTTGTTTGGCGTTGGGATTGGCCTGAATCCATTCTTTAGCTTTGTTCATTAGTTCAATTTGATCAGCCGCTAAATCGTCAATGAGCGCGGCCGTTTTGGCCGCCTGCGGTTTGACCTGTTTCGCTTCCATCAGATAGGGGAATGAATTTTGCAGCCCCAACATCCGTGTCAGGCGCACAATGCCCCCGCCGCCAGGCAGCAAGCCTAACTGCACTTCAGGGAAGCCAAACTTGATTCTGGGGTTATCCAACGCAATGCGATGATGGCAGGCCAGAGCCAGTTCAAAACCGCCGCCCAACGCTGTGCCGTTTAGAGCGGCCACAACCGGCTTGCCCAATGTTTCCAACTGGCGGAAGCCGGCTTTCAAATCCTCCGACCCCTGAAAAACTTTGGCCGCGTCGCTAAACAAATCTAAATCTTCCAGGTCGGCCCCGGCCATAAATGTTTTCTTCGCCGAGGTAATGATGACCCCGGCCAAACCGGTTTCTGCTTGTAGCCTGGTCAGCGTTTCTACCAGCGCCGTCCCAAATTCTTCATTGATGACATTGGCGTTTCGCCCCGGCATATCCAGGGTAAGGGTTACAATATGTTGCTCATCTTTTTTGTATTGAATGGTCATAGTAATGTTTCTTTTCCCTGAGAATTTAAATCTCAGACTTTGATATATGAGATTCTCTGTTAAACACAGGTTTGATCTCAAATTCTAGTCTTGACCGATAAAAGCAAATATCAAATTCCATGAAGAAATTTGTTTGTCCTAGAATCAAGGGGATGTTGGCTGTTTTGACCCAGGCAAATGCCAGTTTTGTAGGCGGGAAATCTCCAATAACGGCCGTCGTGACAAAAGGAATGGCTTGTTGTTTACCTAGATTACCAGCTAATCGAATGTTTGCCTGACGGTCATCCCAAATACCACCAAGATTAAGTCCCAATTCATAAGGGAGAACGTTTACTGTGGCGCCACTATCCACCAGACCGACGGCTTCAACTTGGTGGTTATGGTGATATAACTGCAAAGTTAAACGCGGCAAGCTGTCAAATTCGTCATGTATAGGATCGCTTGTCGAATACTGCAATCTCATTGCTTAGTTTCCTTCACCGGACTCTTCCAAAGCGTCCATCAGTTTTTTACCGGCTCCTACAATATGATAAGGTGTTGGCAAGTAATAAACCTTGTACGGTTCAAGAGGATAAATGTCCTCGTCTGAATCGAGTTCTTCAGCCAGAATGCGAATGAGTTTAAGTTTGTCTTGTGCCGGTAACTGCTGCACAGCCGGAAGTAGATCAATCAATGTCATATCTCACCTCTCCTCATCTGCGAAAATCCGTCAAATCCTTGTTATTCGTGAATCTATCATACCCGCTCGATAATAGTGGCAATGCCCATGCCACCGCCGACACAGAGGGAGACCACGGCCGTTTCCATATCCGTCCGTTCCAGTTCATCCAGCACCGTGCCCAACAGCATAGCTCCGGTTGCGCCCAAAGGGTGTCCCATCGCAATGGCGCCGCCGTTGACGTTGACATTTTCCGCATCCTCAATCCCTAAATCGCGCATGAAACGCAGTGGCACAACGGCAAATGCTTCGTTGATTTCAAACAGATCAATGTCATTGGTACTCATGCCTGCTTGCTTGAGCGCTTTTTTTGTGGCCGGGCCAGGACCGATAAGCATGATAGTTGGTTCTGTGCCTACCAGCGCGGCCGCCTTAATTTTAGCGCGTGGTTTAAGACCCAACGCCTCCCCTTTTTCTTTGCTGCCGATGAGAACCAGCGCCGCCCCATCTACAATGCCGGAAGAGTTCCCGGCCGTGTGAATGTGGTTAATGCGTTCTACTTCGGGGTATCGCTGTAAAGCGACGGCGTCGAACCCCATCTCACCCATCATACCAAACACCGGATTGAGGTTGGCTAACCCTTCCAGCGTGGAATTGGGACGGATGTATTCATCTTTTTCCAGGATAGGCAAGCCGTTTTGATCTTTTACGGGGATGACGGAGTTGTCAAAGTAGCCGTGGTCGCGGGCATATGTGGCCCGTTGTTGGGATTGCAAGGCGAAGCGGTCTATCTCTTCACGGCCGATTCCTTCCAGAGAGGCGATGAGGTCGGCGCTGATACCCTGGGGGACGAAGTTGGTTTTGTTGTTAACGGCCGGGTCCATAATCCAGGCTCCCCCGTCAGACCCCATGGGGATGCGGCTCATAGATTCCACTCCGCCGGCAACAACCAAATCTTCCCAGCCGGAGCGCACTTTCATGGCGGCCATGTTGACCGTTTCTAAACCAGAAGCGCAAAAGCGGTTAATTTGCATACCGGGCGTGTCTACATCCCAACCGGCATAGATGGCGGCCGTGCGTGGAATAACGGCCCCTTGTTCGCCGATGGGGGAAACGCAACCCAGAACGATATCATCCACCTGCGAGGTGTCCAGGTCGTACCGCTGCTGCATCTCACGCATGACAGTCGCCAGCAAATCAATCGGGGCCACTTCATGCAGGGTTCCATTCTTCTTGCCTTTGCCGCGCGGGGTGCGGATGGCGTCAAATACGTAGGCTTCTTGGGTCATGGGACTTCTCCTTTTTTCCGTAGTCCATAATCCGTCATTCGAGTTACGAACTATTAGTAACGATCTTATTGTAGCTTGTTTTAATGGTTGGGGTAAGGCGTAGGGTTGACAACTCTTCGGCGCTTGATAAGTCCCCGGCACTTGGGAAGTGCCGGGGACTTTGGCTGCCGCCCGTTAATCCGACCGGCGCCGGCCGCGCAGCCAGGCGGCCAGCCCCGACAACCCCGCCAGCGCCGCCGCTGCCAGCGCCATGACGCCCGTGGGTGAAGCGGCCGAAGCCATTGCATCTTGCAGCGTAACGGCCGTAGGGCCGGTTGGCGGGCAGGTTGAGCTTGGACTAAACCCGGTCATAATCTGGCACTCGTCATACGCGCCGTAGACATTGGTGACGGGCGGTTGGAACGGATCCGGGCTGATGATGAAATTCGACGCACCGGCAGGGCCGCTGGGCGTGAACGCCAGCCGGACCCAGCCGACGTGGGGGTTGTTGCCCGGGTCTTCGGCCAGGTTGAAGCGCAGCCCCAGGTAAGCCGGCACGCCCCCCAATGCGTTCCACCCGCCGGAATTGGGGCCTACAGTCATGAGGTGGAACCCCGATCGGAAGCCGGCCGATGTCGTATTCAAAGTGGTTCCCGTCCCGGTGATGGGGTTGGGTGCGGGAACCCCGTATATGGTGCCGGTGCCATAGGCGCTCAACCCGCGGTCGCTCCCGGAGGAAACGGGATTCAATAACACAGAGTTACCGAAGTGGCTCATCACAAACTCCGGGTTGCCGTCGCCATCGAAATCAATGGGGAAAGTGCCGCTGGTTACAGACACCGTCGGTCCGGTCATGGTTCCCTGGGAGTTGGGAGCCAGCAGGGAACCTTTTGTTATGGCGGGCCGGAGTGCAAAACTATCGCCGCCGCTCATCCGGTCCGGGTCTACTTCCATCTGCGGCGCGGCCGCCTGGGCTGTGCCCGCCGCCAACGCTAACGCCGCCGCCGCCGAGTAGGCCAGCAGCCGTTTGTTCAAATCATTGTGTCGTTTCTCTTTTGTCGTCATCAAAAACCTCCGTTTTGTAATAATGAATTGTCCAAAGTCCCCGGCACTTCCCAAGTGCCGGGGACTTTCGTTAATCTGAAAACTGTTCCTCAATCAACCGACGATACCTGGCCGCCGTTTCCGGCTGTCCCAGCCGCCGCTCATACAACTCCGCCAGCCGCAGGTAAGCCCGCCGCATTCCCGGCGCCTGCGACAACGCTACCTGATACGCCTCGGCCGCCCGCTCATACTGCCCCAACCGGGTCAACGCCTGCCCCAGATGAAAATGAGCCGCCGGCCGGTGGTAGGTAATCCCCACCGCCGCCAGCGCCGCTTCGGCCGCCTCCTCAAACCGTCTCTGGCGCAAATAAGCCAGCGCCAACCCATGAAAGGCGGCCGCGCTCTCCGGGTCAATCGCCAACGCCTTTTGGTACGCATCCTCCGCCCGCGACCACGCTTCCATCTGCAAATAGGCGTTGCCAATGCGCTGGTGCAGCCCCGGCCGCTGCGGGTCGGCCGCCTCTGCCCGCGTCAGGAATTGCAGCGCATCTTCCGGCTTTTCCTCCGCCAGCAACAGCATCCCTTGCAGCAAATCCAGCGCCGGAAAATGGGTCTCCTCCCGAGCCACAATCTCCTCCACCAGGCGGCGGCAGTCGGGCAGGCGGTCCAGGTCATGGTAACATTGGGCTAGCCGCAAGCCGTAGCGGCGTTGGTCGGGCGCTTTTTTGTACAACTCTTCCAGCAGCGGCCGCGCCTCCTCATTGCGCCCTGTACTCAGGTAAACCCGCGCCAGCCAAAATTGGGATTCGCACACACTGCGGTCAATCGTCTTTTGCTGGTCTTCGCCCGGCGGTTCCACATACCCCAAAGCGACGAGCTGCTCCATCATCGCTTGTTCCGCCCACGGATCCTGGCGCAGGTCGTCGGCGTACAGCCCCGCATCCCCTGCCACCTCCTCCCAACTGGGAATGTAGTCGGCCGTCAGCGGCGGATCGAATACTTCGCCCAACGGTTTGCCGTCCATATCCCGCCCCACCGGCAGGTCAAACAAAGTCAACACGGTGGGGGCGATGTCCAGCAGCGAGGCGCCATAAACGCGCTCATCGGGGCGGGTATTCGGCCCCTTCATGCACAAAATGCCCAAATGACGATGCTCGATGGCCGGCCCGGCCGGTTCTTTGGGGATGCCCCTGGGGCGCAAATGGTCGGGATGGAAGCCGTGGTCGGAAAGCAGGATGACGGTCGTATCCGGCCCGGCCAATGTGAGCATATATTCCAGCATCATATCGTGGAAGCGATAACCGGCGGCGATGACGTAATGGTACAAATCGTACAACTCTTCAGGGATGAAGTCGCGGCGGGGCGGATGGAACTTCATGAAGCCGTGGCCGAAATGATCCAGGGTGTCGTAGTAGACGGCCATAAAATCCCACGGTTCATTTTCCATCGTCCAGGTAGCGGCGGCATAGACAGAGGCGCAATCGGCGATGGTTTTGATTACCGACGCCAGCCGTTTGTCCTTTTCTAGATCAATCTGAGCCGCTTTAGGCACGAAAGGGAGCAGGTGGGCGGCGGTCAGTTCGCTGGGATGGATGCGCAGTTGGGCTAGCGTTTCCGTCAGGCGGGGCGGGTGAATGCTTCCTGGCGGCAGCGGCCACGGCTGCCCGTATTCTGCCCGGGCGTGGTGGTAGAAGTTGGAAACGGTAACGCCGTTAATCGGTTCGGCGGGATGGCTGGGCCACCAGCCGACAACATGGCTGCGGTATCCTTCCTGGTTGAGGATATTCCAGATCGCTTTCCCTTTACGCGACGTAGCCATGACGGGGCGGATGCGTTTATGGTCGGGGTCGGGTTGGGTGAAGCCGATGATGCCGTGTTTATCGGCCGTTGTGCCGGTAGCCACGCTGGTCCACAACATAGGCGACAGGGGCGGGTCTAAGGTGGCGATGTTGCCGATGACGCCCTGATTGACCAATCCTTCCAGCGCGGGCATGTAACCGGCGTCCATGAGGGGGTTGATCGCTTTCCAGTCGGCCGCGTCCCAGCCGATGAGCAGCACTTTGCGTTTACCGGCGTGCGGGGGCGACATGCCTTTGCCGGAGAAGGGAATAGCGTTGGGTACGCCGTCCCGCTTTTCCCGCCAGGCGGTCAGGCCGCGGGCGCCCATAGCCAGCAGCCCTAATGAGCCTTCATCGGGAATGTCATAAACGTCGCCGGCTTGGGGTACGGATGGTTGTTCGGGGGGGAGGATTGTGTCATAATGATGTTAATCTCGAGAGTGTGGTATTGTGAGGATTTTATGCGACTTGATTGTACCACAGGTTGAGAAAGCATCCCCTCAATCTTCGGCCGTCACTTGCGGCGTACACGGGTCATGGTGAACCAGGCCAACCCCATAAACAGCGTACTAAAAAGCCATAACCAGCGATATTGATCGCCGAGGATGTCTACGGTGATGCCGCCGAGTGTGGGGCCTAAGACGGCCGCTAATTGTGAAGAAAAGTAGTAAAGTCCAGTGTAAGCGCCAATACGACGTTCATCCCCATAATCGTATACCAGGGGCAGGCTGTTCACATTGACGGCCGCCCAGAAAAACCCAATCAACACCAGGATGATGACAAAAGTAACCCCGTTTTGAATAATGAAATATCCGGCAATGGTTAAGAAGAACAGCCCGATTAAACCGATGATGATGATTTGGCGACGGCCGTAGCGCGTTCCTAATAATCCGGCCGGCAGGGCAAATAAGATAAAGGAAATGGTGACTGACCCGGCAAAGATAGATGCCTGACCGGGAGAGATGCCCAGCGTAAACACGGCAAATGAGGAAAGTCCCGCTTCCAACGCATTAAAAGCCATAAACCAAAACAAAATGCTAACCAGCACAAAAAGGCCGCTTTTGTCGGGATTTTGCAGCATGGTTTTCAGATTGGCAACGACACCGGCTCCCCGGTCTTCCTTCTCATCCAGGCTGATGGTTTTGGGTTCGCGCACTCGCCAAACGGCAACCAGAGAAGCGACCGCGAGCAGCACAGCCCCGCCAATAAATGGCGCTGCACGGCCGTAAGCTGTATACAAAAGACCGCCGCCAAAAAAGGCCAACAGCCCGCCAATGCCACCCATCAAATTGATGATTCCATTCGCCTTGCTGCGGTCGGCGGGCATAAACAAATCACCCAACCAAGAGACTGTGGGCGACCGGAAAAGAGCCATGCCAAAATTGGTAATCAGGATAAAAGCGGCTACAGCTAAGGCAGATTGGGCAAAAGGAATCATGAGAAAGCCGACAACGGCGATGGGCATGCCGAGTAAAATCCACGGTTTACGCCGGCCGAAACGGTTCCAGGTATGGTCACTTTTGGCTCCAACCCAGGGCTGGACAAATACATTGATGATATTGTCCCAGGTCATAATGAAGAGGGCTAAGGCAGGCGCTAAACCAAAACCAACAATGTCGGGGATGTCCCGGCCGGCTTCTGCCAATTGCCGTTCAAATTCAGGGTTGCCTGCCTGTAAAAATAGGGGGATGTACTGGTTGAAGATGGGCCAGATGATGCTGATGCCTAAAAACCCAAAGCCAACGAGCAGTGTTTTTCTGTAGCTGAATTTTCTAATTTCTGATTGTGTGGCACTGTTTGCCATAAGACCCTCCATATTGTTGCCCCAGGTTATACCGCACCGTCCCGTCCCTACCAAAACTTGTTTCATCAATGGCCGATTTCTGTCTTGGTTGAAACGAAGAGTAACGCCAAAAATTGTGATGGAGACGGCCGTCGCTATGCCTACGTTACATGTTGAGATAAAATTGATTTATGGTGAAGGACAATGGATTAGCTGGAAGTTTACCGGGGCAAAAATGTGGGCCACTACCCAGAGCGATTATTGCTGAACCAGATGTGGAATGGGATCTGGAAACGCGCCAAGACAGCATGACTGAAGAGGACGAAGAGAGCTTGTGGCGGGTCATCATTCACAATGATGACGTGACACCGATGGAATTTGTGGTCATTATTTTGCAGCGGATTTTCCAATTGTCACCCTTACAAGCGGAGCATGTGATGATTATGGCTCATTATACGGGTATGGCTTATGTATGTACGCTGCCATTGTCTGAGGCACAGAAGCGGGTGGGCAAGGCTCATTTTGCGGCGCAGTTGGAAGGGTATCCGTTGTTGTTTTCGCTGGAACCGGAGTGACTATACAGTTAACAGAAATGCAACGCACTTGCAACCGATCATACTATGGTGAATGATTCTGGGAAAAGTACGTCGCATCTGAATAGTTACAATCTGGAATAGAGTTTCCCACTTATTTACCAAGTTTTTAGCACAGGAGATATTTTCATGGAGTTACATTTGGATCAGGCCGGGCCGCAAGCCCGGACAGTGATTGAACGAGATATAGCCGCGTTGTCCCCTTCTTATACGCGAGAGTATCCATTGGTGGTAGATCATGCGCAGGGGTCGGAGGTTTGGGATATAGACGGCCGTCGCTATGTAGATTTTATGTCTGGTATCGGTGTCTTGAATGTGGGGCATCGCCATCCTAAAGTGGTAGAGGCGGTGCGGGCGCAGGTAGATAAATTTTGGCACATTTGCTTGAGCGATTTTTATTATGAGAATGCTGTGGAATTGGCGGAAAAACTGCAAGCAACTGCTCCCATGACAAATGGCAGCCGGGTATTTTTTAGTAATTCGGGTACGGAGGCGGTGGAAGCGGCCGTTAAACTAGCCATGTATCACACCAGACGAACACGGTTTATTGGCTTTTTGGGTGGGTTTCACGGCCGTACCCTCGGCGCGCTCTCATTTACAGCCAGCAAAATGGTGCAGCGAGCCAGCTACCAATTAGGGTTAAAAGTGTACCACCTACCTTACCCCAACCCATACCGGCCCCTTTTAGTGCATCCAGCCGACGAAAGTTATGGGGATACTGTGGTTGATTATTTGGAAGAACAATTATTCCGTACCACCCTGTCCCCAAAAGATGTGGCCGCGATTATGGTAGAGCCGATTCAGGGAGAAGGGGGGTATATTGTACCCGCGCCCAATTTCATGAAACGGCTGCGCCACCTTTGTGATGAACATGGCATTTTGTTGATTGTGGATGAGATACAGTCGGGCATCGGCCGTACCGGTAAATGGTGGGCTGTGGAACATGATCTGGTGGAACCAGATATTGTCTGTTTTGCCAAAGGGGTAGCCAGCGGGCTGCCTCTGGGTGGTATCATTGCCCGTGAGAAGGTGATGAATTGGGAATCAGGCACACATGGCAGTACCTTTGGCGGCAATCCGGTCGCTGTGGCGGCGGCCGTTGCCACCCTCAATGTCATTGAAGAAGAAGGATTGATGACCCGTGCCACAGAAACGGGACAATATATGATGGATGCACTGGCGGAAATGCAAACGCGCCATCCTAGCATTGGCGAGGTGCGGGGACGGGGGCTGATGGTTGCGGCCGAGTTTGTAAAAGACCAGACGACAAAGGAACGGGCAGTTGCCTTACGCAATGAGGTAATTCAAAATGCGTTTAACAGAGGACTATTGCTGCTGCCCTGTGGTACAAATACGATTCGCTTTATTCCCTCCCTCAACATCCCGATGCCGTTGGTGGAAGAGGGATTGCGTACTTTTGAAGAGGTGTTGACGGCCGTGGAAGCGGATTATTTAGCTTAAAGATTCAATCGGAAAAATAATTGGAGATTGAGAGATTGGAGATTAACCAATCTCCATCCAAATTTGGGGAAACCATTGCAAACAAAGATTGCAGATTTGAAAAAGAAATTAAAAGGGGGCGTAGCTCCAGCGATGGTCACACCTTTGTTGGCTGATGGATATACGGTGAATACGGCCGTTATCCCCCCATTGGTAGACTTTCTAATTACGGCTGGCGCCAAGGGGTTGTTTGTGGGTGGCACGACTGGCGAAGGGATTTTACTGACTGTTGAAGAACGGCTTCGTTTGCATGAAGCGGCTGTGTTGGCGGCCAACAGCCATATACCCGTCATCATTCATAGTGGAGCCAATCGGTTGGACACGGCCGTCACCCTTTCCCATCATGCGGCCGACATTGGCGCTGATGCCATTGCCGCCGTCACCCCCTATTTTTATGGGTTGAACGATGATGGGCTGGCTACTTATTATGAAGCGATTGCTGCGGCCGTACCCACAATCCCCCTGTTGTTATATGATATTCCCCAGTTGGCAGTCAATGGCATTTCGCCAGAATTGGTGGCTCATCTGGCACAGACATTGCCTTCATTAGCAGGATTCAAAACGAGCTGCCCCAAAGCCCAGATCGTTCGCAAACTGATAGATGCAGCGCCAGAACATGGTATTGTTTTGGTGGGGAATGAAGCGATTGCTTTAGGTACATTGGCAATGGGGGCGGATGGGATGATTAGTGGGTTGAGTACGGCCGTTCCGGAACCGTTTGTGCGTTTAACGGCCGCAGTTGCCCAAGGAAATTTAAAAGAGGCCAGACGGCGCCAGTTTTGTATAAACCGCATGTCGGCCTGTTTGCCGGCCGGGGTGCGTATTGGAGCCATTAAACAGATTTTGTGGGAACGGGGTTTGGCAGTAGGGTCGGCCGTACCGCCCCGTCCGGCGTATACACAGCCCCTTTGGGCACAAATAGAACGAATATTGCATGAAACATAACTACTCGGGTGCGTTGCACTTTTTAAAAAGTGCGTCGCACCTCTGGTAGCTGAATAATTACCATGAAACTGATACTGTTTGATATTGACGGCACACTCATTCGCAGCCACGGCGCTGGCCGAGAGACGATAGGCTACGCCCTGGAAAAGCTCTTTGGTACAGTTGGGCCGCTTCAAGATTATCATATGAGCGGCAAAACAGACCCCCGCATTATCCTTGATCTGATGACAGCGGCCGGATTTGACCAGCGTGAAGTAGAAGAAAAGCTGCCCCAAGTGTATGAGTTGATGGCGGAATATGGCCGTAAAATTTTCCCGCAACGAGAAATGGAACCTTGTCCTGGTATTCCTGAACTATTATCGGCCTTAAAGCGGCAAGAATCGGTTGTGCTAGGGTTGTTAACGGGTAATGCTCAGTTGACGGCGCCTATCAAACTGACGGCCGCTAATATTGATCCGGCACAGTTTAGAGTGGGCGTATATGGTTCAGATGCGCTGGATCGAAATGAACTGCCTGCTATTGGAATTGAACGGGCAAACAGGTTGACTGGATATGAATTTGCTGGTTACAATACCATTATCATTGGCGACACACCGGCAGATATTTTATGCGCTCGTGCCGGAAAAGCGACGGCCGTTGCTGTTGCCAGCGGATGGCATTCAGCAGCAACTCTAACCAAATATCAGCCTGATCATCTCTTCGAAAATCTGGCGGATCTGGATGCAGTTTTCCAGACTTTATTACGATAAGATCAGGCTCATACAGGTAAAACAGGAGAAACCATGAACGAGGAACAACACGTTGTTGCCAATATTTATCTAAATAAGCAGCATCCAACAAAGTTAACATTCCAAAAACTATATACCTGGGTAATTTGGCAGTTCCCCATTCCCAAGGGAGATGGATTATATGGCGCTGTGCATCCGCCTATTCCTGAACACGGCTGGTATCCGGCCGTTGTTTTGGTTGAAGAAAAATGTGTAAAAGTATTTGCCCACCTCAATCGCAGATTCCCAACCCCTGAAACAGCCCAAGAATTTTTTCAAAACAACGAATAAAGCGCCTCAGATGCAAATGGCGACCTTGCATTGCACTATTTGCTATTCTCCACTGAGGTCAAAATCAGTAATAATCCAAGTATAAAAGCGGTATTCTGCTTCATTAGAGGGCGCGGGGAACGCAGAGAATTGCCAGAGAAAATCCGCATCATTTGCGTTCATCCGCGTCCTTTTTTCGGTAGGGTCGCTAATTGATTCTTCAAAATCCCAAACCCAGCCCATATACGGCCGTCGCTTTGCGTCTGATCCGTATGCTGATTATCATAAATGTTGTTCAAATCCCATACTTCAGACCCAGCGCCGGGTACTGAAATGAGATGTTATTATATTTTCACTGTGGGTTCGACCTATGTTCTTGGTCTTTGTTAGATAAACTAATTGATTATTGTGTGATACACAGCAAATTTGAACAGGGGATTGAATATGCTATGCAAATAATGCAGTATGATCAAGCTCGTGAACGTTCCCATAGCAACGAGGATACAGAAGAGAAGCAATCAGAGAAACGCCAGCCAGTTGCTGAAAGTGACAGGGCAAATACAGAAAAGAAACCTGAGGTGGCAAAGAATTGAAAACCTGGCAAGCAAATAGGAGCCAAGGGATTTGGGCGCACAGAAAAAATCCCGGTTACAGGGGAGGAAGTGCACAAGGCAGACCAATGTGCAGGTTGTGGGCAAGAATTCGGAGAAGATGAGCCGTTCGAGCGACGCACAGGCTCATATACACTAGACATAAAGAAAGTTGAGTTTGGCCTTGAAGTAACAAATGTGCTGCATATTGCATATCTACGGAGCCACAGGTTGTGGCTGTGGACATTGGACGGAAAGTGAACACAGAAGATGTGAACGTGAAGAGGGGTGGGAAGTGGAAATAACTGAGTGGCATCACTAATCATATGTCTGTCGCTGCGAATGCGTCAATCACGTCCGCGAATTCGAGAATTTCTGGCTGATTGGCTGGGCATATCTGTAAGTAAGGGGAGCATTAGTAAGTGCTTTGCCGAAGGCGGCCGGGCAGCTTCACAATTAGAAGATGAATTCGTGGCTGAAATACAGCAATCAGAGTTGCTGCATGTAGACGAAACTGGCTGGAAAGAAAACGGCAAAACAGTTTGGCTATGGGTTTTGAAAACGATGACGGTTACCTTCTATGAAGAAGTTAGGGTTGGTAGACGTGCAAGCTGATGGTAACATGCGTCATTATCGGCTTAACACAAAATTCCTGGAAGATATGAACAAAGACATCTTCTCGCCAACCAATCTGGCAACCCTTGCCCCCCATGAATCAGGCGATGCGTGGGAAAATCGTATTCTGGCAATTTATCTGGATGGAGATTACATCAAGGAAATTCCGCTTAAACGTAAAAAGCGGTTGGTTATCCTCAACTGGTTGGTACAAAAATTCGAGATGGATCGTCAATACCATGAATTGGAGTTAAATGCTCTACTGAAGCAATACAATCCTGATGTGGCCTCTTTGCGGCGCTATATGGTGAAAGAAAACCTGATGAACCGGAACAACAAAAATATATTGGCGAGTAACGGATGCCGTCCCCTAAGTCGCTTCCTGTGAAAAATCCTGGGCGTAGATTTGTTGGCGGTTAACGGCCGTGAACATCACCCACACGGCCGTTACCAACACACCCAATCCCCCAAACAGCAACGTCACCTGATCAATCGTCAATCCCAAATTGTCCAGACCATATCCCGCACCAAAAATGGAGAGCGATTGAGTCAATGTTAAAGCCGCAAATTCAAAAGCAAATACCCGCCCCCGGTAACGATCAGGCACCACCATCTGCAAAAAGACGGCCGAAAAAACCCAAAGCGTACCTGTGCCTACCGTCCGCAAAAAGGTAGCCCCCAGGAACACGGGGAATGTGGGGGCCACCGCCAAACCCAATATCCCGGCCGTCATCAAAACAAACGAGACGGTTATTCCCAGTATTAAACGAGGTGGTTTGTCACCCAATCTACGCCGCAACAAAAGCGGCCCCAATCCGGTTCCCAATCCGCTAATGACATAAATAATCCCTAATGTAGCCGTGCCCCCATCCTCTATAGTAAAGAATTGTCCTAAAAATGTTGTATCTAAAGGGTACACATCGTTAGCATAAGTGACCTCAATAACATTGATAGCCCCCCAAACCAATGATCCACCCGCTTTGACCAAAGCAATGACCAGCAAAAAATGATGACGCCATAAGTAGCGAAAACCCTCAACAAAATCGAGCCAGCCTGTTTGCTTTGCTGCGGTCGTACCCTTCCTTTTTGGCACAACAATTCGACTAATCAACAAGGCTGAAAGCACAAACGTCATTGCATCCATCACGAATGCCGTTTGTACTCCAAATAAAGCTGCCACCACCCCACCAACAAAAGCGCCCAACGCAAACATACTGCTCCAGGTAAAGCTATCTAAAGCATTAGCCGTTACCAAATTTTCTTTGCTGACGATGTTAGCAACAATAGCAGTGCGTGCTGGTGTAAACAAGGCGCTTAAAGCAAACTGTACGGCCGTCAACACATATAACATCCACACCTGCTCTGACGAACGGACAAACAAAAACCCCAAGACCGTCACTGTTCGTAATAAGTCAGAAACAATCAATACGTGCTTACGATTAAATCGATCAGCAATAACACCGGCAATAGGGCTGAAAAGAAATAGGGGGATAAACCGCACCAAAAAGAGGTAACTTATTGCCACCCCAGAACTGGTCAACTCCGTTATCAATGCAGCAGAAGCAATGAGGTTAAACCAATCGCCTAACAAGGAAACAACGTTTCCCCACCACAAATATCGGAAATTATGATTACGCCGGAGTAGATTGAGATATTCTTGCATGATACGGCCGAGGTAAACCCACAATGAATGCCAACAAATAAAACGAGGAAAACAAAACCACAAACGACTAAAAGCAAATAAAAAGCAAGAAGGTCTGTTGGCAATGACCTACTCTCCCAGGGAGTCGCCCCCCCAGTACCATCAGCGCTAACGAGCTTAACTGCCGGGTTCGGGATGGTTCCGGGTGTACCCTCGCCGCTCTTATCACCAAAAGACCTTCTTGTCTTCTTGTTTTCTCTATTTTGCTTTTAACTTCCAGCTCCCTAACTGCCAAATAACGCCTCGTCTCTCCATCTAACCCCGCTTCCTACACCTACCTCACGCCAAAGCGCCCAATTCTCCGCACCATGTGTCTAGTAAGCCCTCGACCATTAGTACGGCTTCGCTCCATACATTGCTGCACTTCCACGTGCCGCCTATCTAGCTAATCGTCTCTTAGCGGTCTTACCTCTCATTTGAGTGAGGGAACTTATCTTAGGGCAAGCTTCCCGCTTAGATGCTTTCAGCGGTTATCTCTGCCAGACGTAGCTACCCAGCTATGCCGTTGGCACGACAACTGGCACACTAGAGGTCTGTCCACCCCGGTCCTCTCGTACTAGGGGCAGTTCCCTTCAATTCCCTTACGCCCACAGCGGATAGAGACCGACCTGTCTCACGACGGTCTGAACCCAGCTCACGTACCGCTTTAATGGGCGAACAGCCCAACCCTTGGGACCTTATCCAGCCCCAGGATGCGATGAGCCGACATCGAGGTGCCGAGCCTTGTCGTCGATGTGAACTCTTGGACAAGACTAGCCTGTTATCCCCGGAGTAGCTTTTATCCGGTAAGCCACGGCCCTTCCACTCGGAACCGTGGGATCACTAAGCCCGACTTTCGTCCCTGCTCGACTTGTAGGTCTTGCAGTCAAGCTCCCTTGTGCCTTTACACTCTCCGGCTGGTTTCCATTCAGCCTGAGGGAACCTTTGGGCGCCTCTGTTACGCTTTCGGAGGCGACCGCCCCAGTCAAACTACCCACCAGGCACTGTTCCCATGCCGGTTCACGGTCATAGGTTAGAGCCAAAACTTAGTCAGGGTGGTATTTCAACAGCGGCTCCACCGACACTGGCGTGCCAGCTTCTCTGCCTCCCACCTATCCTACACAAACTAAGCCCTAACTCAATGCCAAGCTGTAGTAAAGCTTCACGGGGTCTTTTTGTCCTGCTGCGGGTAACGCGCATCTTTACACGTACTTCAATGTTCGCCGAGTCCTTCGTTGAGACAGTGCTTCTCTCATTACGCCATTCGTGCGGGTCGGAACTTACCCGACAAGGAATTTCGCTACCTTAGGACCGTTATAGTTACGGCCGCCGTTCACTGGGGCTTCAGTTCAAAGCTTTGGGTTACCCCTAACCTCTCCCTTTAACCTTCCAGCACTGGGCAGGCGTCAGCCCCTATACATCGTCTTGCGACTTAGCAGAGACCTGTGTTTTTGTTAAACAGTTGGAAAAGCCATTTCTCTGCGGCCTCCGCTAGCTTTGCTTAATTGCTAACCAGCAGAGGCCCCCCTTCTCCCGAAGTTACGGGGGAATTTTGCCGAATTCCTTAACGAAGGTTCTCTCGATCCCCTTGGTATACTCTACCCACCTACCAGTGTCGGTTTGCGGTACGGGCGCTTAAATTTCATCACTTAGAAGTTTTTCTTGGCAGCCTGGCTCAATCACTTCTGGCTCTATAGGCGCCGCCGTCACGCTTCAAGCTCCGAGAGCGGATTTACCTACTCTCATCATCGCCCTAGACGTTTGGCACCCCAATCCAATAAGGGGCTGACCTACCATACTGCGTCCCTCCATCGCTCCATTTAAGCGGTTCAGGAATATTAACCTGATGTCCATCGCCTACGCCTTTCGGCCTCGGCTAAGGCCCGACTAACCCGACGCGGACTAACCTTCCGTCGGAAACCTTAGGTTTACGGGGAACATGTTTCTCACATGTTTTACGCTACTCATGCCAGCATTCTCACTTCTGTAGGCCACAGCCGTCCTTTCGATCGACCTTGTATCTCCTACAGAACGC
>JAAEOP010000014.1 GCA_024223125.1 Chloroflexota bacterium
CCGGTCGGCAATAGCCACTGCTTCAGCTTGATCATGGGTTACAAACAGGGTGGTGATGCCCGCCTCTTGTTGCAACGTTCGCACCATCTGCCGCAGCTCCTCGCGCAAACTGCGATCCAGGTTACTGAGGGGTTCATCCAGTAGCAGCAGCCTGGGGCGGATGATTAAAGCACGAGCCAGCGCTACCCGCTGCCGTTGTCCGCCAGAAAGTTGATCGGGCCAATGGTTCTGGAAGTTGGGCAGCTGCACGGCCGTTAATGCCGCCGCCACTCGCTCCTGAATCTCTGCTCGGTTACATTTACGCATTTTCAAGCCGTAAGCTACATTATCACCCACAGACATGAAAGGGAAGAGGGTATGTTCCTGGAAGACCATGACGGCGTTCCGTTTTTCCGGCGGCACAGTCAATACGGACCGGCCATCGAAAAGCACATCTCCCCGCGTCGGCTGCAGCAACCCAGAGATCAGGCGCAGCGTTGTCGTTTTGCCGCAGCCAGACGGTCCCAACAACACCATCAGTTCACCTTCGTTAATGGTGAGGTTGAGGTCGGACACGGCCGTGACGCCCGGCGCATACTCTTTCGTCAGATTTTGCAGCGTAAGTGTTGTCATCCCGATCAATTGACAATTGTTAATCTTCAATTGTCAATCGTAATCATTCACTCCCCCAAGGTGCCCGGCACTTATAAACGAGTGTGCTACTCCAGTAGACTTGGTAATGAAGTGCCGGGCACCTGAATGGTTACTGTCAATCATTAAGGCCACACCTCCATTTCTCCACCCAAAGGCAGATCAAGGATTTTGTCTGGGCCAACGAACCAGCGGTCGTATATTTGCTGGTAGGAGCCATTTTCCCACAACTCTTGCATGGTGTAATTTACCTGGTCTCGCCACAACGAATCATTATTAGGCAGACCGATGCCGAATTGTACCGGATTGTGACCGCCGGGCAGCAGTTCCAGATTGGGGTCACCGGCTGCTAGAGAGAGCATGGTGATGTTGTCCTCCGTGTACCCTTCTACCGCGCCGTCACGCAAGGCTTGCATGGCGGCTAACTTGTCATCAAATTCGACCACATCTGGCGCGGGGCCGTCCATTGCGGCCGAATATACTTGCCAGGACGGAATGGCCGAACTGCCAGCATTAGCGGCCACCGTTTGGCCCATCAACTCATCAATTGAACTGTATGTGCCTTTGCGAATGAGGAATGATTGATTGTCCCAGAAGTAGGTGATACTGAAATCAATAGCGTCATCCCGGTCGCGGGTGTGGTTCATGCTGGCAACCGACATATCTACTTCGCCATCCTGCAAAAAGCTGATGCGGGTTGTGCCATCTACTACGATCAGTTCTGGTTCTACACCTAGCTGCGCGGCCATCGCGTTGGCTAGGTCAACGTCGAAGCCGACCCAATCACCATTTTCATCAATGAAGCTCATGGGCGGGTTATCGTTGCGGATGCCAATCCGTACAACGCCATTATCTATGACTTGGTTGTAGGTGGATGCGGCCGTTTCGCCACCTCCACAAGCAACCAATAATAAACCAGTCATGAACAATAATACGATGAGTGAAACGGGTTTTTTCATATGTAAAATCTCCTCGTTTTTGTGGTTAGTGGCTGGTGGTTAGCAGTTTGTACCAGCCACCAACCACCATTTCAATAATTCGCTAAAGAATGGACTAAATCGCCGCTACGATGGCCGTGTTCCCAGCGTTGGGCTATGCGGGAGAGACTGAAAGCGACGCTGAAATAAAAAAATCCGACAACCAGGAACATGGATACCCAGTAGGGAGCGTTCCCCACCTCGCTGCCCAGAGCAATGCGGGCCACTGTCATCAATTCTGCCACACCGAGGATAATGACGACGGAGGTGTCTTTGAAGAGGCTGATGGCCTGACCGGTGAAGGCTGGCAGCATAACGTGCAAAGTATAGCGTATTTTGATTAGCCAGTAAGTTTGCCGTTGGCTGCTGCCCATGAGCCGGGCTGACTCGACCATGGGTTGGGGTACGGATTGCAGCCCGGCGCGCACGATTTCGGCCTGGTAAGCGCTGCTGTACAAAGTCAGGGTGACCAGGGCGGATGTGAGCGCGGTGCGTTCCAGGCCCAGTTGACGGCCGAATCCCAACAATTGATGCACGATCAACAACAACAAAATGAGGGGGATGCCCCGAAAAAGTTGTACGTAGGCGTAGGCGAGCAGGCGCAACGGCCGAAAGCGCGACTTGTATCCTGTGCCAATGATTACAGCCAGCAAAAAACCCACCCCAATGGCCACCATCGCCAGCAGAATGCTCATTAGCAGCCCGCCAGGACGATGACCAGGAAAGCCTAGCAGCAGGTTGGGCAAATTTTTCAGCAGGAAGATGGTCTGATTATTCATACTAAGGAACCGTGATTTATTAACAGTCCAATCTCTGAGATTGGGAGATTAGGAGATTGAATCTCCTAATCTCATGTAAAATATTTATTTAATCCCCAACCCTAAATCTCCACCCTGGCCGCGTGATGGGGGATGGTTTTTGGCCTGAGGCGATGATCGAGCCGCTGTTCCACCCAATGCAAAAAGGCGGCGTAGGTGATGGAAAGCAATAGGTAGACGACGGCCGCCAGCAGCAAGAATTCTACAGCGCGAAAGGTACGGGTAACGGCCGTTTGGGTGGCGTGAAAAAATTCTGGCACGGCCACAAAGGCGACCAAAGCTGTGTTTTTCATATTGTGAATGAGGCGTGTTTCGATAGCTGGGAAGGCGGCACGGAAGCCCTGAGGGAGTATGATTTGGCAGAAGACGGCTGTTCGGGAAGCCCCCAATGAACGAGCCGTATCCACATATTCTTGGGGCAGCGTACCTACCCCGGCGCGGAACAGTTCCGCAATGTAGGCGCTGCTGTTCAATGTCAGGGCTACGGTGGCTGCCAGGGCGTAGTAGGGCAAAGATAAGCCGGTGATATTCTCACTCCATTGAGCCAGCACGTTGTCAAAAAAAAGTCCCTGACGCATCTGTAGCGGAAACAGGTTGGGGATGGCGAAGGCGAAAAAGATGATTAGCACGAGGGCGGGAATGTTGCGGAAGATGTCTACGTAAATGCTGCCCAGCCGGCACACAAACGGCCGTGCCGAAAGGCGCATCGTCCCTACAAGAATGCCGGCGATGAGAGAGAGGATGCTGGTGACGGCCGTTAACAGTAGTGTCAACAGCAGCCCGCGGCTCAATAACTGAATTGTTTCCGGGGTTAGCCAGCTCATTCTTTCCGTCCAATCAGCAACATGATCGCCTGTTCGTCCGTCAGTGGGGCGCTGTCGTAATCCCCGTAAGCGGCTTGGATAGTGTGCTGTCCAAAACCACAGCCCACAACTGAAAACTGATTATTGCTCCGCCGGTGGCGCATGTAACTCCTCACTCACGGTGGGGAGATAAACGTTGCGCTTCTTTCACAAACTGTCGCGCACATCGAGCATAGGGATGTCTTGCCGTTCTAATTCATTGAGGGCTTCAAAGGGAACAACGGCGTCGAGGGATGCGGCCGTTTGTGCCCATCCTTCCAACCATTCCCGGCTAAACCCATCCACATCATCTACCACGCGCAGGCGATCAATCTGGTATGTATCCTTGAGCAACTTTACTTCAGCAGCCACGCTTTCTGGTGAGCGCTGGCGGAAATTGTGACCATGTACGGTATCGCGGCACCAATCGCAGCCGTAAGGGCAGCCGCGGGCTGTGGAAATGGTTAGCGATGAATAGCCGTTCATTTCTTGCCACAAGTCCATATATTGGTCCATGTCAATCAAGTCGCGGGCCGGCAGAGGCAGGGTATCCAGATTCTCGATGGGTAGGCGGGGTTGGTTGACCACAATTTTCTCCCCATCACTGAAAGCAATACCTGGTTCGTTGTGCAAAACGGCCGTACTGAGCGAAGCTGAAGCGGCCGCTGTCAAAACCTCGACATCGTACAAATCCAGCAGGTTGGTGATGGTTTGTTCCCCTTCATGATGCACTACAATATCTATCTCCGTCCGTGCGGCGTAGAAGTCGGGCGCTTTGGTGGGGTCTGGGCCGCCGATAACGGTCGTGGCCCCGAAATCCTTTGCTATTTGCGCCAGCGTCAAGGCCATTTCTCGTGTGGGCAATAAAGATGAGATGCCTACCAGATCGGGCGCTTCTGTATGCAATGCTTCGGCAAAAGCGCTCTCATCCTTAGCAAAGGTAGCATCAAATATGGCTACCTCGTGCCCCTGCTCACGCACGTATCCAGCCAGGTAAAGCAGGCCCAAAGGAAAATAAGGACTACTGGCCGCTTGTTCGTCTGGATTTTTGCTTAAAAACATTGGGTGACAGAAAAGAATTTTTGCCATAGGTACTCCTTGTTGATAGTGGACGGCGGTTGGTGGTTGGTAGTTTGTGCTAACCACTAGCCACCACCCCCATTGCAGTATATCCACAATTGATTACAACCAGCTTACAAACTGGCAGTCAGGTCATGGCTTCGGCCGTTTGTTGTTGTTGTGACTGTAGAAGTTTGACTGCGCCGGCTGCCAGGAAGACGCCTGTTGCCATCGCTATTGTGCTGGTGATGCTGCCTAGAGATAGGAGTGGCACACCGACCAGCGAATGACCCAAATTGCAGCCACCGGCAATGCCGGCTCCAATACCCATCAGCAAACCGCCAGCGCCCAGTTCAACGTAACGTCGGATTGATTCCCCGCGCACCCATAATGTCCCCGATCGCCAGGCAGCGATGAAGGCGCCGGGAACCAGGCTGATAAGGGTGATGGGGATCCAGGGGACGCCGCCTTCACTTTGACCGGCCAGGGCCTGCAGGATGCCGGAGGGGACGCCAGATGTGCCATAGGTGTAGTTGGAACCACCAGCCTGAGCCAGTAGCCAGGCGAAGCTCATGAACAGGCCCGTGACCAGACCAAGGATGAGCCAGTTCCACAATTTGCCTCGGTCGTGGCGGGGGGAGCGGAAGAGGTATACGGCCGTTGCCACCCCTAACAGCAGTAGAAAAATCACACCGGCCGGGCCAAATAGATTTGTTACGGTGGCGCTCTCGCCGTTAGCGTTGATGGTTGTTGCTCGCAGTGCCTCACGCACCGGTTTTAATGGCCCCAGGTAGGTCATGATGTCGCCCAGCGTCCAAAAAGCGACGGCTACCAATACTCCTAACATGCCATGTCCCAGCTTGTAAAACAGTCCTGTAATGCAAGTGGCGGCAATCACCATACCCATACCAAAAATCAGCCCGCCGAGGATATTAGCCTGCCAGGCAAAAGGGGGAATCCAGGCCTCGACCCAACCCAGAAAAATCATACCGCGCACTAGGGGAATGCCGATTAGAAGCGCCAAGAGGTAAGCACGAAAAAGATCTATCTGACGCGGCCGACCTACCAAACCACGCCAGGTACTATGAAAACAAAAATCTCCACGTTCAAAAATATAACCGATGCCGAGGCCAGCAAAAATCGCTAAAATGATAGTCATGGTACACCTTGATCCGGTGTAGTCTTGGGAAAGTGACGAAAAATTCGTGACACTAACATAATCCTAAAGCCGTGCCTAAGTTATCTCCTGTGGAGAAAGCTAAACGTAAGCTACCCTACGGAAATGAGCCTCATTCACACTTTTGTAATGTTTTGAGGATGGTATATACACGATGATGAAAAAAATGTGTCTGAGATGAGGGCTAATCATTGATTTGTTCCTGATTCTGACTGCCTGTACGGCACAGAAGAGCAAACCTGCGGAAGCCATACAGATGATAACGGCCGAAACTTACTTCGACAAGATTCACGGGGCGTGGCAGGCAACGATGGTCGCTAACCACACCGGGCTGGATTTGGCCTTGCTTTTGACCATAGGGTTGAGAACGGCCGCCTATATCCCCTATAATAAACATAAAGTGTACTTGCGCGAAAGGAGATGCATATGAATGAATCAACGACGTTTGGCAAAATGGTTAAGGAGCGACGGCAGCAACTTGAGATAACGAAAGAAGATCTAGCCAATCGGGCCAATTGTGCCACCATTTCTGTGCGGCGGATTGAAGCGGGGTCGTTACGGCCGTCTATCCAATTAGCTGAACAGTTGGCTGAGGCATTAAACGTTCCGGTCGCAGAACAAGAAGCCTTTATTAAACTGGCCCGAAATGTATCGAGTGGTAACGGTGCGGGTAAAAGGAAAATCCAGGAGCAAATCCCGGCTGGCGAGCCAGGAATAGATTCCCGAATGTGGCAGTATACTGAATATTTTTTACCCCTGCTACCGTTGATTTTTATGGCGCTTGTTCTGGTTATCAATCCGCGCTATCTGGGAACGTTAGCAGCTGTCAAACCGCCATTTATCATTGTCAATATTTTGCCCTGGGGCTGGCTGGTGATTGTTTTGGCGCTGGGGTTGATGTTGGTGTCTAAGGTTGTGTTGCAAGTCGGCCGTCGCGGCCGGGGCAAGCATCAAGTTTATTATCGTATCGGCTTAAATGGCTTCGTCTTGCTATTTATGACTTTTCCGGCCATATTGCTGATATTGTTGGCTCCAGCTCTGTTTCAATTATTGCAGAGTAGCGTACTTGATTCGAGGTGAATATTTGTCAAGCCTTCAATTCCATACCGGAACGTGAATTACTTTTCCGAAGCCCTCGTTTACATAGGGATGCCGCGTGATTTTCCATTACAGTTGCAATCAGTTCCCGCCAGTTCCAATCGTTACTCCCCATCCTCCTCAAAACCCTCCAACTCTATCCCCAAACCATCAGCCAGACGGTTGACAAAAGCGTAGTAACCGGTGACCTGGTTGATGTCTAAAATGGCGGCGTCGCTGAAACCGTTCTGGCGCAATGTGGTTACGTCTGTCTTGGTCATCTCCCACGGCCGTAGCGTCAACTTTTCTACATAGGCTAACATGGCCTGGTCGGCCGCGTTTAATGTTGCTTGTCGCCAATCTTCTTTCAGTTGAGATACCAATGCTTCATCCTGAGTTAAACGGAGCAGCCCGGCTCCGTGATGGGTCATTCAGTAATGGCAGTGGTTAACCACTGAGGCGACGACGGCAATCATTTCTCGTTGTGCCCGGCTCAAATCGGAACGGCCGCGCATGAGATGAGCATACAGGTCAAAATGGGTCTGCAAGGATTTCACATTCAAACTATGGATTTTAAGAATATTGTCCACTTTCCCAGAAGGCTCAGCATATTTCTCATATAACGCCTTGAGCCTTCCGGTTGCTTCATCTTCTTGAATAACATTTATCCAGGCCATAACTATTTACCGCTCCCTGAAAACTGATTACTAAAACTACTCCGGCCGATAAAACGATTTAGCCGGCAGTAATTCTTCCGGTTTATCTCGTTTAAGGAAGGATTGGACGGAGAATACATTGGCCAGGGCTTGTATCTGGTGCAGGATGCGTACCAACTGGCGCGGCTTGACGACATCAATCATCAAATCAATGTAAACTTCGTTTTTCTTCTCAGACGGTGGGGTATGAATATAGGAGATGTTGATATGCTCGTCTTGAATGAGGTGCGTAATTTCAAATAGCAGACCGGGACGATCATATACTTTCACTTCGACATCTACCGAACGGGCCTCGCGGGGGGCTTCACCCCAGCCCAATTTGAAGCTGCGCCCCCACAATCGTTCTGGGTTTAAGGTATGGCAGTTTTTTTTATGCACAGTGACGCCGCCATTTTTTCGTAAATAGCCAATAATGTTATCCGGGGGACGTGGCTGGCAGGTTCCACATAAACGCAGGTTACTGCCGTCGGCATTGGTTACGACATACCGTTTCCCCATAGCGGAAAAAACCTCATTGTCCAGCGCACGAGCCGGGCCTGCGGACCAGTTTTCTTCTAAAACACGCAGAGCGACGGTGGTGGGTAATAGTTCTGCCCGGCCTAACTCATGGTACAGTTCTTCAGTCGTATCAAAACCGAACATCTCTGCTATACGGCCGTGTCCATAATGTGGAAAGCCGAGCATGTGCAGTTCTTTATTGAGTAGTTGTTCACCCTGGGATACGGCCGTGTTTGTTGTCAAACGCCGGAACCAACGCCGGGCATGGTAACGAGCATAATGGGTAAAAATATAGCCCAAATCCTCATCCAACCAGGCTCGCTGTGGCTGTGCCCGAATTTTCTTTACAATCCGCACCCGGTCGCCATCGGACAGCGATTTATTCAAGGGGTACAATTCATCATTCACAACGGCCGCGTAACATTGGTCGCCTAAACCAGTATGAATGGCATAAGCAAAGTCAAGCGCCGTGGCTCCTTCGGGCAGTTCTCGCAGCTCGCCACGGGGCGTGTACATTCGAATTTGTTTGACAAACACATCTTCAACGACACCTTTAACAACGGCCCCCGGCGTTTGCTCCAGACGAATATTTTCATTGATATTTTCAAAAAAATTGTTGATCCGGTTGGCTATTCCACTGGTCCATAACGGTGTTCCCTTATACAACCAACGTGTCAAAATACCAATCTCATCCACCTTATCCATGGCCACTGTGCGAAAGCGCAGCTTGAGATGCCGACCCTCGCTATGAATAACCGAGGTATGCAAAGAGCGGTATAAATTATCGCGCGGGACGGCAATATAATCGTCAAATTGTTTCGGAATGGGCGGCCACAGCTGATGCAAATGCCCTAGCGCTAGATAACAAGAGGGCAAATCATCTACCAGCACTACCAGACGCATCGTTTCATCCAGATCGTAAAAAGACAACTCGTTCCGGCATAAATCCTGATAAATGGTATAGATATTTTCGGGGGCGTATATCACATTACGTATATCAATATTCGCTTGTAGCAGCACATTAAAAATCTGGCCGCTAATTATCTGGAAATCTGCCTGCTGTTCTTGTTTTAGCTGTTTGCGCTGCTGTTTGATGATTTGATAGGTATCATTCTCCAATACTTCCAGGGCTAAAGCTTCCAATTCATTTTTTAGCTTCCACACCCCCAAACGGTTGGCCAGGGGTGCATACACGGCCAGTGTTTCATTCGCTTTGTACCGCTGGCGATGAGGAGGCGTAAATTTGATGGTGCGCATATTATGCAGCCGGTCAAACAATTTTATGATGACGGCTCGCACATCAACTGTCATCGTGCCCAGCATTTTGTGCAGGGTGGCATCTTCTATCTCTTTATTAGAAAGTGATTTGCCTTCGGCTACCCCTTTGGTGACATCTTTTAACTTGGTGACGCCATCCACCAGCCGCGCTACCTCTTTACCAAATTGAGACTTGATTTCTGGGAGGGTTACACGGGTATCTTCAGCTACATCATGTAACAGAGCGGCAATCAGCGCCGGGGCGTCAAGCTGGTATTCAGACAAATAGTAGGCTACGGTTAGGGGATGGGTAAAGAAAAGCTCACCGGACTTACGGCGTTGATCTCCATGTGCCCGACGAGCCAGTGCAAAAGCATCTTGCACGACTATGCGATCATCTACACAAAGGTAGCTGTTTATTTGGTCAAAAAAGTGTTTGCCATCGGCCGCAATATGTGTCATAGCCGACAATGATAAATGAATTTGGCGAAAAATAACATTGGTAATTGGGTAATTGTCCAATTACCTCAACTTAACCCTTCTTGAAATCAAGAAAACGGTAGCCAATCCCACGCTCGATCATAATGTAGTGAGGGTTGGCCGGGTCTTTTTCAATTTTTTTACGTAGGTAGCTAATGTAAAGGCGTAAGTAATGGGTTTCGTCACGATATTCATAACCCCATACTTTGGCCAGTAAAGTTTCATGGGGCACAACCCAGCCGGCATTTTGGATGAGAGCGTAGAGCAAGCGGTATTCTGTCGGCCGTAGCTCAATACGTTCACCGGCCACGATGGCTTGATGCCGGTTAAAATCTACGGACAGGTGTTCATCAATGCGGAGGATGGTGCGGGGTGGGGGCGCCGGCCAGTCGGCGCGACGCAGCACGGCATTTACCCGGCTGACCAGTTCACGCGGGCTGAATGGTTTGGTAATGTAATCATCTGCGCCCAGACCGAGGCCGTGAATTTTGTCTTCTTCGTCGTCCTTGACGGTGAGTAAGATGACGGGTACGGTGGAAATTTCGCGCAGCAGGCGCAATGTTTCAAAGCCATCCATTTGGGGCATCATCACATCCATGATGACCAGATCGGGCGTGTGCTGGCTTATTTGTTCCAGAGCGTCTATGCCGTTGTCGGCTTCAATCAACCGGTAGCCTTCCAGTTCCATGTTCATACGGATGAAACGACGCATACGAGCTTCGTCATCTACAACCAGGATAAGCCGGAGAGCAGTTGATTCTAATGAAGATGGAATTTGTTCAACCATAGTTTAATCACGCACAAAGCCAATGACGTCTTCTGTTTCGGCCGAGGGCATAATTTGTATGAAGTTGATACGGTGCCAGGGGAGCATCATGCTAGTAACATCTTCATCTAAATAATGAAGGTCTTTGCCGTCGCGTAAGCGGGGGTTATGCAAGAACAAAAAGGTGCATTTTGTTTCTGGCAGTTCTTCCATTTCACACAAAACAGCATCTTCGTTCTTGATGTGTACGGTTACGCTTATCATAGGGTTATTTCCTCTCTGTAAATCGAACTGTCAATTCGATTTATTCAAAAAAGACATGGACGAGAAGTTCTCCAAATCGGATTTCATCGCCATTTTTCAAAGGATACGGCCGTTGGGGAGGCAGTCGGTATGTATTTAACAACGTACCATTTGTGCTGTCTAAATCAATGAGAACCACCCCTTGTTTAACCGATTTTATGGTGGCATGAAGGCGAGATATTCCCTTTTCTGCGCCATCATCATCAGTCAGGTCTAATTCTGGCGTCAAATCGGAATCACCCCGCCCTACACGAATTTCTTCATGCAATTGTAGTTTAAGACGGCGGCGGCTGCTGGGAATATGAATTATCATCTCGCGTGACTCAGATGCAATTTCTACTATTTCTGACGATATAGGCGGGGGGGGCGGGTGGTTGATGAATTCAGAGAAAGGCAGGATGGTTGTCACATTTGTAGATAGGTTCACTAAAAATCCACCACACTCACTGCAAAAGAGTGAGCCTTCATATTGCCGGGAGCCACATTCAGAACAATTAATCATCGTTATCGAAATATTTTGTACGGCTGATTAAGCTGCGGGTACCAAATTTCAGCTTCTTTCGCCCTTCTAAAGACATTGTGCCAGCGTTGGAAATGCGTTTCATTTCCACAGTAGCTTGCTGTGCCAGTTTGGGTTCGCCAGCTTCAAGCAGCCGGGTTGTCAGGTGACGCATTCGTGTGGTCGCTCCATCAATGTTACCTGCTTCTACATCTTCCCACACGCGCTCATTCATGCGATACATATTTAATATGCGTACAGCTTCCACGATTGCTTCGGGTGGCGCTTCTTTTGCTGGGCCTGTCAACACTTGCAGACGCATGTTTTCATTGAAGGTTTGTTCTTGCATCTGGCGGGCTGGTATATTTGCTGCCAGAGAAATGGGAACGATGAATCGTCTTTCAAAAAGTTGCGGATCGATGTTGATTTCCAGGAGGAAGGCCAGCCGTGAGCGACCTTCTACATTCCCCAATTTGACTTTATCTTCCTCTAAATTGAGCGGTTGGGCGAAGGGAACCAATTTAAATCCATCTACTAATTTAATAAAGTCGGGGAAGTTTTGTACCAGGTGCATGTTTTGGGCATAGATGGTTCCCAACCCTTTAATGCGTTCTTCCAGGCGGGCAACGACATCTTGGGGCGCTTCGATGAACGAGGTTTGTCCACCAGAAGGGGATACCAGGGCATCCAGAAAGTGGTCGTTCCAATCTGCGCCAATCCCGAAAGCGGTGAAGCCGATGCGCTCTGCGGCCGCTCTATTAGCCAGAGCCAGACATTGTTTTTCATCACCATAGGTATGACCATCGGTTAACAAGATGAGGTGGTTGGTATGCTGTTCCAGGTTGACCTGCTGCATTTCTTTGAAGCCAGCATTGAGTCCCTGGTAAATTTCTGTGCCACCTGATGCTTGAATGGAACGGAGATGGCTGATAACGATCGTTTTATTCGTCAACGGTTCTGCTGGCGATACGATGTCTGCCCGATCACTAAAGCTGACAATAGATAACACATCACTGGGCGACAACTTTTCAACAACCAGTTCTACTGCCGCTCTCACTGCTTCCAAACGACGGCCGTGCATTGATGTGCTGCGGTCTATGACCAGGCAGAGATTGAGCGGTAACTGCTGCCCGACGCTTTGTTTAGGCGGCCGTATATCTACCAATACATATAAACGTTGATCCGAATCTGAAACATCAATCTGATCTCGGCTGGACACCACTTCAATGTCCAGATCAATCATTGTGGTTTCTATAAGCAATGAATCATAAGTGTCCCGGCGTACCGGGTCGCTTAAAACTTCAAAAGCATTGACAATGCGTTGATAGTCAGGATTGTTGGCGGGATTTCGTTCTGAGGGGGGGAAGCTATTTTGCAGGGTTTCAAAGGCGACACGAATCGTATCATTGTCAGCCTGGGAATCAATACCTAGTATGGTGTAATAGTCAAAGATTTTGCTCATCGAAACCCAGGGAACTATAAAGCGAAGTTTACCAAAATGACGGTTACATTATCGTTACTGTTGGCGGTCATGGCGGCTTCATACAAATCATGAACTTTTTGTTGTAATGGTTCATCTAATTTTAAGATATTGTCCATGACATCATCAGTTACAAACCCACATAAGCCATCGCTGCACAGCAGAAGCGTGCCCTTTTTGGGCAGGAGACGCATATATGTGTCAATCTCTACTTCATCTCCCTGACCAACCGCCCGTAGTAATACATTCCGGTAACGGTAGATGGTGGCTTCTTCTGCTGTTAGCTGGCCTACATCTTGGAGACGCTGTACCAGGGAATGGTCGTTCGTCACCGCTTCAAATTTTTCTGGCGTATGTAAATAAAGACGGCTATCGCCAACATGGGCTACATATAAGCGGTTGCCCAACAGCAAGGCCACAGTCAGGGTGGTGCCACTGTCAATTTCAGGTTCATCTTGGAACACGGCCGTGTTCGCCGCCTGCACCGCATCTACCAGTACATCACGAATGCCAACCTGTGGTGGGCCATCATTGACCAGTAATGGCAAATAGATTTCCTTCAAAATATGGTTAGCCGCCATACGAGAAGCAATTTTACTGGCTACATGCCCATTTGTGTGCCCGCCCATCCCATCAGCCACAATATATAAACCAAAAGGCATCATGGAAAAATGACCGCCTGATTCTGAGGAAAAAATGAGGCAAGAATCTTCATTCCGTTCTCGCGCGCCCACATCACAACGTTTGGCAACCTGAATAATAGCCTCTGGTTTTTCTATGGATCTGTTATTGTCCGTGAGAATGGTTTTGACGCCCGGTACGATGAGTGGTGGGAGTTCTTCAGTCTCTCTAATCTCATCAATATCTTCACTCTCAGGCAGGTCTGGAAATATTGTTTCCAGATCGTTTTTTTCCACATCCGAAGATGTATCCATGTCCTGTTTGTTTTCTTCTTCGGAGTAGGTAGCTGACTCATTCATAATCAATATCCAAAAATATTTTTTGTGTACCTGTTTGGCAGCGCCGGTAGTTAAGCCGGCAAAGCATATAAGTGATGATCTGTGGAGCCGATATAAATAATATTATCTACAATGGTTGGAGATGCAATAAAATGGCTTTTGGTCTTAAACTGCCACCTAAGCTCTCCTTTCTTAAGGCTCAGGCAGTAGACAGAGCCATCTATTGAGCCAAAGTAAACAGCATCTTCCCAGATGGCTGGCGAGGAGGAAACCTGTCCTTCCGTTTCATAAAGCCACAATTGACGGCCGGTAGCCAAATCTAAGGCGTACAAATTCCCATCTGATGAGCCGATGTACACGACATTTTCATGTACTATTGGGGAGGAGACGATGGGACGGCGTGTCCGAAAACGCCAGATAACCCAACCGGAACTGGCATCTAAAGCGTAAACGGTGGCATCATGGGAACCTATAAAAATGATTTCGTCAAATAATGCGGGGGATGAGGTAACATTGCGCTTGGCTTGTGCCTGCCAAATTACTTTGCCGGAGGCCAATTCCAAACAGTAAATATAACCTCCCTCGGTGCCAAAAAAGACACGCTCATCGTCTACGTAAGGGGTAGACCGGACAGCGCTATATGCTTTGGCTTTCCAGGCCATACGGCCGCGTTTGGCATTAATCGCATAAAAGTAACCATCATCGGAACCAAAGAAGACATGATCAAACAATACTCTGGGCGAGGTGTAGATTGGCCCATTGGTTCCAAAACGCCAATTCTGGTGGCCGGTTTGCAGTTGAATGCTGTAAAGATGTTGGTCCTCTGAGCCGATGAAGACGGCATCTTCATATACAAACGGGGCCGAACCGCCTACACTTTCTGTGGCCGGAAACTTCCATTTGAATTCACCACTTTCTTGTGACACTGCATACAGGTTATTGTCATAGGCGCTGACGAAAACGAGACCATTAGCTACGGCCGCACGCCGCCGGATTTCATCTTCACATTTGAACATCCAGAGTGGTTTTATCTGCGCCGAAGCCATGGCCGCAGTCAGGCCGGGCGTTAGCTCGGTCGCACTCGGCGCTGTAAACACGGCCGTGGCCGGCTGTTGCAACTGTTCTAAAGCTTCTTTTAATGCCTGGGCATTGGGATACCGGTCTTCGGGATCATATGACAGGCAGCGCATAATAATCGCTTCAAATTCAGGGGAAACATGGGGGTTGATCTTTGCAATGGGGCGTTCGTTAAAGGTAAATGGCGGTTCCAAACGCGGGTCCTGGCGGGTCAACAGATGATGAAGCGTGGCGCCCAGGGCATAAATATCGCCGGCCGGTTCAGCCTGTCCCCGGTACTGTTCTGGCGGTGAATACCCTTCGGTGCCGATCATTGTTCCTTTGTCACCGGTTTCAAATACTTTGGCGATACCGAAATCTATTAGCACAATACGATTGTATTGATCCAGCATGATGTTGGATGGTTTGACATCACGAAAGACGATGGGTTGTGGTTTTTGATTGTGCAGGTGATCTAACGCGCTGCATAATTGGATGGCCCAGGAGACGGCCGTATCCTGAAGCAACAAATCCGTAGACTCTTCTAACCAATGATCCAGGTCTTTGCCCCGAATGATGTCCAACACCAAATAGGAACGATCTTCTTCGGTGAAATAATCTGACACATCGGGAATGGCTGGATGATCTAGCATGGCCAGCATACTGGCTTCCCGTTCAAATGATTTAATGGTTAGTTCACGCAGTTGGGGATCAGGTACTGAGATGACCATCTCTTTGATGGCGCACAGCTTGGTTACATTAGGAAAACGCATATCGCGGGCTTTGTAAACGGAACTAAATCCGCCCGCCCCTAATGTGCCCACCACTCGATACCGCTCTTGCAGCATATCGCCTGGCTGTAACCTAGCTTTTACGGGTGTTTTTTGGCGGTTGCGCTTGCTTGCCAATTGTCTGGTGGTTAATTGCCCCATATTTGAAAAGCCTCTCATCCTAAGATGGCTTATTATAAGTTGACCTGCCCTAAATAATCAAGCAACATTGGGCTGTACTTTTGTGCCATACCCTTTCGCCGCCAATTTTTTGTACATGGTAGCGAATTTGTTTTTCAAGGTCGGCACGGCCGTTAAAGAATGTACTGACCTGTGATGTATAGGCGGCGATGGCTTCAATGCGAGCTTGTACGGCCGCTGTGGAAAGGAAAATGGTTTGGGCTTGCCATTCCGTTGTGTGTGGGGGAATGACGGTCGTTAGCGCCATCTCATTACACACATAGGGATAATCTTCATAATAAACCGAACTATCTCCAAAACAATGTTCGGCTGCCTGTCGTACAATTTGATGGTCTACATGGTTGCCGGCCGCTAACGGAACGACTATTTGTTGATGTGACGGCAAATTCTCTAATTCATGTGCCAACTGCTTAACCAATGCCTGCTCATGTGGGTGAATGGGACCAATAATTTGCGCCCAATCTGCATAGTAAACAGCCCCCTGAGCATCTGTGCGGTAAATACAATCTGGTGTTTCCCAATGCTGGTAATCTGCCCCCAAAATCTGGTCGGCAACTTTATCCTCTATCTGTCGTGCGGCCACCACACCTTGTGCCAACTGCCAACGCTCATGTAATTCCTGAGCATACTCGGACACAGTCTCCACGGAAGGAATGCCGGCCATGACTGTGACAATGAGGATGTTTTTGCCAACGGCCGTTTGCTTAAAAATCTGCCCGCCACAAGACAAAGCCGCATCATCTAAATGGGGGGATAGGTAGATCGTGTCATACATATTTTAATCAGGTATGCAAGTATGCAAGTAAAAGCTTAACTCTCAAGAATGACGCGCCACTTGCAAACTTATAACTCCAATTGGCTTGCCTCTTCATAGCCAACTATAATACGAAGCCTATGTCTAAGCAATTGACTCATCTAGATGAACACGGCCGTGCCCGCATGGTTAACGTGGGCTACAAAAAAGATACGCAGCGTATTGCGGTGGCTCGCGGCGCCGTGCATATGCAGCCGAAAACATTGCAGCTTATCCTGGAAGGCAATATGAAAAAGGGGGATGTGCTGGGCGTGGCAGAGTTGGCCGGGGTCATGGCCGCTAAACGTACCAGCGACTTGATCCCGCTTTGCCATCCACTAATGTTGAGCCATATATCTGTCACCTGCACACCCAATCCAAAGCAAAGTTGTGTGGAGATTGAAGCCACCGTCCGTTTAACGGGTAAAACTGGGGTGGAGATGGAAGCATTAACGGCCGTCACCCTCGCTGGACTCACTATTTATGACATGGCTAAAGCTGTGGATAAAGGAATGCGCCTGACCGACATACATTTGGTACGTAAGGAAGGCGGTAAAAGTGGAGATTGGAGTCTTGTCCTGAGTGAAGCCGAAGGATTGGAAATTAGAGATGATAATCTCCTAATCTCTAATCTCTAATCTCAATAAATATGGAACTAGAAATACGTTTATTTGCTACATTAAGAGATCGTGTCGGGCAGAACAGTATCATTGTGATGGTTGATGAACCGGCTACAGTACAACAGGTGTTGACGGCCGTAGCCCAAACATACCCAGAATTGGCTGCGACCGTAGCCAGTTCTGTTGTGGCCGTCAATAAAGCGTTTGCCGGCGAGGATACGGCCGTGACCCCCAGCGATAAAATTGCTATCTTTCCCCCCGTCAGCGGTGGCAGCAAGGCCTCTCCCTTCCCCACCTATTTTGCCATCACCCCAGACGAACCGGATATCAACGCCATCCAGCGCCAACTCAAACAACCGGATGTGGGGGCGATCATCAGCTTTACCGGTTCCGTGCGCGGCCAGACAAATCGGCCGGGTTTGCCCGCCACAACCACCTATCTGGAATATGAAGCATACAGCGAAATGGCGCAGCAAAAGATGGTCCAAATCGCTGTTGAAATCTGGCAGCAGTGGCCGTTGGTCAAGGGGATTGCTATCGTACAGCGTATTGGTCGTTTGGATATTGGCGATACGACTACATTTATTGCTTGTGCGGCTGGCCACCGCGACCAGGGCGCATTTGACGCTGCTCGTTACGGCATTGACCGGCTAAAAGAGATTGTCCCCGTTTGGAAAAAAGAGGTGGGGACAGATAAAAGCGTATGGGTGGAAGGCCATTACCACCCGACAGAAGAAGATAACTAGCAGCCGCGGCAGGGATACCGCAGCTACTAGAAGCAAATTGGAGAATTTATATGGATAACGGAACCTCACACCGCCACCGGGTTGTCATCACAGGGCTTGGCGCCATCACCGCCCTGGGTCACAATACGGCCGATACATGGGACGCTATTCTGGCTGGCCAAACTGGCACAGGCCCCTTTACTTTATTAAATCAGGACAGTCTCAGTTCCCAAACCATTTGCGAAGTGAAGGGGTTTACACCTGAACAATATATGTCCCGAAAAGATGTCCGGCGACGTGACCGTTACCAACAATTGGCTACCGTTGCCGCCAGAGAAGCGATGACCCAGGCCAGACTGCCCATCAATGAAGACACCAGCCACCGTATCGGCATTATTTTAGGCACTGGCGTGGGCGGCATACGCACTCTGGAAGAACAAGGCAAACTCCTAGTTGAGAAAGGATTTCGCCGTGTCAGTCCCTTTGCCATTACAATGATCATGCCCAACGGAGCGGCCGGTTTGCTGGCGATAGATTACGGCATTCATGGCCCGACGACGACGATTACCACCGCCTGCGCCTCGGCCAGTGATGCTATCGGTCATGCGTACCGCGCTATCCGTTCTGGGGACATTGATGCGGCTCTGACCGGTGGCAGCGAGTCCATTATGGCCACGGTCGCTCTGGCCGGCTTTGAAAGGGCGCGGGCTACTTCTACCAAAGGCTGTAACACGCCCCAGCCCTTCGATAAAAATCGGGATGGTCTGGTGGTAGGGGAAGGGGCAGCTATGTTGGTTATTGAAAGTTTAGAACATGCTCAGGCTCGCGGCGCAACAATTCTGGCAGAAATATCTGGGTATGGTCAAACGACCGATGCTTTCCACATTACGGCTCCTTCTGAGGGCGGTTCCGGGGCCGCCAGGGCGATGCGTATTGCTCTAACCGAGTCAGGTCTGGAACCAGAGGATATTGATTATATCAGCGCCCATGGCACCGCCACGCAGTTAAACGACTCTAATGAGACGGCCGCTATTAAAGCCGCTTTAGGGGAACATGCTTATAACATCGGGGTCAGCTCCACCAAATCTATGACCGGACATGTTATGGGTGGTACAGGGGCGATGGAAAGTGTCTTTTGCGCGTTAGCCATCCGCGACCAAATTATACCGCCTACTATTAATTACAAAACCCCTGACCCTGATTGTGATTTAGATTATGTACCTAATGAGGCTCGGCCGGCTAAAATTGATGTCTGCATGAATAATGCATTTGGTTTTGGTGGTCATAATGCTGTATTAATCTTCAAAAAATATGAGGACGTGTAAGGTAGTGGAAAATCTCGCTTTTCTGGAAGAAAAAATAGGTGTGCAATTCGACGACCCCTCATTGTTGTCGCGTGCCCTCACGCACCGTTCCTACCTCAATGAAAACCCTGATACGGCCCTGGAAGATAACGAACGTCTGGAATTTTTAGGAGATGCGGTATTGGATTTTGTCGTAGGCGCCTATCTTTACCATCATTATCCAGAAGTAGATGAGGGGGAGTTGACCAGTTTACGAGCGGCTTTGGTAAGGGCTAAAACCCTGGCTCAGTTTGCCCGTCAGTTGGATTTGGGCCTCTATTTGCGCCTGGGGTATGGGGAAGCGGAAAATGGGGGTCGAGAACGCACTCCCCTGTTATGTGCCACGTTTGAAGCAGTTATTGGGGCGATGTATCTGGATCAGGGATTGGCCGATGTGGAGACATTGGTACAACAGCTTATTGGGCCAGCTTTGATGGAGATTATGGCTTCTGCTTCCCATAAGGATGCCAAAAGTGAGTTTCAAGTGTGGGCACAGGCTCAATATAACATTACCCCTCGTTATGAAGTAGTGAGCAGCACGGGGCCGGACCACGCCAAGATTTTTACGGTACATGTGAAATTGGATGAGAATGCCTGGGGGCAAGGAACGGGATGTAGTAAGCAGCAAGCGGCTCAGGCGGCAGCGACCGTAGCGCTGCAAAAAGCAAATAATTTTAATGACGAAGCAGAATAGGCTGCGTTTGCTTATTACGGGGGGCAGCAGCTATCTAGGCCAACATTTGGTTCCCACGGCCGTTACCACATTTAACACCCTCTATACAACCTTTCAAAGTGATCCCCTACAATTACCACAAGGGGAAAAGCTGGACATTCGGGAAGCTGCGGCCGTTACCCAACTTGTACACTCGTTTCAACCTCAGGTCATTATTCACACGGCCGGCAGTAACCGGGGAGATGATATGGCGGCCGTTATCCGCTTGGGGGCAGAAAATATAACACGAGCAGCCACGGCCGTTGGCGCTCGCCTGATTCACCTCTCTACTGATGTTGTCTTTAAGGGGGATGCTGCGCCATATGATGAAACGGCCGTGCCCAATCCAGTTAATGCTTACGGCCGTGCCAAAGCCGATGCCGAAAACATTGTTCAGCAGGTTGACAATACCGTCGTCATACGAACCTCCCTCATTTATGGATTGCAGCGTATGGATCATGGCACAGCCTGGATGTCTAAAGCATTAAAAGCTGGCCAGCCCGTAACCTTATTTGATAACCAGATTCGCAATCCTGTTTGGGTAGAAACATTGAGCCACGCTTGTTTGGAACTGGCTCAAAACAATTACACTGGCATCCTCAACGTGGCTGGTAGCCAGATAATGACCCGCGCTGCTTTTAGTTTTAAGATGATGGATTATTGGCAGATCAATGAACGGGACACACTGACAATTGGCCCGTCTACCGGCAATCAATGGCCTTTGGATTGTACGCTAGATTTGCACCGGGCAGCGACCATGTTAAACACCCCCCTGCCCGGCGTCAACAAAGTGCTGAAGCGGGCCAACGCCTCGTAAAAAAACCAATCCCGAATCCCGACTATGAATATTGCTATCTTATAAATACCCTCTAGAATAGTACGTTTAGTTACATAGTTACATCCCCCCTTGACTTTGCTCATGCGATTATGCTAGACTGCCCCGGAACAAAGGAAGAGGACAGATGGGTGCGAGTCACACCCCATACATCATACAAAAATCTGAAAGAAAGGGATTTAATATATGAGTAATTTGAGGAATCCATTCGGTGAAATGGATGTGGTTAATGTACTGCTAAATGAGGGTACAGAGCAAGGCTTTCTAACCTATGATCAGATTATGGAAGCTTTGCCCAAAATGGAAGACAACATCCTAATACTGGAAACAATAATAGAAGAAGCGCAAGCGGCAGGTATACCGATTTACGAAAGTGAAGACGAGATAGACGCTGCCACAGTGAATGGGAAAGGGAAGGGCCGCCTCAACGACGAAGCACTCATTGAAGGAATTAATAATAATGACAGCGCTTCCGATGAAGAAGATTCGACCCATACAGCCCCACTTTTTGACCTGAGCAATGTGCCTATTGATGATTCTGTAGGTTTATATTTCCGTGAAATGGGGCAGCAAGGTTTGTTGTCTGCTGAAGAGGAAGTGCATCTGGCCAAAGAGATTGAAGCCGGCCGTGAGGCAACTTTGGAGCTAGATGAAGAAGTCAGCTTCCTGTCTGATGACACCTTAGACAATTTGGTTAATGTGCGAGAAATTGGTGACGCAGCCCGCGCACACCTGATTCGGGCCAATACTCGTCTGGTGGTTAGCATTGCCAAGAAGTACCGCGGACGCGGTTTGCAATTTCTGGATTTGATTCAGGAAGGTAATGTGGGCCTGATGAAGGCGGTGGAGAAGTATGATTACCGGCGTGGGAACCGGTTTAGCACGTATGCTACCTGGTGGATTCGTCAGGCGGTAACACGAGCGCTGGCCAACCACGGCCGTACCATTCGTATTCCCGCTCATCTTGGCGGCCGTATCAGCAAGTTGTATCAGGTAGCGCAAGAGTTGGAACAGGAATACGGCCGTCAACCCACTGCTGAAGAAATTGCCGAACACATGGACTTACCGGCCGACCGTGTGCGCTGGATGCTGCGTACCAGCCGCCAACCCGTCCACCTGGAACGCCCCGTCGGTGATGAATCTGACGCCGAATTGGGCGACTTCATTGAAGATGTAGACGCACCGCCTCCGGCCGAAACGGTCGCCCAGACAATGCTCACCGAAGAATTGGGCGAAATTCTAGACCAACTTACCCCCCGTGAAGCCCGTATTCTGCGCCTCCGTTATGGTCTGCAAGATGGCGAATCGCGCACACTTAAAGAAGTTGGCGAAATGTTTGGCCTTTCCCGTGAACGCATCCGCCAGTTAGAAAAAGAAGCGCTGCGTAAACTGCGCCATCCCAACTTTGCCGGCCATTTACGGCAATATTTGAATTGACACCAACCATTCTTCCAACCGATTGACACACCACAAAAAAGAGGCTGCTCAGGCAGCCTCTTTTAATTTGGATAACAGTTCTCAATTAGAAGCATATGCCGCCTGCCGGTTGCGGCGGCGGGCCAGTTCGCTGGTGTAGGTTTGGCCTAAAGTGGCGGCGTACTGCTGTACCCAATTAGTCAGGCGGGTTGTACCCGTGGGCGGGGCGTCTACTGCCAGCAAATCGGCCATCAAGCCTTCAATTTCTTCGGGGGTAATGAGGACATCATCTACCAAACGGCCGACCAGTTTGCTAACCTGTAAACCAAGCCAGGGTGGCATAGAGATAATAGGTCGGTTTTTGCCAATGGCCTGCCCGATGGTCTGAATTAAATGGCGATAGGTAAAGGTTTCTGGGCCGATGGCGTTGAGGATAATGTTGTCACGGCCGTGACCTTGTTCCACTGCCAGCTTTGCTAGATCATCAACATGAATAGGCTGCATACGGTACTGCCCATCGCCAAAGACGCCAAACACAGGAAACTGTCGCACCATCCAGGTGATGTTGTTGATGAGGATGTCCTCTTTACCGAATAATACAGTCGGCCGTAAAATGGCATAAGAAAGACCGGTCTCCTGTAAAGCGCGTTCCAGAACTGCTTTGCCCTGGAAATATTCCAACGGAGAATTTTCGTCTGGATTGGTGATGCTGACATGGACAATGCGCTCCACGCCGGCTTCTTTGGCGGCGTTGAAGAGGATGATACTGTTTTGCACGGCGTCGGCATGTTTGAAGGTTTTGTGGTTAAAGCGCACCCAGTAGGTGTTGTACAATACGGTGACACCTTGCAGCGACGCGGCCAACTTTTCTGGCTGGTCAAAGTTAAAGGGGTGGGCGGGGACACGGCCATTGAACTCATTCTGTCGGTCTATAGAATTGGTCAGGGTAATAACCTGTTGTCCCTGAGCCAATAAACGGCGGGTAATATATTTACCCGAATAGCCAAATGCGCCGGTAACGGCATGAAGTTGTTTTGTAGACATAGTTAATCTCCAATCTCAAATTTTGTAGTCCAGATATCCCTGTTCGGGCAATCGGATAGGGATGTTCGATTTACGTAGAAGAACTGTTTCCGAATAGGCGTGAAATCGTTCCTGCCCGTAAATCATCCAGGGCGATCATGGTGGCTACCAGGTTGTCCAGGTTGTTGAAGAAGCCTTGCATACTGGTCATACGCTGTTGGTAAAAGGTGGCTAAGTCGGGGTCTGTGTTGGGGGGCACGGCCGTTTGTACCATATCTAAACTTTCACCAACAGTCCGCAGCGCCAGATCAAACTCTTGCTGCTCTCGTTCGCGCAGCATTCCGCGAGCTATCTTCCAAAAATCAGTTTCAGCGATGTAATAATCTTTGCGGTCACCTAACTGCACTTGCTTGTGTACCATCCCCAGCCGCACCAGGGTGCGGACATTGGTGCTGACAGCCCCTTTAGTCACGTTTACCTGTGCCACCAGATCATCCAGCGAAATGGGGTCAGGCGAAAGATAAATAGCGCCATAAATAGCCCCCATCGCTTTGGGAAAACCCCAAAAACTGCTGATACGACTCATACCTTGAATAAAATGTTGCCGTGCGTTTGCTAATTCGTCATTCATGATCATTTTGTTTGTATATAACGTTTAGTTTGAACTAAACGTATTATACAGATTGGATAGTGAATGTCAAGACGGCCGTTTGACTCTCTTCACCATTCGATATAAAAACAACCGATTTACGATAGCAAAAGGAGTATCCATAAACAGTGCAAATACCTTTTCTTGATGTTGGCGGCGATGGCCCTATTTTGCATTTTGCCCATCCCAATGCGTATCCGCCAGAATGTTTCCGCCAATTTTTAGCTCCTCTGTCAGAACAATACCATGTCTTCGCCGGGATACAGCGCCCATTGTGGGCCAATCAAAAACCGGAAGAGTTGGCTGATTGGCAAGTGCTTGTGGATGACATGATTTGCTTGTTTGAGCAGCAAGGTTGGCAAAATGTGATTGGTGTGGGACATTCTTTAGGCGCGGCCGTAACCATGTTAACGGCCGTGCGCCACCCCGAATTCTTTAGCAAACTGGCCTTGCTGGACCCCGTTTTTCTGGCGCCATCACTTCTGCAAGCGGCCGCTCAAATACCAGATGCCGCCACCCAAAATCCGTATGTACAGGGAGCGCTGAACCGGCGCAACCTGTGGACAGATAAAAAGGCAGCCTTTACCCATTACCGACGTAAGCGTGTGTTTAATCGTTGGTCAGACGCTGCCTTGTGGGATTATGTTAACAACGCTATCGTACCAGATGGATCGGGTGACGTAACCCTGCGCTATAAACGGGAATGGGAAGCTCGGTTTTATTCACTATTATTACAGCAAGGTGGGGCTGTATGGGAGGCGTTGCCGGATGTCAGACAACCCACACTAGCAGTACGAGCGCTGGAAACGGATACATTGATCCCTGAAGGGTGGCAGTTGTGGCAGGAATTGCAGCCAGGGGCAACTTTTATAGAAGCGCCGGATGTCAGCCATTTGTTGATTATGGAACGGCCGTTGGCAATGGCCCAATTAGTTTTAGATTGGTTGGCTGAGGGTTAATGTTTTGTCATGACTACAATGGATAAAGGAAGAAACGGATATGCTTGTAGCGCGAGTTGGTAAATCGCACCGGAGACGATTTACCAACTCGTCCTACAAAAATGTCTCTGCAGTCTATTCCCCAACAATCGTTTCGATGGTCAGTAATTTGCATACGTTGGCAGCGTTAATACACACATCAAATTCACCTGTATAACGGCCTGTTTGTTGGGGCTGCATGGTGAGTTGGATAACGGCCGTGCCTGACAAGGCTTGCTCAAAAATAAAACTTTCAAAACTAACCAGAGGAATCGAAACCTGTTCAGAATAGGCCGGATCGGCATTGATCAGCACAATATTCTGCAAATAATCGTCTGAAATATCTATGCTGTGAATTGTTTGCGGCATACCCGGATAGGTACTTTCCACACGGACAATAATTTGAAACGGCTCGTTCACATTAACCCGTGGCGGCGCATCAATTTGAACGGCAACTGTATCCGGTTCCAGACCGGCTGTTGACTGTAATATCCACCCCCCAATCAACAAACCCAAACAAGAGATAGTGCAAAGTATGATGCTTATACCGCTAAGAACAATCACAATTTTTCGCTTCATACCGATTGAGATCATTCGTTTCTTCCTTTATTTGTTGTACTCACACAGCGGATAATTTAAGTTTTGACTTGACCTTGGTCAAACTGAACAAATACAGAAAAGATCATATGGTAATTATATACAACAAATTAAGGAAAAACCGCTAATTATTTCATTTTTGTTTGCCCATTTGGAAAGAACTCTGTAAACTTGGTTACAGGGATAAAAGGGAGTTAAAATAGAGACCCTTGTGGGGCATGATAGTGAATTTTGCAGCTACCAGAGGTGCGATACACTTACAAAAGGTTATGTTACAACATATTACTCTGGTAAAAGTGCAGCGCACCTGAAATAAAAGAAGAGGAATATGGCAAATCCAATCCTAGAAGTCCGTGATCTGGAAACGAGATTTTACACCGAAGATGGCATTGTTCATGCTGTCAACGGCATTAGCTATTCTCTGGATGAAGGTGAATCCTTGGCCATCGTGGGGGAAAGCGGATCCGGCAAATCCGTTGGTGTCTTATCCATTATGGGGCTTATCCCCAACCCGCCAGGTAAAGTTGAAGTGGGCAAAGTTATTTTCGACGGCCGTGACATCCTCAAAATCTCCACAGACGAACTGCGCCAAATACGGGGTCGTGAAATTGCCATGATTTTCCAAGACCCCATGACTTCCCTCAACCCAGTCCTCACCGTCGGCCGTCAGATGACCGAATCCATCAAACTGCACATGGATATGAACAGTAACGAGGCCAAAGAGCGAGCGGCCGAGTTACTCAGTGTGGTTGGCTTACCCAGCGCCCGCGACCGGCTAAAAGATTATCCCCACCAATTTTCCGGCGGACAACGCCAGCGCATCATGATTGCCATGGCTCTCAGCTGCGACCCGAAAATCCTCATCGCCGATGAACCAACGACTGCCCTGGATGTAACTATTCAGGCCCAAATTGTCGAACTGGTGCAAAAACTCCAGGAAGATTTTGGCATGGCTATCATCTGGATTACCCATGATTTAGGCGTCGTTGCCGGTATGGTAGAAAAAGTAGCTGTCATGTACTCTGGCTACATCATTGAACAAGGTCCCGTCCACGATGTCTATAATAAGTCCAGCCATCCTTATACATTAGGTTTGCTACAATCAATTCCCCAAGTAGATGCCAGTGAAAGAACGCGACTCTCATCAATTAAGGGACTCCCGCCTGATTTGCTCCAAAAACCAACCCATTGCCCTTTTGCCCCCCGCTGCCCCTTTGTCATAGACCAATGTTGGGAAGAAAACCCCACTTTACAACCCATAGCTCCCAATCATACAGCCGCCTGTTGGCGCTGGGAAGAGGTTCGTGAACAACAAACCTTTGGAGTGCCCGCATGAGCCAAAATAACGGATCAGACAGAGAAGTATTAGTCGAAGTAAAACAATTGAAATTACATTTTCCCATCAAACGGGGTGTTATTCGCCGTCAGGTGGGCGCTGTTCAAGCTGTAGACGGCCTTACCTTCAATATTTATAAAGGTGAAACATTGGGGCTAGTGGGTGAAAGCGGCTGTGGCAAATCCACCACCGGCCGCGCCATTTTACAACTTCTAAAACCAACTGAGGGCGAAGTTTATTTTGAGGACGAAGATTTAACCCAACTCAATAAGAGCCAGATGCGTAAAGCCCGCCGTCATATGCAAATGATCTTTCAAGACCCACAGGCATCCTTAAATCCCCGCCTGACAGTTGGGGCCATTATTAGCGAACCCCTGGAAATTCACAGCATCGGCGACAAATCCAGCCGCAAAGAACGGGTGCGAGAACTGCTCAAATTAGTGGGACTCAACCCCTTTTTCATCAATCGTTACCCGCATGAATTTTCTGGCGGCCAACGGCAGCGTATTGGCATTGCCCGCGCCCTGGCGACCAATCCCAGTTTCATTGTGGCTGACGAACCGATTTCAGCCTTAGATGTTTCTATCCAAGCCCAGGTTGTTAACTTAATGGATGATTTGAAGGAAGAGTTGGGCTTGACTTATTTATTTATTGCCCATGATCTTTCCATGGTACGGTACATCAGTGACCGGGTGGCGGTTATGTACCTCGGCCGTATTGTAGAACTAGGTAAGCGGGATGAAGTGTACGACCAACCGCTGCACCCTTATACCCAGGCGTTGCTTTCTGCCATTCCCGTACCAGACCCAGACAAAGAAGAAAAACGACAGCGCATCATTTTACAGGGCGAAGTGCCTAACCCGGCTAATCCTCCCCAGGCGTGCCGGTTCCACACGCGCTGCTCCCATGTTACCGACATCTGCAAACAGGAAGACCCTGAATACCGGAATATGGGCACAGAGAGTAATCTCCATATGGTAGCCTGCCATCATGCAGAGAATTTTAAATAGTGACCTGGTCATCGTTTGATCCTAACGTGACCTGTCATTCCCGCGAAGGCGGGAATCCACAAATGAAGATAAATTCCTGCCTTCGCAGGAATGACAAGTAATTTTAAAGGAGGTGATGCTTAAGAAAAGATGATTTAGAGGAGAGGTGAAGTACACCTTTATTACACACAACCCCCCAAACAAATCTCAAAATATGTGGAGGAGATTCATGTTTACAAATAAAAAAACAATTTGGTTGGCACTGTTGATCGTTTTCGGACTCGCAGTAGCTGCTTGCCAGCCTCAAACTGAAGTGCAGACAGTAGAAGTGACCCGTGTTGTCACTGAAACCGTCGTCGAAACCGTGGTAGAAGAAGGAGAAACAATAGAAGTAACCCGTGTTGTTACCGAAACTGTTGTAGAAACAGTAACCGTTGAAGTTGCAGTTGAATCGGAAGAGGCCATGGAAGATCATCCAGTGACTTTGTACTGGAACTTCCAAACCGAACCGCCTTCGGCCGATCCCGCTTTGGCTACTGACACAACCTCTGTTGACCTGGCTGGCAACATGTTTGTTGGTCTGACTAAATTTGATCCCGTCACTGGCGAGATTCAACCTTATCTGGCAACAGATTGGGAAACGGGCGAGGATGCTGATGGCAACCAAACCTGGACATTCAATATGCGCGACGACGTAGCCTGGATCAATTACGATCCCGTTACCGGTGAGACCACACAAGAAGTTGATGCTGACGGGAACCCCCGCTTCGCCAATGCCCACGATGTTGTCTACGGCGTCAAACGTACCCTTGATCCGGCCACAGCTTCCGATTACGCCTACGTCCTGTACATCATCAAGAATGGTCAGGCTGTGAATGAAGGGTCGGAAGAAGTAACTTTGGATGATGTCGGCGTGGTTGCTCTGGATGATTATACTGTCCAATTCACATTAGAAAACCCGGCTGGTTTCTTCCCCGCCATTGCCGGTATGTGGATAGCCGATGCCCAGCCCCAATGGGCTATTGAAGAGTATGGCGACAAATGGACCGAGGCCGGTTTCATTGTCACTAACGGCCCCTACGCCATGGAATCCTGGATTCATGGTGGTCAGTTGAATTTGGTCAAGAACCCGCTGTGGGTTAATGTGGACGATGTCCAGATCGAACGAATTGAAGGCGTCATGGTAACGGAAGATTCTACCGCCTTTGCCATGTACGAAAACAATGAACTAGACACCACCGGCGTACCGCTGCCTGAAATTGACCGGGTCAAAGCAGATGCTACCCTCAGTACCGAATTCTTCAGTGCCCCGACGCCTTGTACTTACTATTATGGCTTTAACAACCAAAAGTACCCCTTCACTGATGTGCGGGTACGTACTGCCTTTGCCCAATCAATTGACCGGCAAAGCTTGATTGACAACGTCACCAAGGGCGGCCAGACACCGGCCACATCTTTTGCCCCTCCAGGCATGTTTGGCGCTCCGGTACCGGGCACGATTGGTTTGCAGTATGATACCGACGCAGCCAAAGCCTCCTTGCAAGCGTTCCTGGATGAAGAAGGAATAACCATAGATGAGTTCAATGAGCTGGGCGTCACCTTGATGCACAATACCAGTGAAGGTCATGCCTCCATTGCCGCCGCTATCCAACAGATGTGGGCCGACAACCTGGGCGTTACCGTAGGCGTTGACAACCAGGAATGGGCTGTTTATCTGGATACCATCGGCAAGACAACCCCCATCGAAGAAGCGCCGCATGTCTTCCGTCTAGGCTGGTGTGCTGACTACCCGGATGAAAACAACTGGGTACACGAGGTCTTCAACTCTGATGCTGGCGCCAACCGTCTGCGCCGTAATTGCACCGATGCGAATTGCAACGATGCGGGCACAAGTGAATTTGATGATTTGACGGTCGCTGCCGGTACAGCTCAAGACCCGGCCGAACGGGAAGTACTTTATGCTCAGGCTGAAGAAATTTTGGCTGTCACAGAAGCCGCTTACGCGCCGATCTATCATTACACAACTGTGAATGTTACCAAGCCGTGGCTGACACGTAACTTCCCCCCGTTGGGCGCCAATGACTTCTTTAACTGGACCATTGACCAAGCAGCCCAGCAAGGTAATTAGCAAAATTTTAACCCTGTCTCAATGAGGAGATTTGATTTAATAGAATCTCCTCATTGATTACTTTAGACCCTAAAGGGTTTACAAAACCTTTAGGGTCTATAAAATTTTGTATACATTTGCTTTCTTTGTACGTATAATCAGAAAAACCTGTTAAACCTGACAAACAAGGCAAATGTATGCAAAATTCCCTGACTTATACCAATCATTAGCTCAAGTGGCGGCTTATGTCATTTTGAGTGGAGCGAGAAATCTTTACAATATCGAGAAAAAGATTCCTCGGCTCCTCCAGAGATTTGGAATGACATGAAACATGACGCCACTTGCTAACACGATTGGTATTAGGGATGAAGTTTTATTGAACCAACAACTTGTCATTCCCGCGAAGGCGGGAATCCAAACTTATAATACGCATGGATACCTGCCTTCGCAGGCATGACAGCAATCGAGGTAAATGACAATGGCTCAATATCTAATTCGGCGAATGATTGGTTTTTTAGTTGTGCTGCTTGGCGTAATGATTGTAACCTTTGTATTGGTACGTAAGCTGCCCGGTGGCCCCTTTGACTTTGTAGGCGACCGGCAGTTGCCGCCTCAGGTGGTGGCCAATATTGAAGCCCGCTATCATTTAGATTGGCCAATGTGGAAGCAGTTCCTTTCTTATGTAGTGGGTGATGATATTCTCGGTGAAGAGGGCACATCTAGAGGCTTAATTCGGGGTGATTTTGGACTTTCACTTACTTTTCGTAGTCTAGCAGTGGCCGATATTATAGCCACAACCTTGCCCCTATCGTTCCAGCTTGGTTTTATGGCCTTATTTCTTGGGTTGCTCATGGGAGTGCCGGCCGGAACTCTGGCCGCGCTTAAACAGAACTCGATTTGGGATTATTTTGCTACCTTTGGGGCTGTGTTTTTCCTGTCCGTGCCCAATCTGGTTTTGGCGCCTGTCTTAATCTGGATTTTTGCGCTGCGGTTAGGCTGGCTGCCCGTTGCCGGCTGGGAAGCACAAGAAGCCTGTTTTGGCGTTTTCCCCTGTGCCCAGGATGTTAATGTTGATTATTTCAAACATGCGATTTTGCCGGCGCTGGCTTTGGGCACGGCCGCGGCGGCTGGCATTGCCCGCCTGACACGGGGCAGCCTGCTGCAAGTTTTGCGTGAAGATTATATTCGCACTGCCCGCGCCAAAGGGTTAAAAGAGAAAACTGTTATCTGGCTGCACGCCATGAAAAATGGCATTATTCCTGTTGTTACTTACCTGGGGCCGGTATTTGCGGCCCTGATTACAGGAACCTTTATTGTGGAACAGATTTTTGGTTTGAATGGCTTGGGTAAGCATTTTGTACAAAGCATTGGCAACCGGGATTACACCTTGTTAATGGGGGTGACGTTGCTCTATTCAGTTGTTTTGATTGCGGCTAATTTGCTGGTAGACATCAGTTATGCGGCGTTGGATCCGCGTATTCGATTTGATTAGGAGTTAAGGATATGACAGTTGCCAAAATTGATCCCCCAGAAAATGCAGATGAAGTTTATGATGTTTCTTTTCGGCCGGAGCAAAGCCTTTTTCAACAATCTGCCCGACGTTTGTTTAGGAATAAAGCCGCAGTTGTTGGCGGCATTTTTATCCTCATTTTGGTGTTGATGTCTGTTTTTGCACCGGTGATTACTTCCTACGATTTTGCCGAGCAGGATTTGCTGGCCAATAATGCTGTGCCGGCCTGGATGTTGTTTCTGCTGCCCGAAGGTGCAGAAAACTACGCTAACATCAGTGATAAATTTGTGCTGGGCGCCGATAGTTTAGGCCGGGATACGTGGACGCGGACAATTTATGGGGCGCGTATCTCTTTACAGTTTGCTTTTGCGGCCGCTGCGATTAGTTTAGTTGTCGGCACGGCTTACGGCGCTATTGCCGGCTATTTAGGGGGCTGGGCAGATGATATTATGATGCGTTTTGTGGATTTCTTATATGGATTTCCCTTTCTCATCATGGTTATCTTGATGCAATCTTATTTTAAGGCGCTGGCTTTGCGGGGCAGTGGCGGGCCGTTTGTGCAGGCGTTGATTAAGGCCAATGACAATATGGGTGGTTTACTGTTTATGTTTATTGCTATTGGTTTGATCAACTGGCTGACATTGGCCCGGGTGGCTCGCGGGCAAGTTCTTTCTTATAAGAAGAAGGAGTTTGTGGAAGCGGCCCATTCGATGGGGGCCAGTGATATGCGGATTATTTTGCGACATATTTTGCCCAACATTATGGGGCCGCTGATTGTGCTGGAAACGTTGGCGATTCCGGGTTACATTTTTTTGGAAGCGTTTTTAAGTTTTATTGGTTTAGGCGTCAATCCACCTACCCCCAGTTGGGGCATTATGATCGCGGAGGCGACGCAATCTTTACGGGTGTATCCCAATCAGATTTTGATACCGGCTATCTTCCTCTCAGTAACAACGCTGGCATTTAACTTCTTGGGAGATGGTTTGCGGGATGCGTTTGATCCCAAGATGAAGAATTAACTGATTTGTAGTACCCGCTTATGAATCACAATTAGCGGACTGACGGCTGAAGCTGCCACTACAAACGAATTTAGTAAGCAATGAATAGCAAAGGAGATCGCCGGTTTCGGCGATTTTTCTTTGTAATAGGGTGACATCTTAAAAACAGAGAACATTGGGGCGGTTTGCTCCGTATAATTGGGAAGGTAACACGGCCGTCATACACAGGAGACACTATATGCTGCGGCGTACCATGAAGAATGAAAACTATAGCCCGATTTGCAAAATCGGGTGGCGATTTGCAAAATTGCCCTACATTTACAGAGGAGTAAGCGTTAGATGCATTTTAAGAAGCTGATTTTCAGCGTAGGGATCATTTTAATTTTGCTATTGGTTTTATCTGGCTGTGGCATCAGCGAAGAGAAGGGACGAAAACCAGGGCCGGACTGGAGCAAGGGGTTGCCGCTCAGCACGGCCGTCATTGGCACCGTCGGTATGGCAATCGAAAATAACGGTGAAATAGTCCATCTGGCCTGGATGGAAACGGTGTTGAATGATGACCCCCAACTGCGCTATATGCAGATGGATGCCCAGGCGCAGCCGGTAATGGAACAAACATTGGCTTTGCCGCACGGCCGTGTACGCGCCCCCCGCCTCTTACTAGCAAACAACAATCAACTATATCTGTTTTGGGCTTTACGGCCGGCCGGCAGCAGCGGCTGGCAATTATGGCAAGCGACATTAGATGATGCTGGAAATTTAGTGGACGATCCCCAACGTTTGTCTACCGAGGAGATGAATGTTGGCAGTTATGATGTGGCTCAGAATTTTGCCGGCGCCAGCTTTATTGTCTGGGAAGAAAATCAGGCCGATCAAATTGTGGGCATGCGTGTTGGCGCTGTGGAAACAGCCCAAGTTTTGGTCGAGTCGGGTGAATCCCCCCATATCCAGGTAGACCAAAGCAGCAATTTACATCTGACATGGCAGGATGGTTTAGAGATTTATTATGCTGCTTTTGAGGACGGGGATTTAGAAACTGTGCCAGGCACGGCCGTAGCCGAGATCAGACTCAGCCAGAGTGATTCTCTAGCTGGTCCAGTCATTGGTGTCAGCGACGATTGGGTTTATTTTCTCTGGTCTATCTTCAGCTATAGTGGTTTGGAAGCCAACACCGGACAGACAGATTTTATTGCTTTCCCAGTAGGGCAGCCACAAAAGCTAAACCCCGAAAAGCTTTTGCTTTTTACGCTGGAAGATATGCCCTACGTGCCTATCACCAACAGTTACAACCTGACTCAGTTAGCGCCGCCACCACCCATTTTGGTTATGTCCAGTAATTTTGTGTTGGAGCCAAGCACGGCCGCAGCTCAAGGAAACGATTTAGCGGCCGTCGTCGCTTCCATGCAAACATATAGCCAGCAATCATACGTCCAAATGGTTTCTCTATTGTTCAGGGATGGCGACCTGTACGGATATCAAATGGCTTCCCGAACCCAGAGTTTCTCCTCTGAAGGCACTATTGCCACCGATAACGCCGGCCATTTGTACCTGACCTGGCACGAGGGTGGCAGCGGCAACCGCCTGTTTTACGCCACAACCCAACCGGACGCACAGGCAGCCATTGACCAACTCAGCCTCACAGATGTTATTGGGGTTTTCTTGTCTGGTTTCTTGGAATCATTAGCCGGAATCCTTCTCTTTCCCTTAGCCCTCCTCTGGTTCATTCCAGGGGTTTTTCTGTTAGGTATTGTCCGCTTCTGGCGCAATGATGAGAGCATGGATATGAACCCCAGCCCTGGTTGGGTAACACTCATTCTGTTGTTCATCGCTCTGGCGCTTTACTATGCCACCAAGCTCTCCTTTTTGCCCACCGTGTTGGATTATGTCCCCTTTTCCGCCTGGCTAGATATTTCTCTCGTCTGGCAAAATTTTTTGCTGGTTGCCGTGCCCATTATTCTGTTTGGGTTAGCGGTTTTAACGGCCGAATGGATACGCCGCAAACGAGTGTCCACCTCTGTCATCCTCTACTTCATCATCATCTGCCTGGTAGACGCTACCTTAACCCTGGCCGTTTATGGCGTCAGTTTCATGGGAGCGTTCTAATGTTGATGTCCCGAAAGTCCCCGGCACTTAGCTATACCTGGAAATTGTGAGAAGTGCCGGGGACTTGCAAACTTGCCACTTGCCACTTGCCACTCTAATATTACAGCATGTCAAAAGATGATTACTCATTCAAGTACATGGAAAAATACCGAGGGCAGCGTCAAAAACCATCCGGCAAAAAAAAGAAAAAACCTTCAAAACGGAGCTGCCTTTCCACCATCCTCATTACCCTGGCTTGGTTGGCGCTGGCGGGATTATTTATCACTATTGTCATTTCCATTGGCGGCTATATATATCTCAGTGCCCAGCTAGAAGATTCCATCGCCCAGGTGACAGCATTTCGGGGCACAGGGTTGGGCGGGACACCTCGCTTTTATGATCGTAACGGTAATCTGCTGTTTGAATTGACCACTAGTGAAAAACGGTTGTGGTTGGCTTACAATGAACTGCCCCAGGCGATCATTGACGCCACCGTGTCTGTGGAAGATGATACCTTCTGGACAAATTATGGCTTTGATCCGGCCGCGATTGGAGCCGCCTTACTCAGCAATTACCGTCAAGTGGATGACGGCCGTCCTGTCGGCGCCTCCACCATTACCCAACAACTTGTGCGCCATGTCGCCTTTGATTTTAACGAGCGCGCGGCCGTCAGCTATGAACGAAAACTGCGCGAAATCTTCCTGGCCTGGATCATGACCCAACGGCGTAGCAAACAGGCCATCATCCAGATGTACCTCAACGAAATCTACTATGGTAATTTAGCTTATGGCATCGAAGCGGCCGCTCAAACTTACTTCGGCAAAGCGGCCACCGACTTGACCCTGGCCGAAGCCGCCTTCCTGGCCGGACTGCCCCAATCCCCGGTGGAATGGGATCCCTACACAAATTTTGAGGGCGCCAAAGCCCGGCAGGAATTTATCCTGGATTTGATGGTGGAAGACGGGGCCATCAACAGTGTAGACGCCCAGATTGCCAAAGGGGTGACGTTGATCATTCAACCGCGCATTTCAGCCGCAGAACAAGCGGCCGACGCCACCCTGGAAGCGCCCCATTTTGTCCTTTATGTGCAGGATGAGTTAGAGCGCCGTTATGGAGCTGATGCCATTGCACGGGGTGGCTGGCAAATCACAACCAGCCTGGATTTGGGTATGCAAAACATGGCTCAACAGGCCGCCCGCAACTGGATCGGCCAACGTACGGCCGCCCACGATGTTAGCAACGCTTCTGTCGTTATTCTTAAGCCGGGCACAGGCGAAATTTTAACGATGGTGGGCAGCCTCGATTATTTCAATGAGGCTATTGCCGGGCAGGTCAACGTCGCTCTCAGTCCACGCCAGCCGGGCAGCAGCATTAAACCGATTACTTATGCGGCCGCGTTGGAACGGGGTTGGACAACGGCCGATGTGCTGTGGGATACGCCGATGGTACTGGATTTGGGTGGTGGCGAAATCATGCAGCCGCGCAATTATGATGGTTATTTTCATGGCCCGGTGCTGCTGCGGGACGCTCTGGCCAACAGCTACAACATCCCCCCCATTCACCTGTTGAAAGATATTGGCATACCCCACTTTATTGCCACCGCCCGCAAAATGGGGGTGGACTCGCTAAAGCAGCCGCCCGGCTTTTATGGGTTGGCGCTGACATTGGGCGGCGGCGAAGTGCCTCTGCTAGAAATGACGCGGGCTTTTGCTACCCTGGCCAATCAGGGACAACGGCCGCGCCTGATCAGCGTCTTACGTATTACCGACAGCCGGGGCAATGTCATTTATGACGCCCAGCAAGAGCGTCTGCCAGCCACAAACGCGCTCGACCCTAAAATCGCCTACATCATCAGCGATATTTTGGATGATGATCAGGCTCGGCTGCCAGCGATGGGGTACAACAATCCATTGGAACTGCCTTTTCCAGCGGCCGTGAAAACAGGCACAACTAATGATTTCCGCGATAACTGGACATTGGGGTATACACCCGGCGTGGTGGTCGGCGTATGGGTAGGTAATTCTGACGGTCATCCCATGCAGGATTCATCCGGTCTATTTGGGGCCGCTCCACTATGGAACAGTGTCATGCAAACAATTTATAGTAATGAGGAGTTTGTGCAGAGTTTGTGGGTAGACGGCCGTCCGCCCCAAACTGCCTTCATCCAACCGCAAGGCATTGAATCCAAACTGGTCTGTTTGCCGCAGGGTACGGGGGGCGGAAGCTGCGGCGCAACCCGTACCGACTGGTTTATCTCTAATTCAGCGCTGCACGGCAATCCGCGCATTCAATACAATACCAGTCCCCAGGAAAATTTGGGCGCCTGGACATTGGCAACGTTGCCCTTACCGGCCGAAGAAGGGCAACGTTTTGTCCAAAGCCAACCAGAATTAATTGACGGAACTAAAATGCCCACGCCGACAGAATGTGTGGTCAACAGCAGTCGGCCGCCAGAAGGCATCATTACCCGCCTATTTTTGCCCACACCGCCCCATTACCCAGACGAGGTACGCGCCCGCCTTTGGGCGCAAGGTCGTTACCGGATGGCGCCTCCCATTGTCTGCCCACAAGCGGTTATTCGGGCTTATCGCACACCGGCTACGGCCGTGCCTACCCCGTAACCCCGCCAACAAATAAGGTAGATAAAATTGTACAGAAGTCGGGAAAACGGCCGTTTTCCCCCCCCATTTACCACCATTCACGATTCATTTATTGATATTTCTATTCTCCTGAGTATTATATTCACTATGTCAGATACAGTTACCTCTGGACAGCTTAGCCTAACGGGTGTTTCCGCAGCAGCCTTAAAGGCCTTTCGGGAAGGCCGTCTGGCAGCGCGAAACCAGGAATATGGCAAAGCAGTAAAATATTACACAGACGCTCTGAGTTTCAAAGGGTTGCCGAGTGTGTTTCATGCCCGGCTGTTTGAGTATCGTGGGCAGTGCCATTGGTTGTTGGGAGAATTTGAGGAGGCCTCTGAAGATTATGAAACCTCGCTGACGACCAGCAATGATCTGGATCAAACAGCTCGCGCCCGGGTACGCCTGGGGGAGTTAGCCGATTTCCGCGGCCAATATCAAGAAGCAGAAAAGCTGTATCAACAAGCATTAGGGGAAGGTGTGGTCGCCGAAAATCTATTGGTGATTGGTCGCGCCCGGCGGGGGTTAGGTGTTTTGTACCGGCGGCAGGGAAATACGGAAACGGCCGTGAGCCAACTGACCCAATCTTTAGCTGCCTTCCGCCAGGCTGGGGAAGCGCGGGAACAGGGGCGGGTATTAACCAGCCTGGGTCGTACCCGTCAGGCGCGTGGTGAATACCAACATGCCCTCAATGCCCATAAAGAAGCGTATACCATTCTAGAATCTGTAAATGACCGCTGGCGATTAGTGCAGGCATTGAATGATATTGGCGAATGTCATCAGGCGCTTTATGATGTGGACACGGCTCTGAAATTCCATCAACAAGCCTTACAACGGGGAACAGAAGTTGGCGCTGAAATCCTTATTCCCGAAATTAAACGCAATCTGGGTCTTGATCTGGTTGAGTTAGGTCAATATGAGCAGGGATTGGTTTATTTGCAGGCCGCATTAGATGGCGCCCGTAACTTTGGCAATCGAGAAGCTGAGGCGTTGGCCCTTTACCATCTGGCGCGAGCTTATTTGCGACATGAGGATTTTGCCCAGGCCAACCAGGCCGTTAATACGTTGTACAAAATCGCGGAAACGTTAGATGTGGATCGGTATCGTGCTTTAGCTGCTTTTGTACGTGGTGAGTTGTTGTTTTATCAGGGAGAGCAGACGGCCGCTATTGCTGAACTGAATGTGGCTATGCTGGCCGCCCAAACTTCGGTAGATCGGGGGGTGTTGTGGAAGCTTCATGCTACGATGAGCCATGTTTCAGAGAATGAAAACATCGCCGCAGTTCATTTATCTATTGCCGCTGATTTTATTCGCCAAACGGCAGAACCCCTGCAAGACTCCCACCTGAAATCTTGCTTTGTATACGCTCCCCCCGTTTTGGCTGTATTGCAGGCCGCCAATATTAACCCCGATAAGTTGTAAACTTCCCGTTTCCCTTGCATAATCACAACTTGTGAACGCTGTCCTTTTTTGGCTTCGAGAACGCCTTCGTGATGTGTGGTTATGGCCGCTTAATCTGGTGCGGAATTTTGGGGTGCGTGTCGGCCGTATCCCCCCCACCATTCAGCGTAAATCTTTACCCACTCCATTTCAGGGATATGGCTTGCTTTATTGGCTGCATCTAGGCATCGTGCAGTTTTTCGATCTGGTTGGGGGGCCAGAAATCGCCCAATTCTTCTTCCATCTGATAACAAATACAACACCCCTGACAGACGAAGAACTTAAAATGGCGTCCTCAGTTTTGGGATCCGAGGCCCTGCGCTTTCAAGATGTACGTATTGCGGAAGGGGGCTTGTTAGATATTGTCTTTCGTTTTAATGGGCACCTGGCTTTTACGTCCTGGTATACGGTAAATTTGCCGCGTCACGGCCGACCAGCCCACACACGCCAAAATAAAGCCTTGTTAATGCACGAGCTAACCCATGTCTACCAATATGAAATAATCGGCACACGCTACATGACAGAGGCGATCATTATGCTGGTGAAAACAAAACGCGGTTGTTACGATTATGGCGGGTTGTCCGGTCTGCAAAAGGCAATGCAAAAGGATTGGAACTACTCAGATTTTAACCGGGAACAGCAGGCGCAAATTGCACAAGATTATTTTGCCAGGAGGGAGAAAGGGGAAGATGTACGGCCGTACCAACCATTCATTGCCCAGATGCAGCTGGGAGAAATATAAATCATTTGACGACCGGTTCACAATTGGGTAAGTTTAGCAAACGTGGTATGCTAATAAACTTGTGGCAATCCAAGCCTCACTCAAATTTATATGCCACTAAGATGTCACTATGTTGACACTTAGAGCATCCTTGATATAATATTCAGGGAAATCTTATTGTTGGTTTCCCTCAAACTAACAAAATGGAAAAACTCAATGGTTCTGCATTATCAAAAGCAGCATAATATCCTTCATACCAATAATGACCTCAACAAAGCATGTATGGTGGTTTTGTAACGCGCTTCTATAATGGAAGGGCGTTTTTTGTTTGCCTTTGATAACTAAATTTTTTAGGAGGTGGTGTCCATAAGAAGAAGAAGTAGAAAGCAACACCCATACCGTGTATTAAAATAAAAAATTTACCCTATCCAAATGACAAAGATCTGGAGGAGACAAATGTCTAAAAAAAGGTTTACAATTCTGGCCCTATTAGCGGCCGTAGGTATTTTGCTCGCAGCCTGTCAAACGGCCGAGCCACAAGTAGTAGAAGTAACCCGTGTTGTTACGGAAACAGTCGTAGAAACAGTAGAAGTAGCAGGGGAAGCAGTAGAAGTTACCCGCGTTGTCGAAACCACTGTTGTTGAAACTGTCACCGTAGAAGTTGAAGTACCGGCCGAAGACACCGGCGAAGAAGCCGCCGCCGCTACCGGCGAATGTTGCGACAACTACACCATTGGTATCTTTGAAGACCC
>JAAEOP010000015.1 GCA_024223125.1 Chloroflexota bacterium
AATAGTGATGGATTAATCTGGTAATTGTACTAATTCAGGTGGCATATCCATCTCCTTTCCCAATAACCTACCCCATTGTAACAGGATGTCTAATTCGGATTCATTGAGCATCAGCTTCATCTGTTCCCAGGCGCGGCGGACTTGATGAAATTTAATAGTGCTTTCTATCGCGTCAAGAGGACTAGTATCTGACAAATATCTGCTATAAATCCGCTCTTCCCACTCTGAGTGCGGCTGGGCTTCGGCGGCGTCTACCCTGTCCCAAAGACGTTGTTTATCCTCAGCTACTCCTATATAGACTTGCACGATCTGGATGACAGCCTTGACCTTATCTTCCGGTAAAGGCAACGGGGAGGACTCTCTGTTCCCTACCCCTGCCAAACGCTGTAATAATGTTCCCCAGATAAATTCTCTGGCGCCCTCTGAACCACCATATAGAAATTTATTAGTGCCCCAATCATACAAAGCCAGCGCTGTGCTTTCGTCGGTGGCTTTTGCGATCTGGTTGAAGGTTTGTTGTAATAATGATCCATCATCCTCCCAGGTTATCTCATACGTTTTAATATATTGGCGAGCATAAGGACGAATGACGGTTATATCCACAAAGGCGAACCTCATCTCATCCAGAAAGGGAACAACTCGCTCCATACTTAACAATCCAAAAATTGTATGCCAGCGTCGTCCGTAACTCTGTGTCTGGTCTGGTATCTTTATCATATGATCTTCTCTTACTTTTTATGGGACTGGCGTTATCAAGTCCAGTATGCAGAATACCGGGCCCAAAAGGCAGCCTTTTGAATTATATAGGACATATCCACCCACGACAGTAACAGTTCCCCAGAAGGTGACATCTCCTACGGTATCTATTGTCTCTGGACTTATAGGGATGCCTACAGCCGGAATCGGGCTATCAGTAATTGGCGAGTTGTTAGCTTTGGGCGCTGGGGAGGGGACAGGAACTGTTGCCCAGGACTGGGCATCACGAGTTGAACCTCCGCAACCATTTGTCCTATAGGTATCTAGCAACTTCCGAAGACGACTTTGCTTACCTTCAAATTGATCTTGATGTCCTTCTATTGACATGGGGCCACTTTGTGGAAGGTTTAGCTTGTTCTCGCGCAACTCCGCATAACGCCTTACTAATTCATTTCTGAGACTCAAGATTTCTTGTAACAAACCGGCACAGTCCTTGGGGTATTTTTGGCTGCCAAACCAGGAGATGGATATAAGATAGTCAGTTTGGCTTGTTGGGAAGTCCAGGGAACAACTTAGGTCTTGGCCATGTTGCGGTACCGGGTTAAAGGGTAGTCCTAGCGCAGGGATTGATGGGGGCAATGGCTGGCTGGGTGGTCCATATAGTTTTTGTTCCAATTCAATAGTCGTCAAGGCGCCAAGTTCAGTTAACGTGCCTAAGTTGTCGCGGACGGCCTGTTCGGCCAAAGACCAACAGTATTCATCTCCGTTTTCTACACAGAGACCGCTTGGGTCAACGTTCATAACAGGATTGTTTAAGCCATAGGCGTAGCCATGTTGGGATGCTGGAGCGATAATAGTTCCTGGAAATGGGTCTCTCGACTGGAACTGGTAAAGATAAGGGTTGTAGTAACGTGCCCGTAAGTACAACAGTCCCGTAGCGGCATCTTCCTGTTCGCCGGTGTAGCCGTAGACTGTGCCGCTGGTTCCGGCTTGGGTCAATACTTTGCCGTAGGGTTCATAAGTGGTCGTGGTCTCCATGCCATTTACCATTTCTACCCGCGCGCTACCCAGCCCATCGGCTAACATTATGCGGGTTTCTGTGCCATCGTCTATACGGATGAGGTCCAGGCCAAAGAGGTTTGTTGTTTGCGTTGTGCCGTCGTCGCTCATTAACACCTGGGATAGGCCCATGTTGTCGTTGTGGTAGGTGGTGGTAACGGCCGTTGGGCCACTGTGGTCAATTTGCTGTACACGGCCGTTGTCG
>JAAEOP010000016.1 GCA_024223125.1 Chloroflexota bacterium
ATGGATACACAAGCATACGAATACGAGATAAAACGGATAGACCATTTAGGTATTGTGGCTGGAATATGCCATGAGATAGATTTAGTGAATATTATTGACCACTGACCACTCACTCCCTACTCCTTCAAAGCTGATCACCAGTCAACAGGCAGCGATACCGTTGTGGCTGGAGGTGTTAGACGGCAATAACAGCGACAAACATTCGTTTCCGGTGACAGTGGATGCCTATTGCCAACACTTGGCTAAAGGAGAAATGCCCTGTTTTGTAATCATTCACTCCCCCTTTGGTGTAGCCGTCCAAAATTGTTATTTGGTCGAAGTTTAAGGTGCGGAATGTGGGCTGTTCCTTCCTTCATTCGTTGTTGTTTTAATACGGCGTGAAAATAACCGGGCCAGACGCAGCTGCCAAAACGGCCGTCGTAGCATTTTCCAGATTCGTCGGGCTTCATCCTGACCTCCGGCCGATTGTTTGGCGTAACGGTGTTGGTTGTATAACCGGGTTAATTTCTTAATGGCCGGGCGCATCGGGGGGATCAATTGGCCTAGGCGGTTGGTGGGTTCGTATTCATCTAATCCCTCTAACAGAAAAGTTGTAAATTCGGTTGGAGTTTGGCTGTTGGTTGACGGGTGGCCTAGTTTATTGGCGTTTTGCTGCAAACGGCCGTAAGCCCATACCACTTGATCTGCCTGCAAAGCACGGTCTGCCCAACCTCGCTGCCACAGTACAAAAACTCCCAGCCCGATGATGGCCACGATGAGTAGACGAAACCAGGGGAACGGCCGTGCTGGCGCTTGATCGGGAATGGGTGGCGGCGTAACCATTTCTGCAGATGGTTCATCCGTTTTAGAGTTTGATGGGGTTAGAGCAGAATTTTGACGAGGGGTGGGGAACGCAGTTGTTGGTTCAAATTCCACCCAACCATAATCGGCAAAATAAATTTCTACCCATGAATGTCCATTTACCTGCCGGATTGTTTGCACCCTATTTTCGGCCGGGGGTTGGGCCAGAAAACCAACTACCAACCGAGCCGGCAGCCCTAAACTGCGAGCCATGACGACCATGCTAGAAGCATAATAATCACAATAACCGGTCTGCAAATCAAACAAGAAATAATCTACCGGGTCATTGTCAGGCGGTGGTAAATCCACATCCAGCGAATAGGGATATTGTCGCAAAAATACTTCCAATGCTCTGGCCTGATCATACGGATTGGATTGTTCGCCAGTCACTTCTTGGGCTAGGTTAGAAACACGTCTGGGCACAGAATCGGGAAGTTTAGTGTAATGGGCCAGCAGCGCCGGGGGAACATCTTCCACTCCTGCTTGTCGCAGCTCTTCAGGAGCGGCCGTACTCAGACGAGATGTGGCCTGATATACATTGCCCGACCCGCGCACACGAGCCAGATCAGTCAGACCGCGCCAGGAAACAATAGTGGGATGATCAAAGCGGGTGGGCAGACCGGTGGTGTAACGGATGACGCGATTGTCGCGCTGCCAGTGGACAGTCTGGTTCAGAATGGTTTGCCCTACGGCCGTGGGCACAGGAATGGGTTGGAAAGCGTCGGTGGGGTCGCGTCGCTCTTCGGAGATAGCCCACCCTTTGCCGGTGTAAATGTCATAGCTGAGGGAACGCCAATGTGTACCCTGGCTAAATTCGGATGTAGTGGGGAACAGTTCACCATCAATTTCGATGGCAACGACGGCCGTCATCACCACAGTTTCAGACAATTCCGGCGCATTGCCTAACAGGTAGCTGCGGGGCAAGATGCCGCTGCCACCTACGCTGCCTTCGCTGGGGCGACCTTGTTGTGTGCGGGGAACATCTACGCCGCCAAAAGCTTGTCCCAGTGTGGATTCGGCTTCGGCAACGGCCGTTAAACTAGCAAACCATGCCTGTACTTTCGTGATGCTAAAAGCGGGCAATAGTAAAGCCATAGCCAGCAATCCGGCGGCAATAAAGGCTGCATATCCGGCCAGCTCTAAACGAGTGTCTTCTGGATAATCTACTCCGTCAGCGTTCCATTCTTGTTCCAGACGGGCATAATTGACAACGGCCGTCAGCAGAGCAGCTAACCCCACAAATAACCCCAGCCACTGGATTTGCCCGGCGCCATAGTAGCCATTTACTGCCAGAGTCATTCCTATCATCATCAAGCCACGTAACGGCCGTTGTTGACGAAAAGTCGTCCACCCAGCGTAAGCAGCCAGGATGAAGGTCAGAAGCCCCAATCCAAAAGCAAACGCAATCGTTTCCTGGCTGCTATCCCCGCTAAAGGCAGCAAGCCCCCAGCCGCCCATACGGTCTAAAAAGAGAGCGCTATTTTGCAGCCAAAATCGGTGCGTCGCTTCCCAGCCCCGGTCTAAAATAGTCAAGGGCGGTAAAAGCTGGGCCAGGATAATTGTGGTCAGTAGGAGTCCGTAAAGTGCAAGGAGTAACCAGGCCCAGAATGTGGGAAACGGCCGTTTAGCCAACACAATACCCAACAGCAGCCCCAACACGGCCGTTGTCATAACCACGCCATCTTCAGGAACCCAGCCTACTTCTAACACGGCCGTAATTTGCAGGGAGACGGCCATACATAACAATAAAAATACTAGCCAGCCTTCCGACGGCCGTAAGCGATTATTCAGCCAGATTAAGTTTTGGAGTATCATTCAAAGTTAATTTTGTATACCTCGCAAACGCTATACACTTACCTGACAACCACTACTCTGCCCATGGGCGTTACCCTAAATTTTGATTTCTTATCCGGGGTGTAGGCGGGAATGCCCACCTCGCCCTGCCGTGAAATGGTGCAAGTAAGACCCAGGCGCTGGATACTTTTTTGCTGGACCAATGGATTACCCGTGCCGCCAAAACTGGGGCGATCTAGCAGGATGACGGCGCTCTCAATACCGCGATGGGCCAGATGTAGTAGTTGGGGTATCCAATCTGTGTGCGGGCTGGGAGTGATGATGATGGCAGCACAATTTTTTTGGGCGATTTGGCCCAGGTCTTGCAAGGCGCTGATGAGTGGCGTTTGCCCATCGGCCTGAATGAGAGCCAGGGCGTGTAAGATGCGCCACTGCTGCCCCTCACCTTGTCCGGGGGGAATGAGTTGTGGCTGATTACCGTATCCCGCCAGCCCCACTTTCCGATTATGGCGTAAAGCACGGGCGGCTAAAGAGGCTGCCAGAAGGACGGCGTGTTCTTCGGCGCCATCGGGACCATTGCCCACCTGCACATTTTGGGACATATCCAGTAATATCCAGATATCTCCAGCCGCATCCAGATCAAATTGGCGCACAAACAGGTCGCCGTGGCGGGCGCTGGTGGGCCAATGTATCCAGCGCAGCGGATCGCCGGGGAAATAAGGGCGCACGGTAGCGGCGTTGTAGGTAGCCTGCCAGCTTCGTTGTTGGGCACGATGGCGGCCGTGGCTTTGTCCGGCCGGTAAATGCACAGGTAGTTGGGTGTGGATGGGGGGATGGATGATGATTTCGTTGGTTTGAGGATAGTGGCGGCTCATCGTGAAAATACCGAAAGGGTCTCCAGTGCGAATCGTCCAGGGGCCAAGATAATATTGACCGCGCTGCTGGCATACGGCCGTCCCCCGCCATCGGTCTAACATATTGTTGCCTGGACTGCGAACGACGGCCGCTTGATAACCGGGCACGTTTGAATGATCGATCATTTCCACCCACAAAGCGGGAACCGGGCTGTTGTTTCCCAGTTCAAACAGTTCCTCCAACTGGTCGCCTACAGATACCCAGCGACTTTGCAGTTGGCGTCGGCCGTGCAATCCTTTGCCTAACTGCCACACCCACAGGTAAGCGACCACAAACATGCCGCCAAACCCAATGAGCAAGGTGTTCCATACCCGGTCGGGCAAAAAAAGGGCCCCCAGCAGCAGAATGATTAAAGAGAGCAGCGGCAGGCGCAAGCGGAGGCTGATTTTTACCGGTTTGGGATGATGAGTGTTGGCGTCCATGAGGATATTGTGCCACAGGTACGGCCGTTTGCAACCAGTGGTCAGTTTTCGGTAATCAGTTTTCAGTAAACAATCCGGGCCATCCGTTTATTACTCCAATTCGCTGTAATCATGGTGGAAAACGAAAGGGGCTAACGGTGTATAAAAAAGGACGGCCGTTTACGGCCGTCCTCTTTAACAAGTATCACCTTAAATCAGGGAGCTGGATTTAGGCGGACATTTTCTGACGCTTACGCCAGAACAACAAGCCAATGATCACCAGTGTAAAAGATGCAATTATCCAGCCGGGAGGTATTTCAGACTGGGCGATCTCAACATCGCGTAGGGTGACGGCCGTGGGCCCAAAGTTCCAACTATGATCTTCTACTTCGCCGTCAGCTGCTAATCCGGTTGTGCTTAAACCACCGGCCGTGCTAATCCGTAGTCGCATTCGGATGGGTTGAGGTATCGCACCGAATGTGCTTCCGGCGATATCAAAACAGGTTTGATGGGTTCCGACAGAGAGTGGCATTGATAATGCAACCCCCGTGCTGCAATTGAGGAGTGTTGTTGCCGCTAATGTGCCTGATCCAAAATCAATAAACGCCTGTACTGTACCGCTGCTGCCCCCTACTGTAATATCTACCCGGCCGCCATCACCGCCTGACACATTCCCTTCAGTCCAACCACCGTTGGTAGAGGAGCCATTTGTACTTGGTTGGCGGACAGCGCCCTCATCGGTGTCACCTAGAGCGTTCGGGTCTTCCTTTCCGTCCCCATCGGCCGTAAGTGTTGTTCCCAAATATGGGCCGCCAATGCAGTGCCGGGCGCCATCGTCACTGAAGTTGGTTAACGTGTAGCTGGAAGGCAAGTCGCCAAAATCAATGCCGCTGGGGAAAGAACCGTATTCTGTTGCCCAACGGCCGTCTTCTCCACCAAACGCTGTACCCCGTGTCATTGCATACTCATTAAAAACCCAGAAAGTGGCTTCATTATCTGGATCAAGCGCCATACCACTGTAATCTCCCCAACGGTTACGTCCGGTGCCAAAAGTGCGAATGTAGTAATCCGTTCCGGCGACCAATGTGCCGGTGCTTTGTACGATACCGGCCGTGTCGCTGGCATAGCGGTTGGTGTAATAAGCTCCAGGGTAGATGGTAGATTCAGAAGCCGCAAAGCCAAACCCAGCATTGTTACAAGGGTCTACAGCCACCGAAGGAAAGAAAGTGTATGCGCCAGTAGCAATATCTTCTCCGCCAATATTTCCTTCATCGGTCAGCGTAACCGGGCTACCCGGGGCTGCTGATGTATCGAGATGCCACCAATGTGCTGTTGTTTGGCCGGTATCAGCGCCAGCATTGGGTTCAATAGATGTTGTGGCCCATAAACTATTATTACGCCAGACAGCTTGATAAGTCCGTCTGTCATTGACTTCAACCAGAGTGGCTGTTCCATTTTGGGGTGCATCAGGCAAATCCGGAAAACCGAAAACACCGCCAATATCTTCTAGATCAGCTACAGGTACAAATGATCCACTCATAGTTGGTGTGCCAACAGGATCATCTACACGGATAATAGAAACGACCTCATTTGCCCCAGGGCCGCCAAAGGTGAAGCCGTTGTAGCCGACAAGGAATGTGCCGATTGGGCCAGCTCCAGGTATGCCCCCGCTGCCAAAAACATGAGCGGGTTGATAAGTTACGTTAAAACCTGCTCCTGCCGGGTTCATGGAAGACGTGGCTGATGTTCCGCCGTCATACAATCCCCCACTGCCTGCACCTTTGTCAATAATCCACAACTGGTTAAAAGTGGCCCCTGCATTGGTTACAAACTGGAACATGTTACCAGTGATGTAAATAACATCTTCGTCAACAGCAAAACCGGGATAATCAAACCAGTAATCCAGGCCACCGGTGTTTACTTTGGCGTCAATAACCTGGTAATACCAGGTTCCGGCAGGGTTGCTGTCATCTGATACTGCTAGATAAATGCGGGAGATGTTGCCAGCATTCGGATTTATGCCGGTATCTATTTTCTCCAGTGTGACGACTACAAAACGATCTTCATACTGATCATAAATGACTTTGGGATCAAAGGTAACGGTAGTAGGAGCTGGGGAGGAACCGCTGAAGAAGGTCTGTAGGCTCTGGTTATTTTGCTGTACGCCGGCTTTCGTATGCCATTGGATGGCGACGTTGACGACGGAGACGACATGGTTTGGACCAGCGGCGGCGATAGGATCGGGTGGTATATAGTAGGAACCGGTTAGGGTTGCATTGTTATCGAAATCGGGGCCGCCGAAATTGTTTATCAGACCGGGGGCTAAGGGTGAGGGAACTGAAGGGGTCGTGGGTTTGTCGGAACCTTGGGCTGTTGGGCCGGGGCCAAGCGGCTGGGTGGCTTCTACAAACATGTTTTGGCCGGGACCGCCGTTGACCTGATCATCTGGCTGGGTACCGGTGAAGAGGTCGTCGCCCGCACCCCCAAAGATAGTGTCACTAAATTCGCTGGCGGTAATGCGATCATCCCCCGCTTTGCCGTCTACGATGATGCTTTTGAGGTTGGGGAAGTTTACGGCCGTAATCCCTCCTAAATGAATATTGTTGGCGGCCGCGCTGCCCTGAATGTTGATGGCCGTGATTTGATCGCAGCTAAAAGCGCCATTGCTGGGATCAAGACCGTTGATTTTTACCTGATTGTTGATGCAAGTTACCTGGGTGTCGTCTTGACCGCTCAGGGTGACGGCCAGCGTTCCAGATGCATCCACGATTGGGGTTGTTTGGGCTGATACGGCCGTGACACTAAAAAGTATAACCAGAATCAACCCCAATACGCTTACCCATTTTGGTGAACGAACCAACTTGCCTGTTTGGGATGTGAAATATGTCATGAAAATCCTCCGCGTTTGATTGATTGGATTGATAAAAAGGCCGTTACACCTTGGGTAAACACGGGTTACTTATTTGTGTCTTCGGCCGGGGCGCTTAATGGTTCGCCGAGTGGTTGGGTCGCTTCCATGAAGAAGTTTTGTCCGTCGCCCGGATCAACTACATCATTTGGTTGGGTACCGATAAAAGCATCATCACCATTGCCGCCGGTCAAAGTATCACTAAATTCGCTGGCGGTGAAGCTATCATTGCCACCGTTGCCATTGACGATGACTTCATTGAGATTGGGGAAAGCGATGCGGGTCAATCCCCCCAGGCTGATATTGTTGTTACCAGGGCTGCCGTTGATGAGTACGGCCGTAACGCTGGTGCAGATGATCTCTCTGTCATCAGGATCGTTTCCGTTTATTTTTACGGTGTCCTGGAGACAGTTGATGATAACATCTTTGTCATTGTTCAAGGTGATGATTAGTTTCCCGTTTTCATTTACCTGGGTTGCTATCATGGTGCGTGATTCTAGTGTTTGAGAGGCAGGTGAAATGGTTGTGGTTGTTATGGGTGTGGGGTTGGCAGGAGGGTAACTTAGAGGGGTAGATTGTGCGGACTCAGGGGTTGGAGCAACGGCCGTGACCGATTTTAAGACGTGAGCAGGTTCTGGTGAATTGGTAATAGTTGGCGAGGTAGACGATGTTGAGGGTGTACAACTGAAAGCGCTAACCCCCAAGAGGATGAGAGAAAGGATGGTATGTAATTTATCAGTAAGCGTATTTAATAATTGGTGAAGCATGATCGGGATTCCATTATTTGGGTGGACAAACTAACAGCTTGTCCTATAGTCTTGTGGGGCCAGATTTTGGCGGATTGTATTGAGGTATCTGATTTTTGTGGAGATTATAACACATGGCGTCTGGAGAAACAGCACGGCCTGGCAGCAATTCAAGACTGCTGCCAGACCGTGTTTAGGTCAGGTTTGTGCTGCACGTCATTTAGACCTGCGAGGCTTTCCTCCTGAGAGAAGTGGTAAAAAACCTCGCCGGTCTCAAGTTACGGTGTGAATAGGGACAGGTACAGTTCATATGGCCCGGAGGTTGTTTCATCAAATCCGGTGGCAATAAAAGTGTAGATCCCTGTGTCTGGCAGTTGGTAACTAATCAAAGCGTCGCTGCCGCCGTAGCTATCGTCGTCATCGGTCAGATAGCTGCCATCAGGTGTGTATAAAAAGAGGTAGCTGTCCAGATTACCGTCGGTAGAAACCATAGAGATGTCTACAGTGTCGCCGGCCGATCCATCAAATTCCCAGATATGGCGTTCATTTTGACCTAAGTTTGCCGTTTCAAGTGAGTCGGGAAAAACAAAGCCCTGAAAAATATCAACGGGATCGGACGGTGCGGAGGATGTATCATCATCGTCATCATTACTGCCCGACCCGTTGCCAGAACTGGTCTGGGACAAATTTAACTCATAGGGACCAGATGTGAACTCGTCGAATCCTTTAGCAATAACAGTGTATGTCCCTGTGTCGGGCAGGGAAAAA
>JAAEOP010000017.1 GCA_024223125.1 Chloroflexota bacterium
ACCTATGGCAATATGCACATGCAACAAGTTCTGTCTGCCAGAAGCGGTAATAGTGGGGTGATGCGTAAACAGTCTGGCGGAGCTGAGGCCGCAAAAATGCCCGAACCGGAAACAGACAGCGAGAATGATCTGGGCCTTGGCGGCTCTTCTGGCCAGATATCTGCCGATGTGCCTCCCGATGATTCAAGCCAGAAGCCGCAAGCTAAAACCCAAAACCCCACTATCCAAAATCATATCCAGCCCAAACTAACCGTCAACCAACCCCACGATCCTTACGAACAAGAAGCTGATCAGATTGCTGACGCAGTGATGGCTTCCAAGAGTGAACCAGGGGCACCTGAAGTGCCAAACCAGGAAATCAAAATACAACGTCAGGTTACGTCCCCACCTGACGAGATAGGGCAATCCCAAACTTTAGACCAGGAAACCGAGGCCCAGGTGGAGGCCACCCAGCGTGGCGGCGATCCCTTGCCGGCTCAAGAACAAACCTTTTTTGAATCACGAATGGGCCAGGATTTTAGCCAGGTGCGGCTCCATACGGATGAACAAGCGCAACAGACCTCGGAAGATTTACAAGCACGGGCCTTTACAGTGGGGCAAGATGTGGCCTTTAACGAGGGCGAATACCAACCCGGTACCGATGA
>JAAEOP010000018.1 GCA_024223125.1 Chloroflexota bacterium
ATAAACACGGTAATAATCACCAGACCGACAATAGCGGTCTTGTTACGCCACAACTGGCTCAGCTGTTCCAGCATCGGGTGCCGATCAAAGGGATTTTTTTGTGCGTTTTCCTTAGTCATAAGACAGAGTTTGAAAAACGGTTTTATTAGTTAACGCTGATTCTTGGATTTATAATTGCGTACAGAACATCCACACACAGATTGATTATAATAAACACAGCCGCAATAAACAGCGTTCCACCCTGGATAACCATATAGTCGCGCTGCATCACTGCGTCATACATCCATTTGCCCACGCCGGGCCAGGCAAAAATCGTCTCGGTCAGTATAGCTCCGCCCAAAGCCACACCGAATTGCAGACCGATGGTGGTTACCACCGGAATGAGCGCGTTGCGCAGGGCATGTTTGAAAGTCACCATAAAATTTGAAAGCCCTTTTGCCTTGGCTGTTTTAATATAATCCTGGCGCAGAACTTCAAGCATGGCCGAACGTGTCATCCGGGCCACAATGGCCATGGGGATGGTGCTTAAGGTTACGGCTGGCATGATGATATGCCAGAGTGCATCTTTCAAAGCTGCCCAGTTCCGGGTTAAAACAGCATCTAGGATATAAAAGTTGGTGATGATTTCCAGATCAATATCGACACTCAACCGCCCGGAAATAGGAAGCCAGCCCAGGTGGAGAGAAAAAATCAGCATAAAGATCAGCCCCAGCCAGAAAATTG
>JAAEOP010000019.1 GCA_024223125.1 Chloroflexota bacterium
GCTAAACATAGCGCTGGCCAAGTCGCTTAATCCAAGAGCTGTGCCTTTTGACACAACGGAAACGAGTTGTTCGATTAGTTCTAAAATGCGATGATTTGCTTGAGTAGGTGTTGATAGGGTAGTTGTTTTCATACACAGATTATCCCAAACAACACCTACTTTGTCTCTTGTTTTTTTGACCCTGTTAGGGAAAACGAAAGATCCCGTAAATGATCCAAATTTTGTTGATTTGATTTTCTCGCCATTGCAAAACTCCTTATGTTTTGAGATTTGCCAGCAAGATAAATGTGGGTTGTTGCCTACATGGCAACAAGTTCAAAGTGTTTGTCCAGTTCACCGGGCGGCGATAAAATTCGGAGATTGTGGCCTGGTTCAAAATTGGACTGCGCCAAAAAATGTATCTCGAACAGGGATGTTCGCTTTTAGCGGAGAACTAATGCGCAGCAAACAAACGGCCGTCACCCTTATCCTCATCTTGTTTTTCATGGCCGCTATCTGGCTAAATAAACGGGAGGCAACAATAGATTGAGAATCAAACGGATAAAGTCAGCGCTAACACGACGACATCTTCTTATCTTTTTGCTGGTATTGACGGCCGTGCCAATCTTCGGTATTTTGCTGTTGAGCCGTTTTCCAGGGGCTGGGGCGCAGCTTGCCAAACCGTTGCGCGGCATCATTGGCAATGAAGGAGTGGCCCGGTTAGAAACAATTTTGTTTACCATTCAAGATGAGGCCAAAATGGTACGTTATCAGGCTGGATTGGCCGAACAGGAAGCACCGTGGCAAGGAACGGCCGTTGCGCTGCCATCCCCCACACCCATTCCCACTCCCACTCCCACAGCAACAGCCCCAGCTATCTTTAGCCCCACATCATTCCCACCAGACGCAGAGGAACACGAAACGGCCACTTCAGGTTTGCTCAGTACAAGCGTGTCTACTTCTATCCCTTCCACACCCAATCCCATCGTCACGCCCACCTCCACGCCGCCCCCTTGGTCTCCGCCGTCCATCCTCCCTTTTGGTTCATTGGTAGGAGAAGGGGTATGGCAACCGTATCTGCACAATTCGGCCGGCGAGGTAGTCGCCTACCGCACGTTTTTACAACCAGACGAGGAACGGCCGTATGCTATTGCTGCCATCGTTGCTTTTGATCTGAATAAAATCAGACTGCATTATGTGTTAGGCTCTGATGAACCGGCGCTGGCAGAAGGGCCACACGGGTCAGGATTGATGAACGCGGCCGACAAACAACCAGGAACATTGCTGGCAACGTTCAACGGTGGCTTTATGGCCTCGAATGGGCAGTATGGGGCTATGGCGGATGGGTTGGTGGCTTTAGCGGCTAAAGATGGCTATGCGACAGTGACGATTGGGGAAGACGGCCGGGTGCAAATTGGCGAATGGGGGTTTGACATTGCCCCGGATGGCAGTTACCAATCCTGGCGGCAAAATGCCCGCCTCATCACCCAAAATGGGCAAATCAATGAACGGGTTTACAACGGGTCGGCCGCTACCTGGGGTAGCAGCATCAATGGGGATATTGTGACCTGGCGTTCGGGCATCGGCTTGAGTGAAGACGGGCAAATTCTTTATTTTGTGGCTGGGCCGGGGTTGAGTATGCCTACACTGGCGGCCGCTATGTCAGCAACCGGGGCATATAACAGCCTGCTGCTAGACATCAACGAAACGTGGGTACACTTTGCCGCCATTCGCACCGTTGAAGATGAACTTACGGCCGAACCTCTCCTAACAGACGGGATGGACAGTAACGTTGACCGTTATCTCAAACAATCGTCGCGTGACTTTTTTTACATTTCGGCCGAGAGGTAAAGGGTAGCAGGACAAGAGGCAGTTGGAGAGCGGTACGACCGTGTGCCTTCGATCGACCAGAAGTGTCAAGATTAACTAAGATTGCCTGGTATTTTACAACCCCATGAGCGCCTTGACTGCCAGGAATAGATAGAGTATTTTTTACGGAGCGAAGGGGATATCCAGCATTGTACAGAAAAGATGTTCTATATACTTACTGGTTCAAATTCGTACAGCTTTTCCCATATAGCAACAATAGCCGCTGCTTTTTTTACTACTAAAATCTAGTATAATATCCCCCAATAGCACACAAACATTATACTTGAGGAGAAATCTAAATGAGTAAACAAGAGAATATTGGACGCGAAGTTCTAAGTTCTACCCATCCCTAAACGTAAACACGTGAGGGTGACAACCTATGATGCCAAAGACCCCGACACCTATTTCCCCCCATTGAACCGCTACACCTACCAAAGGGGGCTCCTAATGTGCTAGTTATCTTGCTTGATGATGTTGGTTTTGGTGCTTCTAGTGCCTTTGGTGGCCCATGCCAAACGCCGGTTGCTGAACAGCTGGCGGCCAATGGTCTGAAATACAATCGCTTTCGTAACTATACAGGTGTAATTACCAAGTTGGGCAATGGATAAAAAGAATCATTTCTAAATCAACAAAAACGGATAAGATAATTGTATCATGGACTTAGCGGCAGAAAACAAACGGTTACGAGAAGAAATTGCTAAACTGCAC
>JAAEOP010000020.1 GCA_024223125.1 Chloroflexota bacterium
ACTCGTCACCATGACACCCTGCCGTCCTGTCACCAGCTTGTTGATGGAGGTTAGCAGGCGCAGCAAGGAAGCTTCCTCACTGTTTATTTCTCCGGCTTCATCTTTGCCGATCAATTCCACGACGTAAAAGGCAAGGAGGAAAGCGGCTTCAAATTCGGCCTGCAATGTTGCCATTGTATCTACATGCAGTGGTTTTTCGGCCAGTGGCGTGCCAAAAGCAACCCGTTTGCGGGCATAATCTCGCGCCAGAGCCAGACCGCGCCGCATAAATCCGACCGCGCTGATAGCGTTCCAGGTACGGGTAAGGTGCAGCATGGGCACAATATTACGCACCCCATTTTTCAACCCCAGCGCCGGAAAGGCAGGCGAACCATGCAGCATGATTTCGGCCGTCGGCACTTTGCGTGTGCCTAACTTGTCTTTGAGGCGCAGAATTTCCATGTTTTGAAACTGTCCGGCCGTGTCCCGTGTTTCCAGGTAGAAAAGAGCCAACCCTTTGCCGCCAGGGGGATTGCCTTCGGGACGAGCCAGCGTTAAAGCCATCTGACCAGTAGCGGCGGAGGTGAACCATTTACGGCCGTGTAACCGCCACATCTCCTCTTCATCTAACACGGCCACTGTTTCACTCAAGCCCACATCGGAGCCGCCGGTAGATTCCGTCATCCATTGACCACTGGTCCAAAATTGGGCCGGGTCACGGCTGGTTAGATGGGGTACAGCGCGGTCAATGAGTTCCTGATTACCGGAGTTGAGCAAAGTGCGGGCGGCGCCATCACTCATTGCCAGGGGGCAGGTATAGACGTCGGTGGAGGGGTGAAAGAGGTAGGCGAGGGCAAATTGGTGGATGCGGTCGTAACGGCCGTATTTCCCTTCATACGCCGCGGCTACGATTCCATGTTCGGCCGCAATTCGTTCCGCCTCCTGCCACAAAGGGGTGATTTCGATATGGTCAATACGGTTGCCCCACGCATCCCACTTCGTCAGGACAGGTTCATTCAGCCGGTCAGCCAACTGCATCTGGTACAAGCTGCCTCCGGCCAACTCCCCCATCTCGCGCAAAGCTGGTTTAACCTTAGCCAATACATCTGGCGGCAGCGCCCGTTTCAGGTAGCTGCGTAAAACGCGGTCATCATCATATTGATTACCCAACACCGGGGCTAGTTGATTAAATGGGTTTACTTTCATGGAATTTCTCCAGAAAATTGGGGCCGCACATTTACTTGATCTTTACTTGGGCCAGTTAAAAAAAGCAAGCTCCCCGGTATGCATACGATACAATGAAAGGCCCCTGTGTGAAACGCGGATTACCGCTCCCATCCGTTTAGCTTGAGTATCGAGTTCGGGATGGCGAAGAGCACGTCGCACAAATATTGCCGCTTCGTATTTGTCAACGTCCATATAGACAAGACAATACCGCTGATGGCACAATTTATGATTAAAGAAATCAGAATCGCGGGTGAAAAAAGTGGGCCGACGTAGTTGATGTAAGAACGGAATGATTTCGTCGTCTTGAATTCCTTTCCGGCTAATATCATAGCCAATCTGACGTATGGAAACACGCCAGCTTTTCAATAGTTCACGTTGATTTCGAGGAATGTTCTCATCGAGAATATTCATGCAGGTTTTAAGACAAATTCATCCGAATGTTGCATCCATGCCTGGGTTGCCAATTGCACTGCTTCAGCAATGGCTTCTTCAGTGATACTATTATGCCATTCCTCAATAATGGTTTCCCAGGCCAAACCAGCAGCGACTTGTTCCAATACATCTGCTACAAAAACACGTGTGCCCCGAAATGTTGGTTTGCCATGGCAAATTTTAGGATCAGCGACAATGTACCGCCCTAGTAATTTGGCTTCATTATTATTTTTTGTCATCATTATCTCCCGAAACTTGTTGTCAAAAATAAATTATAGTAGAGAAGTCCAGGCTATGTATCAGTGGCTAACTGCAACTGACGGCCGACTTTATCCCAGCGGAAGGAGGCGACTAAATCGGGTTGGTCGAAAAAGTATTCTTCCAGATAGGGTTCGATTTCGGTGCGCCAGATGGCTTTTATTTGGGACGGTAAATCGGGCTGCATGAAGAAAGTGACGCCCAGGTAGTAATGTGGGTCGCCGATTTGCCGGTTGAGGCGGTGCAACAGTTTTAACAGCGGTTCTGGGTTTACATCTGTGCCCGCATGATAGCTACGTAAGGTGTCGTCGTTGGGGGGCAGGTGCAGGAAAGCGAAGCGGCGGCGCAGGGCATAATCTACCAGGGCGATGGAGCGGTCGGCCGTATTCATAGTACCGATGATCATGACGTTGGGGGGGATGCGAAAACGGCCGTGTTCTGCCAACTCGATTTCGGCATCCCGATATTCCAACAGATACATCAACTCCCCCAAAACAGAAGCCAAATTGGCCCGGTTGATTTCATCTATGATAAGGATACACAGACCGGGGTACTGACGGGCGCGGGCGCAAAATCGGAGAAAACGGCCGTGTACCATTTCATAATGCAGGCGGCCGTTTTCGTCGGTAAACGGCCGTAGCCCCTGCACAAATGTCTCGTAAGAGTAGGCCGGATGAAACTGCACTAACTCCCAGAACCCATTGCCCCGACCGGTGAGGTATTGAGCCAGTTTACGGGCCATGTATGTTTTGCCTGTACCTGGCGGGCCATAAAAGATGGTTTGCCCCTTCCGCAGCATCGCCTGTAGCCATTGACGCAAGGTATCTTCAGGCCAGCCAGTTTCGGCCGTGATGTCGGCCAATGTCATTGTGGGAGCAAGTGGGGGTTCTTCTGATTCGCGCAGGACAGCCGTCGGTTCCGCCACATTATAACTTACCGGGGCGTCTGGTAAACTTTCGGGCACGTCTAGTTCTACCTGTCCTTTTGCGTTTAATCCCTCAATATTTTGGCGGCTTTCCTGGGCGCATACCCAGACAAAACTTTGCACGTCCACCATATCCCGTACTCCAAACGGCTCCAGAGCCTCGCGTAGGTGGTAGGATTGGGCCAGCAAGGCAGCATAACTGCCTGCACTGGGCTGCATAGTGATGAGAACTTTGGTTTTGAGTTCGGCCGTGTCATACTCATCAGCCCACATGAATTTTAGGAACCAGCGGGCGGTGCGGGGTTTAACCAATATGTTGGAGTTTGGGTGGCAAAGAAAGAGGAAGTAGGTAGCAAAGGGCCACTTGTCGGGCAGGTCGTTTGCCTTGAGATATTGGGAAAAGGTTTGCAGCCGTTTGGCCGAAGGGCGATCTCCGTAAAGCAGATTACGCATCTGGGTGCAAAAGGCGGGGGTGTCGAGGTTGGAATGGTAGAGGACGGCCGTGTCCCCCGACGAAGGAACCAGCCGCCACAGCAAATTATTGTCTTTGCTCAACTTATCTAACCGGCCGATAAACTCCGTATAATCCCCATCTGCCAATAGCTGGTCTAACGCTTTCTGGCTAAGTAGTGTTTGCGCCTTTCGTATTGACGCCTGTTTATATTTAATTTCATCGGCCGTGAATTGGACATGTACAAAATCTTGCCAATCTGGATAACGCTGGCGCATCAGGGTGAGCAATTCTTGTAATTTCCATTCTGGGAACATCATACTGTAAGTTTAGAGAGAAGGGCGACATTCAGCAAGGGGGAAAATAAGCACTTTGGAAAGATTTGGCGGCTTAATAGAGATTGGGGTAATAAACAATGCCTAGCACATCCATAATCGCCACTGCCAGCGGAGCCACAAAGAGGGCTGGTAGTAAATTGGCGGCTCGAATTTGCTTCAAATCCAGCAGACGAAAGCCAATTGCCAGAAGTACGACGCCGCCGGTAGCTGTTAATTCGGCCGTCATCGGCGCCGTAAAAAAATCAGCCCCCAAACTTGCCAGCAGCGATAATCCCCCCTGAAACACAACAATAACAATCACCGAAGCAATGACGCCAGCGCCCATTGTGCTGGCAAAAGCCAACGCTGCAAACCCATCCAACATCGCTTTAACTGCCAGCTTGGTAAAATCCCCGGTCAACCCATCTTCAATGGCGCCTTGAATGGTCAACGGCCCTACGCAAAAAACCAAACTGGCTGTGACAAACCCTTCGATAAACCGGGCCGAATCGCCACCGGCTGCCAGTCGCTTTTGCAACCAGGCTCCAAAACGTTCCAATCCGGCCTCAATTCGCAGCCCCTCACCGATGAGCGCTCCCACCAACAAACTGCCCAACACAATGAGCGGATTACCCGTCGCCTGAGCGCTCATCACCCCGATGACCAGGGTAAATAAACCTAATCCGGCAAAAACAGTTTCTTGCATCCGCTGCGGAAAACGATTCCCCAAAAGGGTTCCCAACGTACCCCCAATGAGTACAGTAATAGCATTGATGATTGTCCCAGTCATATAATTTACAATCCTAAAGCGAAAATGATAATTGGCAAATGAAATGGAAGAATCTTACTTGTATTGGCTTGATTCTTCGTGTTACTATGGGTTTACTGTTACACTTAATGACAAGAACATTCAAACAGTAGTGAGGAAACAATAGTGTTGAAACGAATGCTTCATATTGGGTTACCAACCCTCATCATCATAGCCGGGTTTAGCTTTCTAACCAGGTCAACCTTTGCCGCTGAATGTTTTCTGCTCACAGAAGAGGTTGGTCATGTGTGTGACGCCGAACCACAGGCGCCTACCTTTGTGAAGCCGGAGCCATTCGCCAACAGCTTTTTACCCAGCCAGATGTATGTGCGGCAAAAAGATTTGAGTAATGTGTACAGTGAACCCAGTATGGGTAGCCCTATCGTGCGTAATGTGGGTGATGGCTTTCTATATGCCACTGTACAAGCCATTACCGAGAATGAAGGCCGCCTTTGGTATCAAATAAATTACGGGGAATGGATGCGGGGCGAAGATATTACGGTAGCGGAAATATCGAACTTTACGGGGATGGAGATACAAGGGCGCCCCGAACGGCCGTTTGGCTGGATGGTCGTAGATTACTGGTACAGTCTGGAACCGGGAGCTGAACCAACGGCCGATGCTGTTAAGCTGCCCCGCTACACCTTCCTAGAAGTGTATGATGCGGTTGAAGATGAGGAAGGTTGGTTGTGGTATGACATTGGCGGCGGCCGTTGGATGCGTCAGACCTATGTCAGTTTAGTAGACCCCGAAAAACGGCCGGATGAGATCGTCGAAAACGAATATTGGGTAGAAATTGATCTGTACGAACAAACCTTTGCCGCTTACGTAGGCGACCAGATGGTGTACGCCGGGTTGGTTTCTAGCGGTCTCAATCGCTGGCCCACCCATGAAGGGTTATTCCAGGTATGGGATCGCCATACCAAAACCAAGATGTCTGGCGCAGAAGGCAAAGTGGATTACTATTTCATCGAAGATGTACCCCACACAATGTTCTTCGATAATGACATTGCTCTTCACGGCGCTTTCTGGCACGATCGTTTTGGCTACAAACATAGTCACGGCTGCGTAAATATGCCTCCCCGTGACGCTGAATGGGTTTTCTACTGGTCAGAAGGCGCGCCCAACGACTTATGGATTTACGTCCACACATCTGACCCGCAGCATTACTTTACCCGGTACGTACCGGAGGGGTAGACTGTCATCCGTCGTCGGTCGTCAGGTCACTCGCCACAGCTTGAAACATTCATCGTCAAATCCTTTTAGCGTTTCTTCAAATGGTTCAATGACAAACGATTCATATGGATCGGTTAGGTATTCTCGTACTTCTGGGTCGGCATAGACATTGTCGGAGAGGATGATGTCATTGGCACGGGCGAATTTTTCCAGGCGGGAGGCGATGTTAATGGTGGTGCCAAAATAGTCGAGCCGTTCGTTGAGGGTGACAGCAATGGAGGGGCCGGTGTGAACGGCCGCTTTGAGGTGTAACGGCCGCCGTCCATCCGCTGGGTTCTGCAAAATCTCTTGTGCCCGATGGATGACCCGCAGCGCTGACACGGGACGGCGAAACACAGCCATAATCGCATCCCCAATTGTTTTGACAATAGCCCCCTGCTCGGCATCAATCACATCATGCAGCACATCAAAATGGCTCATCACCAGGCCAAAAGCGGGCGCGTCCCCAATTTCGCGGTACATGCGCGTGGAATCTACCAGATCGGTAAACAAGACGGTCAGGCTGCCTACTCCAATCTGCTCGCCAGGACGCAGGGCTTCGTTGGCAAACAAGTCTCGGAATTTTTGCATGGCGATGACTTCAGAAGCAGTTGTCGCCTGATCGCTCCAGGCGGTGCGTTCCAAGATCAGCAGATGTTCTCCGTCGGTACCATTTTGCAGCCGCAGTTGGGGGGTCTGATTGAGGGAGACTTCTTCGCTGGACCAGGCACGGCCGTCAAGCTGAATGTGTAAATCGTCACGGCCGTCATCCCCATCTAAAACGCGAAAATATTGGCCGCCGGATAAGGCCATCGCCCGCAGCCGGTAACGGCCAGGTTCTAATATCGGCGTCACCAAACGTTCATTACCAGCAGGCAATAACTGCTGCACGATGATATGGGGCGTGATTTCTGGGCCGGCTACACAATATTCCAGATGGGGCACATCTCGGATTGCCGGGTTGGGAGCAAAGGTCAGTTCTACTGAATTTTCAAAGTTGGTATCAAAATCTATATTGCAGGTGGAACAATGGGCATGGGAATGGACATCGGCCAACCGGTTGGAAATACGGTCTTCAGCGCCTCGGCACATGGGGCACAATACTTCCCATTGAAAATCTAGCAACCCTACACGGGTGGCTTGCAAAAAAAGCTCCAACAATTCTTTACGGCTGGTTCCCCATTGGTCGGCAAAGAGATACGGCCGTATACGAGACAAAGTCATATCATCGGCCGTCCGTAAGAGGGAGACAAGACGCGAAACCAACGCCTCATTATGTCCGGCGCCTGTAAGCTGCCAGGACATCCGCGCCAACCGAGCTTCGCCGCCAGATGAGAGCCTGATGTTTACGGCCGTGTACGGCACAATTTCTGTAGCCATCATCTGATCATACGCCCGTAACACTTTATCAAAACGACGGGGGGCAATTTGTCCAATGGCAACGGCCGTACCCAGGCGGCCCAAAATGTTTCGCGGTCTAATCCAGATTTGATAATCGAGGTGCGTACCGCCATCCTGAGTGGGGTTCAAGTTTGCCAATACTCGAAATGTGTCTACCGGGCCGTTTAAAAAACGGCGCAAAACTCCGTAACGGTAAGGAAACACCCATTCAAACGGCTCTTCTTCAAAATCGAGATGGACAAAAGGAATAGGGGTGTGATACCGTAAATGGTGGCGGGCATTATTTGAATATTCTTCCGGCAGGCGCTCCATTTCTTCTACCGGAGAAAGACCGGTGTCCCGATTCAGGCGGTTCGTATCTGCAAAAAAAGGCCACAATGCTTGCGGGCTTGATTGCAGGTCCCATTTCCAATGGTAGGTGAGTTCTTGTTCAGACATATGTAATTGGTGTGCGTTGTACTTAAATAGTTACCATTATGCTTTATAATCCTGTGCAGGTGAAAATGTGTTAATCTTGCATGTAGATGTTTTGTGACTACTATTTCTTTACTCATGTGAAATACAAAAGTTCGTTTGTGAATCAAACTGACAGTTTGATTTATGGAGGAAAGACGTATGACCCAAAATCGTGACTTAGAAACAAGCCGGCTCCATTTACGGCCGTTGGCCCTGACCGATGCACCAGAGCTGTTCCCCCTGTTTCATGATCCCCAAACAATGCAGTTTTGGCCTACCTTGCCCCACAAATTTATCCAGGATACAACCGCAACCATAGAAGGAATGCTGCGGCCGCAAAAAGCATGTTGGTGGGTAGTATGTTTGCGGGGAGAGGAAACGGCCGTTGGCTTCCTCGGTTTTTTGGGGAATGAAGGAGCGCCGGGGATGGGCTACATTTTACAGCGTGATTTATGGGGTCACGGTTATACAACCGAAGGGATGCGGGCTGTTATTGATTATGGATTTCATTCCCGCCATTATGACCGCACAGAATTATGGATTCATGAAGAAAATATTGCTTCGCAGCGAGTGGCGCATAAGTTGGGCTTTTCCAACAAAGGGCGGCTGCGTTCCAAGTTTCCGGGACGAGAAACAGCCCATGATATGCTGGTCTATGGTTTACGAGTGGATGAGTGGATAGACACGGCCGTGCCCCCATCACGCGGTCAACATTTTTACCGGCTGGAACCAGTCTTGCCAGTACAAAATGTGCTGTCGGCCGCCCATTATTATCGGGATAAATTAGGCTTTGTGGTTGATTCTTTGGACGGTGAACCGCCTAATCTTGCCATTGTCTCACGAGGCATGTGGACAACGCAGACGGTGCGTATTCAGCTGCGTCAGGTGGCGGCAGGCACGGCCGTGCAACATGCTGGCGAACTTTACATCATCACCGGAGCCGATATTGACGGCCTGTTCCAAACATACCAGGCCAACGGCGTCACCATTATCAGCGAACCGGTCACACAATCCTGGGGCCGGCGTGAATTTGCGATTGTTGATAATAACGGTCATCAACTGCGTTTTGGGGTTCAGGTTTGATGAAATATGTTGGCTTTTTTCTGCTGCTTTTCCTGATAAGCTGCACGACGGAAACGGCAAACGAGGAACCTTTACAAGTGAACATCACCCCTAAATCGGAGGGGGACAGGGTGGAAATGGAGGTGGATGGAGAGACGACTGTATTCAACATCTACAGCCAAACCGGTATTGGTAGCGCGGACATTGAGCGCATAACCGGAAGTTGGCCGCCAACCATAATTTCACGCTTCCATTTGAATGGGTTGGAGGAGATGAGATTGGTAGTGGGGGACACGGCCGTTACCCTCAACCTCAGCAGCAGTGGCGGCCGCAGCAGCCAGACACTTACCCAAAACGGAGTCACTTCCACCATTACGCCAGACAATCCCTACTGGATGGATGTCACCATTAGCAATGCTGATGGCTCGCCGGGAACAGTTCCCCTAAAAGAAGGCACAATTGATGTCTCGCTGCCGCCAGCATTATTTGACAAATCGCCTGACAGCTTTAGCCTGAATTGGATTGATTTCTACAGATAGATCCGTTCTAGGGCTTGGGCCAGCCCGATTTGACGAGTGTACAAGCCCTAGATTATTAACATAATGAGACGACGAATTTCTATTCTGACTTACAGCCTCATTTTCCCGCTGTTTCTTCTTTTACTCATTTGGAAACAATTGGTTTTGCCTGTCCAGGCTCTCTTTCCCCCACAGATAACAAACAAGATAGACCCGGCGCTCCTTGAAGAAATGGAAACGACTTTACCTGGTGGGCAGCTTCGTTTCATTGTTTATCTAAACGATCAACCTGATTTGTCTCATCTGCCAGAAACGGCCGCAATTGATGAACGGCGAGCTTTGTTAGTGCAGTATTTGCAAGCCACAGCCGCGGCCGTCCAAACACCCATCATCAAAGAATTGGATACACTCTATCAGATCGGTCACATCAAATCATATCGTCCCTTTTGGATTGTGAATGGTATTGCGGCCGTTGGCGACTCGGATGCAATCAACCATTTGGCTGCCCAAGCGGAAGTAACCGAAATTCGGCTCGACGCCATTGTAGATTCCATTGAACCAATGGACGAGGGGTCATTGCGTACCCTCATTGCCCAACCCCAACTGGCAAACGCTGTCCAACAAAGCTGGGGCATTGAGCGCATTCGCGCCCCCCATGTGTGGCATGGGTTAGGAGTTGATGGAACTGGGGTAACGGTGGGCATTATGGACAGCGGCGTTGACTTTCTGCATCCTGATCTATTAGCCAATTATCGAGGGAATTTGGGTAACAACAATTTCATTCATGCCGGAAACTGGTACCACACCAACACACCAACACTTACAGTCCCATTTGATGTTCTAGGGCACGGAACCCATGTAGCAGGCACGGCCGTCGGGCAAAATGGTATCGGCGTTGCCCCCGGAGCCAATTGGATTGCGGTCAGCGTTGCCGATGAATTTGGCTTTATCTATACCAGTGATGCCCACGCCGGTTTTCAATGGCTCCTGGCGCCTGATGGCGATCCAGCGCTGGCGCCTGATATTGTCAATGCCTCTTGGGGCGGTTCCCCCAATAGCGCTGAATTTTTACCGGATGTAGCAGCTTTGCATAATTCTGGCATCATCCCCGTATTTGCCGCCGGGAATGCAGGCCCCTTTACCGGAACAGTAGGCTCCCCGGCCAGTTTCCCCAACACTTTAGCCATTGGCGCAACCGATAGTTTGGATGAGGTAGCCTGGTTTTCTTCACGCGGACCTTCTCCGTTGACAACGGAAACAAAACCGTGGCTGACGGCTCCTGGAACTTCTATTTATTCCACGCTGCCGGGGGGACAATATGGTCTGAAAAATGGAACCTCGATGGCCGCCCCACACACGGCCGGAACCATCGCCTTGTTGTTAAATGCAGACCCCACATTATCCTGGCAAGCAACGCAGCAGATTTTAGCAAACACGGCCGTCCCCCTCGCCGCAATTCATCCCAATAATGACAGCGGTTGGGGACGGTTAGATGCGTATACGGCCGTGCAGACCCAAATAGCCACTGGACAAATAGTGGGAACTGTGCAGGCTAATGGAGCGCCCTTGCCCCACACCCGCATCACCATCACCACCCCCTCCGGCAACAATCTCACATTTTTCAGCGATGACAATGGCGCTTATCAGGCCGATCTGAAAGCTGGTATTTATGACATACAATTGTCACTGTTTGGCTACGCCGCTTATTTGGCAACCAATCTCCAGGTGGTCACAAATCAAAACAAACAGCATGATATTGTTTTGACCCCGCTGCCAGGTGGAACTGTCCAGGGTACGGTGTTTAATTCAACTTCCAGCGCTCCCATTTCAGACGCGGTTGTTGAGGTCTTGGGTACAAATGTGACGGCCGTGACAAACGCGCAAGGTCAATACAACCTGACCCTGCCGCAAGGCTCATACACATTAAACGTTCGTCATAAGGAATATCGCTTAAGTCAATTAACCATCCTCATCAACAACGGCGGCAATCTGACAAAAAACTTCTGGCTGACGTCTGGCCCCTCGACACTGTTGGTAGACAGCGGCCAATGGTATTATCAGTCTCAGGCTAACTATTATGAAGACAGCTTGTTTTCGCTTGACTATTCTCATGATACCTGGGCCATCCGCAACCCCTTTGAAGACATTCCCACTGACGCCCTGCTCAACAAATACGATACAGTCATCTGGTCGGCTCCATTCGATTCGCCAGGATATATTGGGGCGAACAATGTCATCACCAATTATTTGGGTCAGGGGGGACATATGCTTATTAGCGGCCAGGATGTGGGGTATTTTGACGGCTCTGGTTTTTTTGTGCAGGATTGGTGGTATCGAGATTTGGATGCTGTTTTCCGCGGCGAAACGGCCGTGACCCAAACCATCTACGGCGCCGGAAACACTTTCTTCGACAACCTTTCTTTAACCTTAAACGGAGGGAGCGGCGCCAACAATCAGAGTTTTCCCGACACAAGCAGCCTACGCCAATATTCGCTTTCTAAAGAGATTTTTCATTACGACAATGGGTTTGCCGCCGGGCTGCAAGCGGGACATTGCCGTAAGTTCCGTATGGTTTATCTTGGTTTTGGTTTGGAAGGTATCACCGAAGCGGCCGACCGTAATGAAATGATCGAGCGCAGCTACAATTATTTTTCCTCCCCGCGCCAAACATACGGGATACGTTTTAATAACGAAGATGTGGATGAGATTGTCGTTCCCGGCTCGCAGCAAGTATACACTTTTACTGTGGTGAACACGAGTGAATTGCTGACGGATACTTTTGCGCTCACGGCCGTTAACGCCGGCTGGAACACATCATTAATCACCGAAACTGTGACCCTCGGCCCTTGTGAAGCCAGCCAGACAGTTTTACAGGTGAATGTGCCTGCAAATGAAGTGAAAGATAGATTCCATACGACCCAGGTCACGGCCGTGTCCGGCGCCAACCCGGCCATAACCACAACCCTCCTTGTCAAACACAAAACCCCCGGCCGTATTCTTTTTGTAGACGATGACCGTTGGTATGATGAAGAGAGCCATCTAACCGCAGCTCTGGAGGGGATGAACCTGAACTATGATGTATGGGAGATTGGCTGGGAGCACCTCGATGGTCACGGCTCCCCATCTAAAGAATTATTGCAAGAATATGATATAGCGCTTTGGTATACAGGGTATGATTGGTATGCTCCTATCACGCCTGAAGAAGCAGCCAGCCTGACCCACTTTTTAGAGACGGGCGGGCGGCTCTTTCTGACCAGTCAGGATTTTCTCTATTACAACCACCAAACAGAGTTAGCCCGCCGCTATTTTGGCATTATTGACTACCGTGAATCTGTGACGCCCACCTTGATGTATGGCGGTAACCATCCCGGAACTGGCCCAGATATGGCTGGCCCGTTAACGCTCAATCGTGGCGTCTATCATAATAATGGGGATGGCCTGATGCCGGCACCCGGCAGCCAACCCTTCTTCTGGCATAACGGGGGGATGCCGGCCGGGGTTGCCAACAAGGGGCCGACTTGGCGCTCTATTTTCTGGGGAGTGCCGTTTGAAAATCTACCAGATGATCGGGAAACGGCCGTGATGAACCACATTGTGGGCTGGCTGAGCGATTTAGGGGATTCTTCATTTGCAGTGGATGCGCGGGCGGGCACGACCGTATCCACCCGCACCTACACCATCACTTTGCATAACAGCACACTTGCCCCCACAAACCAGGTACAAATGGTCAATACCCTGCCGCCTGAATTAACTATCCTACCGGGCAGTGTCACAGGCAACGCGGCGTATGATTCTG
>JAAEOP010000021.1 GCA_024223125.1 Chloroflexota bacterium
GGGGGCTGCGCTGCCCGTTGTGCAGGCAGAAAGCAGCAGGGCTACAATCAAAATCAGATACAAAACTTTGGTGTTCATTTTTTTCTCCTTATCGATAAATAGTTTTATTGGGTTGGAAAAATTGTGTCGTGAGGTATTCATTAGATTTTTCTCCTTATTGTCGAGCATAGGTAACATTCAATTCTGTGCTGGCAAGTGTGATATCCTGGATGGCTTCCAGCAGCACATCCCGGCTAACTTGGGTAGCGGGTACGGAGAATTGCGGCAGCGCAGAGAGCGCGTACACTGTGTAGGTGTAGACTTTTTCTCCGGGGCCTTGGGAACAAGGCGGGGCATAGGCCAGATTTCCATTCACGCCATTGGTACCTAATTCTCCGATCCCCGTGCTGTTTTTTGACAAGCTGGTTACATCCGCTGGAATGTTATACAAAACCCAATACCAGTGAACATCATCCGGCCCGGCGGCATGGTGCATGACCACGGCAAAGCTGGCTGCCTCGGCAGGCGCACCATTCCACGTGAGCGGGAGGGTGGCGCTAGCGCCGTCGCAGGTGTATTCGATTGGCAGGGCGCTATCATCGGCTATTGCAGAACTAAACAAGGTGA
>JAAEOP010000022.1 GCA_024223125.1 Chloroflexota bacterium
ATCGTTTCCATTCATTCGGACGATGAGCGGAAAATCGGAACCGACCTGTTTTCGGATGGTGCGCATAATATCCAGGCCGAATCGCATCCGGTTTTCAAGTGAACCCCCATATTCATCGTCTCTGTGATTGGTCAAAGGAGATAGAAATTCACTGATCAGATACCCGGTTCCGCTTAGCACCTCTACAGCGTCGTAGCCCGCTTTTTTAATCCTCAGAGCCGCCTGGGCAAAGTTGTCGATGATCTGTTGAATTTCATCTATTTCTAAGGCTTTGGGGACGTCCCTTGTCAGGCGCGATGCAATGGGTGATGGGGCTACAGGGCTTTTGCCATCCAGGAAAAATGAAAAGTTATAACGGCCGGCGTGGTTGATTTGCACGCATGAGCGAGCACCTTTTTCCTTGATGACATCGGACAGACGTTTTAAGCCGGGAATGAATTCATCTTTGTGTGCGCCGATGTTAGTGGTGTTGCCGGATAAATCATCTACTGTGGCAAAGCCGACGGTTATCATGCCCACGCCGCCCCGGGCGCGTTCAGCATAGAAATCGACAATTTGGTCGGTCACTTCAAAATCGACTGCCATGCCCAGATGCATGGCCGGCAAATAGATTCTGTTTTTCACCTCAAGCTGGTTGATGATAATGGGTTCGAATAATGGATCTTGCATCGCTCCTCCCGTATTATATAAATTTTCATTATTTTTGGGAAAATTATTGGTTTTTTTCCTTTTCCTTCCGAAAAAGCAAAAAACATAATTTGAAAGATAAAAAACCTCCTTATCAAACCTGCAAAATCAAATCAATATCGTTTCAGTTTATAATGTTTCTCATAAATGCATTGGGATTTAAACGATGAAAAACTCGTATATTTATGATCGCAAAGAAAGAACAGGCCGGTCATATTATAATTGATTTTAGCTATGTGTTCAGAAGGTACCCTTCCCCGTTCACTTTAATGCCACTCCGCCAAAATCGTTACACGGAGAAGTGCGCCCCCTGAACACATACATATATTAAGCTAGCAAATACGGAATAGATGTCTTGCCAATATCACTAATTGGGGTGGGAAAATAGCTAATTTTTAAAATTTAATTTGATTGTGAACCCTTAGAACAGAAAAAAGCGGAATTAAAGATGCATTGAGAGATAGCCAAGTATCGCCGAACTTATGATAACAACTTGTCTTACGATACCACAACAATTCATGGGCTTTAAAAAACTGTCATTTATTGGAGATATTTGAAATCTAACGTGAAGACCATCTGCGTGCGCCGGATTTATCGCGCCTCCGCATGCGGCGCCAGGTTAGGTGTGTACTTCAACAGCATGCAGCTCCCATTCTTCCTGTAAGCCTTTGAGCATGTGTCGGCCGCGGCTTACAAAGCGCAGGCCCGAGCCTGCGACAAGATCCCTTACAGTACTCGAAACAAGAATCTCGCCAGCCTCAGCCGTTGTCGCGATCCGTGCACCAATGTGCACGGCAATCCCTGCCAGCTTATCGCCAACGACCTCGCACTCGCCGGTGTGCAATCCGGCGCGAAGCTTGATTCCTAGTCCGGCCACACGATTTTGAAGAGCCGCTGCGCAGTGGACCGCGCGTGCAGGGCCGTCAAAGCTGGCAAACACTCCATCCCCCGCTGTGTCAATCAGGCGTCCGCGAAAACGATCGATCTCCTGCCCGACATACTGATGGAACCAGCTAAGAAGATCGCGCCAACGTGAGTCACCGATGGACACGGCACGCTCGGTAGACCCGACGACGTCAACAAACAATACAGTTGACAGGACTCTGCCAATCGACGCGACAGGTCGCACGCCTGTCAAGAACTCCTCGATCTCGGCAAGAACGGTCTCGGAATCGCCGAACCACGGAAGGTGATCATCCCCTTTCAGCTCAACGTATTTCGCATCGGGAATCCGGGTCGCCATGTATCGGGAGTTCTCGACGTTAATCAACCGGTCTCCCTTGCTATGGAGGATGAGCGTCGGTACCCGAATGGCGGGAAGAACGCCGCGAATGTCGATGTCAATATTCATGCGGTAGAGAGCGATTCCCGAACCGGGACTTGCACCAAGTCGGAGGTTTCTCGACCACCAATTTCTGCACTGTTCGTCGTTCGCGACGCTCGGCGCGACGACCTTGAAGCCCATTGGTGTTCCCCAGTTTTGCTCGTAAGCGACGAATGCTGCCTCGTGCTCCTCCCGGGTCGGTGCCCAGGGATAGTCAGTGTCCCTGATCCACTTGGGATAGCAGCCGGACATGACCAGGGCGGACGTTCGATCGGAGTAAGTCGCTGCGAAGAGGGCGCACATTGAACCTCCTTCCGAGATTCCAAGGAGCGCGGCTTTCGATGAGCCCACCGCATCAAGCACAGCATGCACATCTTCCATTCGCATTTCGAGGGTGGGCAGGTTCTCTTCGGAGACCGGATCAGACAGGCCCGTCCCTCGCTTGTCGAAAAGGATCAGCCGGCTGAATGACGATAGGCGCTCGGCAAACCGCCAAACCTGTGGGTCATCCCAATGTGCTTCCAGATGCGTCACCCATCCCGGCACAACGATCAGGTCCATAGGACCCTCTCCCACCGTTCGGTAGGCAATATGTATCTTTCCACTCTTCGCGTAGTTGATTTGAGTGGCCATAGGGCGTCTCCCGGCATCCAACAAATGATTGTATAGGTTCTAGTTATTGTGGTAATAATTATCCGGATAACCTGCGATCTGCAATATTATTTTTGAAATAACTCAATGTCGTTTTGCAATTACAGATTTATTGAGAATATTCAACGTATCGAACGTAATAAATTTATTGCAGATACGATTCGGATTGGCAGACAAAATAATGCCGATTAAGGACATCATTCCTGAGCTGATGATAGATGCAGGTGATAAACTGCAGCGACTCTATTATATCTTAGACGACACCGCCATGGTTTAGTATTCGCTACCTTCATTGCCCTTTATGTACTTATCCATAACAAACGGTGGTACACGACCTACCAGCGATTCCAGCATAATGAGTTCTTTATCGGTATGATTGAACACGGGTGCCTTGACCAGTATTTCGTCAACACCCTTACCAT
>JAAEOP010000023.1 GCA_024223125.1 Chloroflexota bacterium
CCTTTTTCGCCTTGTTGAACAGAGAAAGATAATTGGACATCCGTCATAGTGTTAAAAGGTAAGTGTAGTTTGGCAATTGAAATCCCTTTAATTTTATCACACTTATATATCCGTGACCAATGGATTTGATAGACGCTAGTTTATTTATTGTCTACGGCCATTTTTACACTCAAACAGTTGTCGCATAACCCATTTTGTGCTACCCTCCTTGAATAAGGCAAGGGAGTGATAACAAAAAAGTATGGTCACTGAAATGCGTTATGGCTTTCTGGACGAGGCTGGTGGCGCTGCCCCGTTTTCAGGTAGTCGCTTTCTTGTTGTAGCTGTGTTTACCACGAGCGTTCCCCGTCCTATTGAACTCCACGTGAAGCGAGCGCGCAAGCGATTGAGAGAAAAGCCGGCATCCGGTGAAATCAAAGCTACACATTCCCGAGAAGCGGTGATCAAACGCCTCCTGACGGCTCTGGCTCAGGAAGACATCCAGATTGTAGCCGAAATTATCGACAAACGCGCTATTTTGAGACCGCCTGAAGATTACGAGGACATCTATCGTTTAGCCGTGGCCAGTGCTGTACGGCATTGTGTCACTCATTGGCCTCGTCTCGATCTGTATTTAGACAAACGATACACGAAAAAAGCGTTGAGGTATATTCTGGAAAAACAAATTCGGGAGGCAATCTCTGACTTGCGCCAAGAGGTGATTCTGATTAGTCAAGAGGATTCTGTGAGCCGCAAGGAACTGCAAGCAGTAGATTATGTGGTCTGGGCCATTTTTCAGAAGTACGAGCGAGCAGATGAACGATTCTACCGAATCATTGCCGATAAGATTGTTGTAGAGGAAGTATTGAAACAATCTTTGTGGTAAAAAAACAAAAAGCGGCTCTCCCTGGGCCTCGATTTCAATCTGTCCTCCCGGAATTTCACCGGAAGCTAGGCACCTTCTCCGAAGGTCCAAGATCACCAGGACTTACGATACCGCTTTCAAATGAAATTATAGGTTCAATTTAGGGCTTTGTCAAGGGCCATTTTTATCCCCAAACAGTTGTCGCATAACCCATTTTATGCTACCCTATCTCGTTGCTGAAAAGTGTTGATGTAACGCGTCTGCGGTCCAGGTACGATGAGGGAACACCTCGGTGCCTGATTGTGATTGTTACGTTCAGGTATATCCCATATAATGCGGACGACTGGTGCCCAAACTCAGTTTGGGCACCTAATTGCGTTACGAAACTCCAGTTTCGTAACGAGAAATAAAAGGGTCAGGCATATCCACGTCTGGAAGGAAGGAATCGATGTCATTTGCTCAACGAAGACCTCTGCCTCAGCCGGAAGCGGGGCAGTCGATATTTTCTGGTCGAGAAAAAGAGATTGGCCTCTACCGGCTTCATTTTCACCGGGCTAAAGATAACCCTCAAGTCCGGTTAATCACGGCCGTTTCCGGTCCGGGTGGAACGGGCAAAACCCGTCTGCTGGACGAACTGGAATGGTACCGGCCCGCCCACACGATCTACAGCCGCATCGACGGCAGCGCCAATTTTGGCCATGATGCCACCCAACTGATGCGAACCCTGGCCGATGGTCTGCATCGGGAGGGCGAGCCTATTCCCACCCCCCAATTCGACCGGCTCTATCAGCATCGCCAAAAGCTGTTGGAGAAAGCCCTGACCCGCAGCAGCGACCCCAAACAGATCCTCCGCCACTTTTACCGGCCCACCCTGTTGGGCCTCGACCCCAACCAACCCATCTTTACCCCCGACCTCGACCAGTTTGCCCATTTACGCTGGGCTAAAGAAGATTTGGCTCTGGCCTTTGAAAACCCGGTTGGTTTGATGACGCAGGCCCTGGTGGGGGATTTGAATGAGGCGGTAGATGGGGGAGTAGGGAATAGGGAAGGCACAGCAGCGCAGGGGAGCAGGGGAGCAGGGGAGCAGGGGAGCGGTGCTTCGGACGGAGCCGAAGCACCTTTGCTTACAGGAGCAGGGGAGCAAGACGGTGAAACGGCCAAAGAATCAATCTCCAATCTCCAATCTCCCAATCTCTATTCTACCAAAATCGTCTTGATGTTCGATGACTTTGAGGATCTGCCGCCGTCCGTCAACGAATGGCTGCTGACTCAACTGTTGGGTTATGCTCGCGAGGCCATTGAATGCGATTTACGCCTGGTCATTGCCGGGCGGGAAGATTTGCCCTCGTTGGACGAGCGCTGGGCCGGCCAATGGGC
>JAAEOP010000024.1 GCA_024223125.1 Chloroflexota bacterium
AATTTGAAAGTATGTTGAGAATTTGGTAGCAAGAAAAGGCATTTTATCAATATGACGCAAGTTGCTTCTGCTTAATCCTGTTGCCCCAAAATGAATTCTGAGAATGTCTACCTTTGGTTTCTGTTTTTTCGTAAAAAGAGCGAGTATGCAATCGCCCTAAAGGTGCTAAACTTCAACTTTGAACCATGTCATAATCTCCTTTGTGCTGATATGTCTGTTCAAAAACATTATCATACATGAGATTACCTTTCACGCTCATTAAATTGTAAAGGTGCTAAACTTCAACTTTGAACCATGTCCAGAATGTTATAGTTGCACATTTTGCCGTACCCAGCCTTTGGGAAACATGCTTTCAACTCTGTTTTTGTGTTCCCGATAGACACCGATGCCCAACGGACGCTCCCTATACCGCAGCAACACATACCCCGTTCCCGTACATAAATGGGTTTGCTCTGGCAACATAACGAACTCTTGCCGATTGATGTACGCCACTGTCTGTTCCACATTCAGATCAATCATATTTTTGTTGGCGTGTTGGCCCAACAAACGTGAAGCGCTGGTTGTCAGCTTGGGGTAGCGGCCCTGTGTACGCATAAACATCATGCCAATGGAGTCTGGCTGGGGCGTTGTGACGGGTTGATGTTCTTTGTTGATCAGCCATACCCCGCGATTGCTCCAGCGCAGGATAGTGTAAGCATCAAACACGGCTGTCTCCATCCCAAACCGACCGCATACTTTCTCAATCCATGGTTGGGGTTCTAAAATATCGGCATATAGATTGGCGACAGTGTCTGGTTTATCTTCGGCCGTTTCGGAGCCGATTTTTTCCAGCAAGGCGATGTAGAAGCCTCCGGTGTCATTTTGATGGGGCCAGACGCGGACGGTGTGTTGTAGGGAGGGGTGTAGGTGACGGCCGTGCCATTCCGTAATCCCCACTGAATATTTAAAGCCGGGTAAGGCAATCGGCCGCAGACGTACAAACTGACTATACTCCTGCAAGATTTCATCCACTACCAGTTCGTTTTCTTCCGGGGCAAAAGTGCAGGTGGCGTAGACGATACGGCCGCCGGGTCGGCAGCGCTGCACTGCTTTACGTAAAATCGCTTTCTGAATACGGGCCAATTTTCTATTATCCGCCACCGAAGCACGGTCTAAAATGGAAGGTTCTTTGCGGCAGGTACCTTCACAGGTGCAAGGCACATCGGCCAAAATCTTATCAAATTGGCCGATGTGGCGCGGTAGGTTGGAGGCATCCTGGGTGAGCATGGTGACATTGAGGATGCCCAAACGGTTGAAGGTTTGTCGGGCAGCCCGCATTCGACCGCCATTGCGGTCATTGGCGATGATAGTTCCCTGGTTTTGCATCAAGACGCTCATTTGAGCGGTTTTATTGCCAGGAGCGGCGCACATATCCAGGACGCGGTCGGTGGGCTGCAAATCGAGCAGGGTAATAGGCAGCAGCGCTACTTCTTCTTGCACATGGTACAATCCGGCCAGATATTCCCAACGTAGTCCGGGCTGAACATCAGCCGGAAAGTGGAAAGCGCCAGGATACCAGGCAAGGGGTTGCAGTTGGATACCATGTTGGGCCAACATTGTTTGTAGTTGGTCGGGCATTGTTTTGAGGGGATTGGCCCAGATGGTGGTGGGCAACGGCCGTTGTACAGCCTCCAAAAACGCATCCCAATCATCAATCAAGGGCTTGTATCGTTGGAAATGGTCTGAGATCATTTGTCATCACCTTAAAGAGTTGTCAATTTCTGGAGATTGAGAGATTACTCACTTCAATCTCCGGGCGAAAGTGTATTATATTGGAAGTGAAGAATTGTAGCGTAAACTGTTCGTTTGCGCGTTTGTATGGACAAACTAACAGTTTTCCCTACAAGGAGCAGCCCCTATGGATTTGGATACAGTAGATAAATTATTGACGACGACGCGCACGGTGCGGAAGCGGTTGGATTTGACACGGTCGGTAGAGCCTGAACTCATTGAAGAATGTTTGCAACTGGCGATTCAAGCCCCCACAGGCGGCAATTCCCAGGGCTGGCATTTTTTGATGGTTACAAACCCGCAAAAGAAGGTGCGTATTGGTGAATTGTACCAAAAATCATTTGCCATTTATGCCCGTTCACAAGAGGAACAGGCAGCCAGCCGGGAGGAAGGGGCGTTGTATGAGCAACAGCAAATGCGGGTGGTGAAGTCGGCCGTTTACCTGGCTAACAACATGGGGCAGGTTCCGGTGATGGTCATTCCTTGTATTCACGGCCGAGCTGAAAATCTGGGCCAGATGGTACAGGCTGGTTTATATGGTTCAATTTTACCGGCCGCCTGGTCTTTTATGCTGGCGCTACGGTCGCGTGGTTTGGGTTCGGCCTGGACAACATTGCACCTGCGATATGAACAAGAGATTGCCGAATTATTGAGCATTCCGCCGGATGTAACTCAGGCTGCTTTACTGCCTGTGGCTTATTATACAGGTGATGATTTTCGGCCAGCTAAACGCATTCCGGCCGCAGAAGTGTTATCGTGGAATAAATGGTGACATGCTCACTTGTGAAAGTGACGTAAAGATATGAAAGAAAAATATTGTCTTAAGTCGTCTTGAAACCATAGCCTGTAACGGTAATGGGAAGAGTGTCGTCTTCTTCAGGTAGTTTGAATTACCTATTGCAACACAGCACCGTGCTGCTTCGAAATAGGTTATAGCACTGTTATCATAAGTGTTAACTTAAGCGAAGACCTCGCAGGTTTTAACGCAAAATCTCAGAGGGGCGTAGATCATTTTGGAAACCTGCGAGGTCTTAAGTTAACGACAATGGCACTGTTATATATGACGGCCGTGGTAGTACCCCAAGCGGTCAGAGGGTATGTTTGAGGTTTTGGACGTATGGAAACATATGTAGAGGGTACATTCACTGTTGGGGAGCAGAAAATCCATTTTGTAGAAGCAGGCAAACGAGGACGGCAAATTGCCTTACTCGTTCATGGTTGGTCGAGTTCCTGGTATGCCATGTCTCCCTTACTCGGCTTGTTGGCGCAGCGATTCCACTGTATCGCTATAGATTTACCTGGCTATGGCAAATCCTCCCCATTTTCAGAACAGACAACCATCTCCAAATATGTAGATTTACTGGCTGACCTCATTGAAGAGATTAGTGACAGTCCGGTTGTGCTGGTTGGTCATTCAATGGGGGGAATGATTAGCGTTTCCCTATCCCAGAAATATCCTATTCTTATCGAGCGCATCGTGCTTATTTGTCCCACCATCAGTGGTCATTTGTCCAATTCAATTAACCTGTTTATCTCTCCGATTACGATGACGGAGCGGTTTGGGTTGGGTAGTTGGATTGTAACGGCCGTGGAACATATTTTTGTAGGCTTAACCGACCGGTTGATGCGGCCGGTCTCTTTCGCAGCTCGTACTGGTATCGGCCGTGAAGATTATGAGATGCTGCGGCAAGATGCCCGACGGCCGGGGCAAGGACGAGTACGCTTTGACTGTTTTCATGCTATGCGAGAGAGTGATTTGCGTGGCCAGTTGAGTGAAATCGAAACACCAACACTTGTGATCTGGGGCGCCGAAGATAATACTGTGCCCTTACGCGATGCGGGTGTGGTAGCGGATGAATGGCCGCAGGCAGATTTACGTATTTTGCCGAAAGCGGGACATTGGCCCCATTTTGAAACCCCAAATATTTTCCGGCGACAGGTAGCTGCTTACCTCGGTTTGCCGCTTTCTAGTATGGATTTGTATACGCCGATTGATGATGATGAATTGGAGCGGATTAGTGATGTGGCCCAATTCCTGGCCCATTCAGATGTAGGCGACAACTTGAATTTACAGCAGCGTACCCGGCTGGCGGCACAATGCCAGGTACGGGCATTTGAGCCAGGTGAGTTGATTGCAGAGGCATCAGAATCTAGCAATGAGCTGTTTATTATTCAGCAGGGATATGTAGAAGTATGGAAGCATCCCGATGGTTTGGATCCGCATGACCATAATCATGAAGGGATTCAACATGTGGCTAATTTGCGGGCGGGGCAGATTACGGGTGAATTAGCTATGTTGGATAAAGGCAGCCGCAGTGCGGACTTGTTGGCGGGTGGGGAAGGGGCCACGCTGCTGGTGCTAACTCGTGACCGGCTGCTGGCGTTGTGTGAAGATGATACAGCGTTAGGGTATCGTTTTTTGTGGAATATCTCGAAGGCGATGTCGCGTCGGGTACGGTTTGTGTTGTGGCAGTTGAATCGGGCCGAACAGCGTCGTCTGGAAGATGGCGTGCGCCGCACGACGAAGTCTATGGGCCGGGTGGCTGTGCCGACGGATTAGGGACAGTTTTCGGTGTTCAGTTTTCAGTAATTGATTTCCAGTTGTTTCTCCGCTAAACGTCACCCTGTTTTTGTGACATTTGCCACGCGCTCCCCTCTGGTTCAATCAGTAAAATAATTGCTATGGAGATGATCCAAAATAGCACATTGGCCAAAAGGAGAGCGTATGTTAACCACAAATGATTTAATGACAATTGATCCGGATGTTGTATCGCCGGATAGTTCCTTGCGCGAAGTGGTAGCCCTGATGAATAGGAATGGGAATCGTCAATTGCTGGTTGTTGAAAATGATAACCTGGTAGGTATTATCACAGATCGAGATATTCGCTTGGCCGTCAATTCGCCCCTGGTAACTAAAGACCCTGTTAATCGCATCGCTATGTTAGAGAGTTTTACAGCCTTAAGTTGTATGACTCAAAATCCTAAAACAGTGATGCCAGAGACGCCTATTCACAAAGTGGCTCAGATTATGAGCGCTTATAAGTATGGCGCTTTGCCGGTGGTGGATGGGGATGAGCTGGTGGGTATTATTACGATTACTGATTTGCTAAATCAAATGGCTTTGATACCGGAATCAGAGCCTTTTCTATGATTTTTGTTCCTCCACAAGTTTTATTTTATGCCGGGCTATCATTTGCTCGGCCGTGTTGCCTCAATAGATCAATAGAAAGTGTTACCGATTGAAGGTTGGGGAGAAGTAACCAATGCCCCAACTTTACGAATTTAGAGACCGGTCCGGGTATGTTATCCAGCAAGAGGTGTTGGCTTTGGGGCATACGGCCGTTGTTCCTCCCTGGTTCGATTCCAACATCCACATCCACACGACGGCTTATGAATATTACATTTTGTGGCAGGGAGAATTGCATTTTCTGGTAGACGGTCAGGCGTTGAAACTCCATGCGCCGGAAATATTGGTTGTCAAACCGCAAGTGCCGCACGCGATTGTGGGTGGGGTAGGGCCGGTTGAGCATTTTGGCCTGCGTGTGCCTGGTATACATGATAAACAGGTGGTCGCAGATCTGCCGTCTGTGCTGTCCCCTTTTGAATGTGAAGAGGAACGATTGTTACAGGCAGACTGGGGGTATCGCATTCCATTGGCAGACCCGGCACACCAGAACTGGTGGGTGTTGGGGGTACATGAAGCAATCTTCCATTCGCCGCTGTTGGCAATGGCTTACCTGAATTTTGCAACGGCCGAGGAGTCTTTTGTCCATGCTGATCGCAACCAACTACACTATCATCGGGCATCATGGGAGTATTATCTGGCGCTACGGGGTAGCATAACGCTTCAAGTTGAAGATAATCAGATGGTGTTAAATGCTGGAGAGATATTATCTGTTCCGCCGGGGGTGAAGCATTGTGTTATCGGCCGTACTGTACCTTACCAGGGATTGACTCTTCGCACCCCTGTGCAAGGAGATAAAGTATTGGTTGTACCAATGTCTAATTGACAATTTTGTTTGAACTGGGAAAATGACTTTATTGGCGATGGAATCCACTTGCAAACCTGCACACATGCAAACGGTAGAGGGCAGACGATGGATGACGAATTGAAGCAGTTTGAAGTGAAGGGGCAGACGATCTTTGCAAAGGAGGCGGGGCGGGAGAAACGGCCGATAGCTTTACTCATACACGGCTGGTCCAGCTCCTGGTATGCGATGTCGCCCATGTTTGCCCCGTTGCAACGCAAATATCGTATTCTGGCCGTAGATTTACCCGGTTACGGCCGCTCTCCTACATTGCTAGAAAAAGTAACCATGACCAAATATGCCGATTTGCTGGCTGACCTGATTCGCAGTCAGAGTAGTAAACCGGCTGTGCTAATTGGGCACAGCATGGGCGGCATGATCAGCCTGACAATGGCGTTGCGTCACCCAGATGTGGTCGAGCGGATGGTACTGTTGTGTCCTACCATTACCGGCAAATTGTCTCTTTTCATCAATTTATATGTGTCGCCGTTGACGTTTGTGGAAAAATATCGGCTGCTCAATAAAATTGGCAGCATCATTGATCCCTACATTTTGGGATTAGTTGATCGGTTGATGCGTCCGGCCGCTTTTTCGGAACGAAGCGCTATTTCAGATAAGGAATATGCCCGACTGCGCTCCGACGTGCGCCGGCCAGGGCAGGGACGGGTGCGGGCCGAATGTTTCTGGGCTATGCGGGAGGGGAATTTGAGCGGCCAATTGCAGAAAATTGACAAACCGTCTCTGGTAATTTGGGGCATGGAAGACAACACGGTGCCGCTGCGAGATGCTAGTCTATTGGCCTCGGAATGGGAAGATGTGGATTTACGCATCATGCCCAATGTGAGCCATTGGCCCCAATTTGAAGCTACCGAAACGATAAATCGCTACACAACTGCTTTTCTTAGTATTCCGTTGAAACTGTTAACTGTAGAGTTGTAACATTTCTGGCGAAGAAGTTTACACAATCCATATCTGGCATTCAACTTTGGAACTGGTAACATCAGCCGAATAAGGAGATTGTTATGCGGGAAATTAGGCCGTTGCAAGATGAAGATTGGGATGCGTATGTACGACTGGCGCTGAATGCGTATCCGGGGGTGCGAATACGGCCGCAAAAATTCCGGCAGCGAGCCATCCAAATGCACAATGACCCCATCATCACCATCTATGGCTTATTTGAAGACGAAGAGATGTGGGGGGCCATGCGATTGTATGATTTTCAGATGAAACTGTTGTCGGTCAAAACGTTGGTGGGGGGCGTCGGTGGAGTGGCCGTAGATTTAAGGCGCAAAAAGGAGAAGGTGGCCTTTGAGATGATGCAATTTTTCTTGCGTCATTATCGAAAAAAAGGGGCTTGCCTGGCAGCCTTATACCCCTTTCGACCTAATTTTTATAAGCAGATGGGGTTTGGCTGCGGCCGTAAACTGCACCAATACCATATCAAAACGACCAGCCTGCCCAACGGGCCATCTAAAGCAAATGTCTCCTTCTTGACTGTGCGAGACAAACAGGCTCTTGACGCCTGCTACAATCGGGTGTTAGCGAACGCCAATGGAATGATGGAAAACTTCCCCTCACTACTAGACTCGATTTTTAGCAGCGATACGTTGAAGGTAGTCGGCTGCTGGCAGGAGGATGAACTGCGAGGTTATATCCTATTCCAATTTCAAGCGGCCGATTCTGCCAACTTTTTACACAATCATATTCTCGTGCGGACGTTGTTGTACGAAACGACAGAGGCATTAACTGAACTTCTAACCTTTTTAGGTTCCCAGGCTGACCAGTGCGAAAAGGTGATTTTGAATACATTTGAAGAGGATTTTCATTTATTGCTTTCTGAACCTCGTAATGGGAATGGCTTGCTTGCGCCGACGGTTTTTCAGGAGACGAATGTGCAGGGATTGGGGATTATGTACCGGGTGATTGGTGTACCCCGTCTGTTTGAGACATTGGGTCAGCATAATTTCGGTGGACAAACAGTTCGGGTACAGTTGAATCTGACAGACAGCTTTTTGCCGGAGAATGAGGGTGTGTGGGTGTTGGATGTGAGGGACGGCCGTGTCCAGTTACAATCTGTCACTGCCCCGTATGATGTGGCCTTGCGGTTAGATGTGGCTGAATTCTCCTCTTTAGTAATAGGTGCGGCCGATTTCAAGACGCTGCACCGGTATGGTCTGGCAAAGTTGTCTGACACCGCTTATGCACAGACACTGCACCGTCTCTTCCATACAGAAAACAAGCCAATCTGCCTGACCCCGTTTTAGTAGACTTATGGTACCTGAAAAGTAATGACCATGACAGAATACAAGTCTAACCCCAAGTATGAACCTGAACGGCCGCGCCCGGCCGTTACTGGCTGGCAGCGCAGTTTGATTTTATTCTTGCAAAAGCTGGTGTACTGGCTGGCTGAATATTGGTACGCATTGTTTATGGCTGGAGCTATCATTTTTTTGATGCTGGGTTTCTTAGCCCCAGCGCTTGTGGCCGAAGGGTATGAAGAGGCCGGCACGGCCGTGTACCGTTTTCTGGCCCCACACAACCACCAACTGCCACAGCGCTCCTACTTTCTATTTGGTAGTGTAGGCAATTTTCAATCCTATTCATTGGAACAAGTATTAGCGTTTGGGGCCAGTTCGGATGATTTGCAAACCTTCATCGGCAATGCTCAGGTAGGGTACAAAACCGCGCTAAATCATCGCATGATTGCTATTTTTATCGGTATTGTTTTGGGTGGATTAGTTTGGGGATTTCGTAAGGGACGGCCGCGTTTGAGTTTGTTTCAATTCCTCCTGTTTTCATTGCCGCTGCTGATTGATGGCTTTAGCCATATGGCTAGTGAATCAGGCAGTAGTTTTCGGGAAGCTAATGAATGGTTTGTGATGTTAACGGGGGGGATGTTGACGGTCGTGTTCTACACCGGCACTACTATTGGTACGTTAAATTGGTGGCTGCGTACCTTAACGGGGCTGCTATTTGGCCTCGGCCTAGTTTGGGTTCTCTTTCCTCGCTTTGCCGATTATTTTAAGGGTGTACGTACCCGGCTCCAACCCCGTTTTGGCAATTAATGTATCTTACCTTGTTTCAGTGTGAATTAAAGAAACTAGCTTCCGCAGCCCTTGCTCCTTCAACCACAATTTAGTATCAGTTTGAACTTTGGTGTAAGGAATGCGGGCGGTGGGTACACGGGCCAATGTAATGTCTTGTATTGGCCCATTGACTTCATTGATGACAGACAGCAAACGACGTGAATCAAGACCCAATTGATCGGCCGTTTGCAAAAACGTATCATGCAATTCATTGGATAGGGGTTCGCCAGAGGTGATAACAAAGGTTTTGTCAGATAGGGATAATGCCTGTATCGTTAATCTATCTAAATGAGAGCCAAGATCAAGAAATAAATCATAACCCGATTCCGTTAATATATTTATTACAGTTTGCAGCCGCTCAAAATCAATTCTACTGTTGGGGTTAATTAACCGGCCGGGAGCGGGAATGACAAACATATTGTCCCGGTAACGTTGGGCAAACTGGTCAACGATTGCCAGCGTTATTTTTTCGATGGGCAGTTCCAATAATTCGCAGATGTCATGCCGGGGAAAGAGGCGCAGTGTGGGAGCGATACCGCCTAAAGGCAAATTCAAATCTATTAAGACAACTGGCCGCTCGGTATGATGGAGGGTGGCTTCGGCCAGTTGGATGGTCAAGGTTGTTGTTCCCACCCCACCTTTAGGGCTAAAAAAGGAAATAATCTGTCCCACCTCTATTGTTTCTTCCGCGGTATTGAATTCGCTGGTAAGGGGGGTGTCAAAATGGGGGTTGGCGCGATGTAACACGGCCGTAATCTGTTCCATCAGCTCATCAGGACGAAACGGTTTGGTCAGATAATCGGCCGCTCCCACTTCAAAAGCACGATGTTTATATTCCAGCACTTCGCTGGCAGTGACAAAAATGACGGGAATATCGGCCGTTATCGGATCCCGTTTGATTCGTGTACACACTTCAAATCCATCCATGTCGGGCATCATAATATCTAGCAAAATGAGATCTGGTTTATTTACCTGAGCCGCTTTGATTCCGTTAGAGCCATCGCGGGCCAGATTTACCTCAAACCCATTCTGCTTAAGTTGGTACTCGATGAGATACCGCATGGGGAATTCGTCTTCAATGATTAAAATTTTCTTATTGTCCATAGTCTGTTTCCTCAAACGCTAGAATAGATACACAAAATTACGAGATTCCTTAAAGTTATTATTTACCCGTGAAAGAGGTGTGAAGATTTAACAGGAAAAAGTGATGTAAGTAACCTTGTAACTGCTCTATGATATTTTCCCGTTAACTGATGGAAATGTTTGAATGGAGGACATATTTTGAATCCAAGTATTTTAATTGTAGATGACGAAGCTTTGACCAGGAACCTGCTGCGTCTTATGTTGGAAAGAGATGGCTTTGAGGTTGCGGAAGCGGAAGATGGCGAGCAGGCTTTAGAAGTGGTTCAAACCCAATTGCCAGATGTGGTAATAATGGATGTGATGATGCCCAATATGGATGGTTTTACCGCTTGCCAACATTTACGTAACCAGCCAGAAACGGTCAACCTACCCATTATTTTACTGAGTGCCCGAACTCAAATTGAAGCAGTTCGGGCAGGTTTGCAAGCTGGAGCCGACCGGTATATGACAAAACCAATTTCTAAGCCGGAATTGATCAATACGATTTCGGAACTGTTGACTGAGACACCTTCAGGTAAACAGCCAGTAAGGTAGAAGAGATCAGGTATTCGCGGCCGTAACTGTTCTTTTTGCTGCTTCTACCTGCTTCAGCAATTGTACGGGAGCTGTCCCCCCCATCGCCTGGCGACTACCTAAAGACGCCTGAAAATTAAAAACGGCCAGCACATCGGCCGTAAACAAATCACTTATCTCCTGCAAATCAGACAAAGCCAGATCCGTTAACAATCGGTTTGTGCTTTCCGCTAACTGTACTACTTCCCCCACCAGATGATGCGCTTGCCGGAAAGGTATGCCCTGCTTCACCAGATAATCGGCCAGATCCGTGGCTAGTAAGTTCGGCTCTAGCTGGGCGGCCATTCTTTCCGGCCGCAAATGCAACGTGCGAAACAGACCGGCCATCACCGGTAAAGTGGTACAAAGCGTATCAAATGCGCCAAAAACTGGTTCCTTATCTTCTTGCAAATCTTTGTCGTAGGTTGAGGGCAATCCTTTTAACGTAGTTAGCAGGCCGATTAGATAGCCAATCAGCCGCCCTGATTTACCTCGCGTCAGTTCTAATGTGTCTGGGTTTTTCTTTTGCGGCATCAAGCTGGAGCCAGTGCTGTAGCCATCATCCAGGCGTACAAAACTAAATTCATTGCTGCTGTAAATGATCAACTGTTCCGAGATGCGGCTGAGATGGAGGCCAATCATAGCGGCCGTATACAGAAAATCGGCCGCAAAATCCCGGTCAGAAACGGCATCCAGACTATTGGGAGACACGGCCGTAAACCTCAACTCCCTGGCTAAAAATTCCCGATCAACAGGGTAAGCCGTACCTGCCAATGCCGCCGAACCGAGAGGCAAAACGGCCGTGCGCTCCCGAACCTGCGCCAACCTTTCCCCATCCCGTGCCAGCGGCCAAAAGTGAGACAATGCCCAATGACCCCACGTTACCGGCTGGGCGTGTTGCAGATGGGTGTACCCAGGCATGGGCGTGTTCAAATCAGCTTCGGCGCTGCCGATGAGCGCCTGCTGCAAATCGGCCAGATGGTCTTGTAATTGGTCAATGGCTCGCAGCAACCACAGCCGGAAGTCGGTGGCTACCTGGTCATTGCGACTGCGGCCGGTGTGCAGCTTTCCGCCTACTTCTCCCACAATTTCGGTCAGGCGGCGCTCAACGGCCGTGTGAATATCCTCATCCCCGGCCGTAAACAGAAACCTGTCTGTCTCAAACTCTTGCCGCACCTGTTCCAATCCGGTTACGAGTTGGTCTGCTTCGGCCGTTGTTAACACCCCCGCTCCGACCAGCCCTTTGGCCCAGACAATGCTGCCCGTAATATCCTCATCATACAGCCGAACATCAAAATGCAGGCTGGCATTAAATTCATGTACCAATCTGTCCGTTTGTTTGGCGAAACGGCCGCCCCATAGTTTACTCATTGTTGCCTCGTCACCTTGTCAAGTTTTCGGGGATGGTCATCATGTTGTCTACACTTTTGTCATTCCTGTGAAGGCAGGAATGACAGTTTGCTTTTTGATCAAATGATGACCATGCTCCCGTTTTCTTTTAGGAAATCAGTTAAAGCTTGAATCAATGGGTACAGTTTTTTGGCGTCAAAATCATTATCGGCCGGGGTGTGTATTTTAGGAATGTAAAAGCCGCCGGGAATGAGGGTCGGATTCGCATAAGAGATATTGACAGCGCCCTCCTTCCGAAATACATAATTGTCAGACAGGGCGACAACATTCATATTTATTTGTTGAATGGCGGGTAGATGTTTTTGCAGATAGGGTAGCAATTTTTGGGCTGCACGGTCATCTTTATGATAGATTAACAGTGGCGTTTTCCCTCTGGAAATGCAGTCCAGGTTGATAATGGCTGCCTCTTCATAAGGATACCCTTGTTTTTGCCAATGTTTTCTAAGCCCGGCGGCGCCCAATAAGCCCAGTTCTTCATTATCTGTAAACACAAGCTGTACCTGTTTCTGCAAATCGGGATATTCTTTTAGCCAGCTTGCTACTGCCATTAAACCGATGACGCCGCTTGTATTGTCTTCCCGGTTGTGGGGATTGGGAATGAGCAGCATTAAAAAAGTGATGATGATGAACAGATGAAATAGGGTTACAAAGTTGTCAGAGATGGGCAGGAGAGACGGACCAATTAGCAAGCTAATCAGCACAATCATAGCCGTGATTTGCCGCGTATGCCCAATTAACCGGAACAGCCAGGAAAACCAGAAAGGGATTATGCCCGGCGTATCGTAATGAGCCATAAAGATGACCTGGGGATTTTCACACTTTGTAACTACATTGATGCAGCGGAATAGTTTTCGCACCGTGATCCGTTCCGTGTCGAAGTTGAGTTTGTGCAATTCACTTTCTAATTCCTGACGAAATTGGTCTTTCTGCTTTTTGGTCAGGCGTATTGGGAAGCGTGTACTCCAAGCAGCGTCCCAGTTGGCAATTCTGTCAATCATGGTTGTCATTGGGTTTGTTCCTGTATCTACTCAATACTCCGGGGTGCAGAAGTCCGACTTTTGCCAAAAGTCGGACTTCTTTGGTCATTTGTCACGTACGGTAATCGGCGTTGATGGTGACGTAATCGTGGCTGAGGTCGCATGTCCAGACAACGGCCGTACCCAATCCCTTGCCAACGGTCAATGCAATCTCAAATTCCGATTGGGCAAAAATATGGGCAGCCTCTTTTTCTGCATAATCGGTTGGCGTACCCTGCGATACTAACTGGTAACGGCCGTTGCCCGCCACGCCAATCCACAAACTTACCTCTTCCTGGGCAAAAGGAATGCCTGCTCGTCCGGCCGCGCCCAAAATGCGTCCCCAATTGGGGTCGCTGCCGGCAAAGGCTGTTTTCACCAATGGAGATGTGGCAATCGTGTTGGCAATAGCGTGAGCTGCATCATCGTCCACTGTACCTGTTACTTGAATTTCTACAAACTTGGTGGCTCCTTCGCCATCTTTGACAATCATTTTAGCCAGTTCCGTGCAGATTACATTGAGCGCTTCGCCGAAAATTGCCTGGCTTTCAGCATTGGCAACGGCCGTACCCGAAGCCCCATTCGCCAGCAATAAGACGGTATCATTGGTGCTGGTATCCCCATCTATGC
>JAAEOP010000025.1 GCA_024223125.1 Chloroflexota bacterium
CCGGGCCATTCCAGGGCTTGAAATCAGGCAACCCATCACCGTTACTATCCTGGTTTTTCAGTTCCACAAAATCAGCATAAGGAAGTCCCCGCCAGACCATATCAATCGAGCCAAATTCCACTAACGAACGACGCATATTGGTGGCATCATCATAAAAACGGAGGGTGATATTGGCAAAAGCGGGTGACGGCCGACCTGGCCATTCTGGGTTAGCCCGCAAACGCATCCGATCCCCCGGCACCCAATCCACAATAGTATATGGGCCGATGCCGCCACAACTGCTTAAGTTATCCCATGATTCGCCGTAACATTCATTGCTAATGGGGAAGAAGGGGGGGGTAGCCAAAATCCAGGGAAAGGTAGAGGTGGGTTCTTGCAGCACAAATTTGACGGTGAAGGCATCCAACACCTGAACGGCATCATCGTCGGCATAAAAGTTTTCGTCGCTGTCTTTTAGCACGCTGTTAACCGGAAAACTGCCTAAACTGCGGGCGCGATCTACAGACCATTTAATGTCTTCGGCCGTGAAGTCGCTGCCATCGGGAAAACGCAAATTGCGCCGTAAGGTGATGGTGTATTCCAGCCCATCTTCAGAGACAGTTGGCATACTGCTGGCGAGCATGGGAACCAGTTCATTGTTGCTGTTGGTGTGGTAAAGTCCGCTCATACTGTTGTTTTTCACTTCCCAGGTAATCAGGTCAGAGGGAGCGGCGGGGTCCATGTCGGCCAGTTCACCCAAGAAGCCGATGAACAGTTCATCGGCGGCCGTACCTATACGCGATTCGCCGGGGTCCAAGGTATCTTTGGGGATGAGCCAGGTAATGATTTCTCGTTCGATGTCGCCACTTTCCTGAGCGGTGGCAATGGCGGTATTGAGTTTTTCTAGCAGTTGTTCATTGTCGGCCGCCAGCGCAATGCCATATGCTTTACTGTTGATCCAGGCGTTACGGCCGTCGCCGCCCGCAATTCTTAATTGATCAGGAAAGCTCTGGGTGTAGAAATCGGCAATGGTATTGTCGGTAATAACGGCCGTGACCCGCTCATCAATCAACGCTTGTAAAGCCTGTACCCCATTTTCATAATGGCTGACTAGATTTTCATCTGAGATGTTAATAAGATCGCGAGCCAGCAATTGCGCCTGACTGTTTTTAGCCACGCCAACGAGCATACTCGCTTGTATTTCTTGGTGATTTCGCACAGTGTCATTGTCAGCCAAAACGACCAACACTTGCCCAACTTCCAGGTAAGGATTAGTGTAAACAATACCTTCGGGCGGCTCAGAAGGAATCACCAGATTGGCAATGATGGCGTCAAAATCACGGCTGCCACTGCTGGCGATATTTTCCAATACGCCCTCATACGGGGTTACAATCAGTTCGTAGTCCAGGTTAGCATCAGAGGCGATATTTTCCAGTACGCGGCTGTCAAATCCATCCACCACGCCAAAGTCATCGAAAACGGTGTAAGGGGCGTTGGGAGCGTCGGTAGCGACAATGATAAAATCTTGACTGCGTGGGGTGGGCACAGCATTGGTAGGGGTGGCAGCCAGTGTGGGAGTGGGCGGCACGGCCGTAGCCTCCACCACATCTCCCTGTTCCTGACAAGCAACTAACAATAACCACAACAAAACCAGAATAAGCATCCGGGTGAAATTCTTCATATCGTTTCCCTCTATCATAGATGGGGGAGTATAACAAGCTGGTTTTGAGGGGCAAGATGGACGGGCAAGGGGGTGATGGGCTGAGGGGATGCTGGCTGACCAAATTAGAAAACCCTAATTTGAACTTCCCACAACGGCCGTTCCCCCATTTGCTCACTCATTTCTGCCAACAATCTTTCTGCCAGATGAGCCATCGTTTCCCCAGACAATGGATGGGGCATTATTGGCGCCAGGTCGGAGACGGGAACGACTAAATGGGGGAATTTGAGCAAATCGGGGTCAGGCAAGAGGCGTTTACGGCCGTCACCCCCCTCATATTCTCCCACCGCATCATTAAACAGCACAATGTCCAGATCAATGGTGCGTGGCGCGTTAGAGTCGGCTTGCCGCACTCGTCCCAGCTTTGTTTCAATGGGGCCAATCACCTCTTGTTTAATTTGGGTGGGGGTCAGAGTGGTTTTGATGAGAACGGCCGTGTTCCAAAAATTTGGCTGATTCAACAAACCGGCCGGAATCGTTTCATAGATGGGGGCCACGGCCGTCACCCGGCACATTTCCCGCAGCATCTTCAAGGCCAGGGGCAAATTCCGCTCCTTCTCAATATTAGAGCCAAGCGCAATGATAACTGTATTCATTCGTAATTCGTCATTCGACAATCTGTCTCGAATTAAAGACGACAGTTTACGAAAAATCCTCACGGCCACGCTCAATCTCAATCCCCACCGATTCTGCAAAGCGCAACGCGCCCGGTTTTTCTACCCGTACCTGAACCTTTTGCACCAATTCATTTGTTTCCAGAATGAGCCAGGCAATATCCGTTACCAATTTTTCCACCAAAAAATCAGATGAGCCTTCCACATGCTCAATAACCTGCTTGGTAATCGTTTTATAATCCACTGCATCCTTAATTTCATCGGAAACGGCCGCCTGACGAATATCGGCATACATTACCAGGTTAATGAGAATATCTTGCTGCTTCACCCGTTCCTCAGAGTTAATGCCGATAATGCCCCGTAAAAGCAAGTTCCGAACAATTATTTTATCCATTATCCATCCTGATAATTGGGAAGTTCAGTAATTTTAGGGTAATTATCAATCTTCCAATTACCCCATCTCCCAATTACATATGAGCCTCCAACCAGGTCTCTAAATCAGCCAACATTTCTTCTTTATGCAAATCATTGTGCGACTCATGGTAGCCGCCTTCATAAATGATGAGTTTTTTATCCGCTTGTTTTACCTTTTCAAAAAATTGGCGGCTGCCCTCCACATTCACCAACTGGTCGGCATCCCCATGAATAAGCAGCAGGGGTGGTTGGAAGTCGGCGGCGTGGGTCATTGTCCACTCGGCCGTTTCCACAAACTGAACAACCGCCCCCGGACTTCCCTTACCATGCACCAGAGGATCATCATTATAGGCGGTAACAACGGCCGGATCACGCGACACAGCGCCAGCATCTAAACCAGTGGCCACACTCAAATCAGGTTTTATCTTTGCCAACAGTTTACTCATAAAAGCCATGACGGGGGGCACATTCAATTGTCCTACGGCCGGCGCAGAAGCCACGACGCCTGTCAGTCCATCTGGATAATGCAGCACATAATTCAAGGTAATGCAACCGCCCATACTGTGCCCCATCAAGAAAAACGGCCGTCCTGCTTCCTCTTCCTGCACAAATTGCACAAATGCCCGTAAATCTTCCCGCAAGACAGACCAATCGTCAATATACCCTTGTTGGCCAGGCGAACGGCCGTGTCCGCGGTTATCCATCGCATAAATGACATATCCTTTGGGTGTCAGCTGATTGACGACATTGGTATAACGGCCGCCATGTTCCCCCAAACCATGTACAATCAATAATGTCGCCCGTGGGGGATCGTCCGGCCGCCAAACCTGATAATACATCTTCACATCTTCAACTGTTTCAATTGTGCCTTCGTTATGCTGCATGTTTATCTTCCTTTGTTGTATTGCAAATGAGCAAGTGTACAAGTTGCAAGTGCATCATGAAAGAGCAAATCTGCCCGTTATAGATTATTTCCGCTTTATTTAAGCAGACTCTACTAAAAAAAGGTCATTTTAGCCAAAAAACCCAGTTTCTCTAGTCGAGTGGCTAACCTGAAATCTAGCAAGAAACCGGATTTTTTCAGTGGACTCTTAAGCAGTTACTCAAAATAAAACAACCTCCCGAAGGCTTACCACGATGCCAGCGTAATGATCTACAAAACAAAAGCCAGGGAAATAACCACCAGCAAAGACAGGCAGAACATACCGGCAGCAAAAAGCAAAATGGCCCGGCGCAGCCAGGCATTTTTACGGGCCAGCATAACGGTGAAAGCCACTTCCAGGCTGTCTGGATCGTTAAGCGTAGCCGGGGTAGCGCGGGGCATAACAACCCACAAAGCACAGGTCAGGGCGGCAAACAATGCCGTCACTCCCAACCCGCCCAGCCATTGCCCCCCTGACCAGTGCATATATTTCGGCAGCGTCTCGTTGGACAAAGCCATCAAACCTAGCAGTAAGCCCAAAAGGGTGGTGCAAAGGGTGGCGATCTGACGCGCGGCCGTTTCCAGATTATCTACCGATTGAACCCGTTGTTCGGCAAACCATTTGGCCAGCGCCGTTTGCCCCGGATCGGCCGGTTCCGTAGGCAGTGTGGGATAGGCGTTACTTTCACTGTTCATCATTCAACCAGTCTGCGGGCACAGAGACAATCACATCCCTGTCACAGTTGGGGCAGGCGACCCGGCGTTTTACCCTGTCGTCATCACCCCTATAAATAACCACATTTTGTGCCTCAAACGTCGTCATTGGTTCCAGCCATTTTTGGCCACAATGGGAGCATACCAGGTTCACTTTTGTTGATCTTGTCATCGTCTCTCCTTGCGTAGCGCCTGGGGCAGCATACGCCTCATATCCATTCAGCCCACTGCGCCGCGTAGGCCGCCGGGATTGGCGGCGTGTCTTCCTGGCGCAGACGGGCAGC
>JAAEOP010000026.1 GCA_024223125.1 Chloroflexota bacterium
AATGGTTGCCCACTGAAAAAACGTCGTTATCATTACCCGTTCATGGGGAGACCCTAAGGGTTTGGTATCTCAACAGCTATCCTACTCAAGGGCAAACCCTTAGGGTCTGTATAGTCATGAAAATGATTAACCGGAAAAATAGCCTCTCGCTCCTTCTATTGGCAGCCATTTGTATCCTCGCTGCTTATTTGCGTTTGGCAGCCATGTCCTTTAATCCGATTGATTTGGAACAATCCTTTTTGTTGCGCTTGGCAGCCCAGATTGTAAACAGCGGGCATTGGCCGGGCGCGGCCGATCAATCCTTCTCCGGCATCACACAGCCGCCGCTGATTTTATATTCAATGGCGCTGCCGCTATTCGTAGATAAGACAGTGTTAGCTCCGCTTTTTTGGCATGGCCTATTGGGTGTGTTGGCTGTGGCGGCGCTGTTCCTGTATACCAATCGTCTATTTGGGCAGACGGTTGGTCTGCTGGCTGCCTTCTTGCTGGCGGTGAATCCGTGGGCTATATATGCAGAACGGGTGTTAGCGGCCGCTTCGCTCACTCCCCTATTAGCAACCTGCCTTTTGGGAACGGTCTTATTATATTTTATCCGGCGCTCCCGTTTACAATTTGTCCTCGCTTTCTTCTGGTTGGGGATGTTGACACAGTCGCAGTTCTCGTTGCCATTACTCCTGTCAGCCATGTTGTTGGCGCTGATAATGATAGCGTCGTCCATTTACAACGGCCGTCGCCAACGCCAAACGTGGCCCCACATTATATTCCCAATTGTGATTGGACTGCTGCTGGTTTGGCTGCCTTATCGTCCCTATCTGACCTATGAAAAGGCCACTAGGTACGCAAATGTAAACCTGCTAATAGCGTCACTGCTAGATACATCCGCCCGCCCATCATATTCATTGCTCAGTAGAATCGGCCAATTATTAGACGCCAGCCATCTCAGCCAACAGTATGACGTCTGGCAAGCTCACGTTTCGGCTACCTTCATGGGGCAGGTATCTAGCTGGCTGTTGGCGCTTAGTTGGGGATATGCGTGGGCACGGCCGTTGTGGGTATTTCGCCAACGCCAACAATGGCAAACAAAAGAAAAAACATTGCTATCGCTCAGTTTATGGATAACTGTTCCCATCCTGTTAACCTTATTCCAACCGGCGGCGCTGCCAATGACACAACTTCTATTCCTGCTTCCGGCCGTCTGCATGGTCGTCGCCGTTTTTGGCGTAGACACGGCCGCAGCTATCAGCCATCGTATGCCCCGCCCTGCTTTGCAAAAAGTAGCGGCCGCAGCCATCGTTACATTATTATTAATACTGGGTTTGTGGTCGGCGGCCGTGTGGCATACTGGACTCACATTATTGCAAAACAAAACCCTCTCCCTGGGTAAACCAGCCACCAATGTAACCGCGGCCATTGCCAGCGCCCAGATCAATCTGACCCCATACCCAGATTGCGACCTGATTGTGCTGGCTTACAACGACCACGCCGACAACTCTCCCTGGGGGCTGGTAGAATCCTTTGTCTATCCCACACCGGTACGCTACGTTGAAAATGGACGTGGGTTCATTGAACCGCAGGAGTGCGCCCTTTATACAATTCCGCCTCAAGCCAATATTGACACAACCTGGTTAAGCCAACATGGACGGCCACTGCCCGCCAATGGCGCTACAGAATGGTCGGCCTATTATCTGCCCGGCCAAACGGCCGATTATGATACAGAAACAGCGCTGGCAAAATGGCGCAATGGGCTGCTGCTGCGCCGGGTTACATTGCACAACCCGCCGACTGCTGGTCAAACCTTAACCATTGATACTGCCTGGGATATTTTCCAAAAACCCAAAAAAGGGATGAAGTATCATTTCTTCAACCACATCTTGAACGAAACTGGCGCCATTGTCACTCAGGAAGATGGCGCCGGTGTCCATACCGTTTATTGGCAGCCAGGCGACACGATTGTGAATCGCTTTTATTTGAATTTACCGGGGGAATTACCAAGCGGAAGATACCGTCTCGTAACCGGCATGTACACCTGGCCTGCTTTAGAAAGAGTGCGCTTGCAGCGCAGTAACGAAACAGTTATTGAAGCGGCATCGTTTGAGATTCCCTAATGTTTGTGAGCGATGTTCAGTTTTCAGCGAGCAATTTTTGATTGAGATGGATAGTATGAAGATAAAAACGATTAGCGTCAATTTGCTTGTTGCGCTGGGCAGCATCTTGTTTACGATCTTTTTAATTGAAGGCGGAGTGCGGCTGCTATTTGGCGCACAGCCGGCGCCGGGACGTTTTACGGCCGATCCCCAATTAGGCTGGATATGGACGCCCAATTACGACCAGATAGAAGCGTACAAGCAAGGCACAACATTCCGTATGCAAGTCAACAGTCAGGGCTACCGTGACGATCATGATTACGCCCAGCCTAAACCAGAAGGCACGATTCGTATTATTGCTCTGGGAGATTCAATTGTGGCGTCGCCCGGTGTAGAATTGGCAAAATCTTTTCCCCAGCAATTGGAACGGCTTATCCAGGCTGAATACTCCAACCAGAAAATTGAGGTGATGAATGCCGGTGTAGATGATTACAGCACGGAACAAGAACTGATCTGGCTGCAAGAACAGGGGCTAGATTATGAGCCAGACTTGTTGATTGTGCATGTTTATTTGAATGATTCCCGTTCTTTTGTACGGCCGTCTTCCACCCAAGCCGCTCTGGCCAATTTCACGGTCAACCACAGCGCCGTTTACACCTTTGTCCGTGACGTTCTCTTCACCCGCAAAGCTGAAGAAACTGCGTCAAAAGAGGAATTCCGTTTTCGCTTCAAACCTCTTTTGCAGGATGGCGATTGGCGCCGCGACCCAGAAGCGCTTACCAAACTTATCCAGGCGGCCGACCAAGATTGGGGGCTGGCCTGGTATGATCGTGAATTACAGCATATAGAAAACCAATTGTTAGAAATGTCCCAAATCACCGTCGAAAACAATATTCCCATGATGCTGATTGTTTTTCCGGTTAATGTACAACTTTATGCGGAAACGGAAACGCCCCTGGATCTGTATGGGCCGCAGTACGAATTAAGCCAATTTGCCGCCCAGGCAGACCTGCCTTTGTTAGATTTACGGCCGTTATTCGCCTCTGCCGATCTCGTCGAAGATGAACTGTTTTACGATTGGGTTCATTTGAAACCAGCCAGTCATCAGCTCGTAGCCCAAGCTATCGTTGAGAAAATGAAACAGGCCGATCTACTGCCGAAATGAATACAATGAATGCAAAGCTTAAATCAATCACTATCAAACCGGTCACAGTCATGCTGCTGGCCATCTTCATTTTTGCCCTACTGGCCGTAGCCTTGTTGAACAAGTCACTCCTGCCAAGTTACACATTAGTCCCCTTACGCATCATCCAGGACATTGCCCCCTGGGATCATCTGGTGTTGGGGCCGCGCGGCAACCGGCTCATCATTGACCCCTTCTTCGTCTTCTACCCCAACCGCGCTTTCCTGACTCAAGCTTTACAAAACGGCCAGTTCCCTCTCTGGAATCCATATTTGTTTGCCGGAACGCCAACCATGGCCGACCCCAATTTCCAGCCATTTTATCTGCCCAATCTGCTGCTCGCATTGGTCTTATCGGCCGATCAGGCCATTCCCTGGGGCGTCTTTTTTCACCTGACATTGGCGGGCAGTTTCATGTTTTTGTTCTTGCGGCGACATCGGCTGCATTGGCTGGCCTGTGTGCTGGGCGGCGGCATTTGGCTGCTTAATGGTTACGGTCTGGTCTGGCTAGAAAACCCGCACCGCTGGAGTACGGCCGCCTGGATTGCGGGCGTCTTTTGGGCCTATGAAGCAGCTACCCAAGAGCGCAAAGCAGGTTGGGCCGCCTTGGGCGGATTGTTCTTGGGAATGGCCATATTAGGCGGGCAAGCCCAGTTCATCTTCGTCATTGGCCTGATGTTTGGTCTTTATGGGCTGGTGAAGATGGGTTACACCACTGTTCAGGAGCGGCATTTTCCCACACGGCCGTTACTCTACCTGATTCTCATCGGCATTGTCGGTCTGGGGCTGGGCGCTTTGATACTGCTGCCCGCCAGCCAGTTTGCTCAATACAGCGGCCGTGAACTATCAAACGCCGCCAACATCCTGGACACACGCTGGCCGCTTACCCACCTCATCACCCTCATTGCCCCCGATTTTTACGGCAACCCGGCTACGGATGCGGTTTATTGGGGCGCTTACAATTTTGCCGAAGCAACCGCCTATTTTGGCGTCGTTGCTTTGCTGTTGGCTTTAATTGCGCCCTGGGTGGGGCGACGACCGTTCCTCATTTACGCCCTCGTTTTGGGTACGGCGGCGCTGGCAATAACGTTGGGAACTCCGGCCGCCAGAACGCTGTTGTTGCTGCCCGGCTCCCAATTTGTGGTTCTGGTGCGTACCATTTTTCTCATTCCCTTTGCCGGGGCCTGGCTGGCAGCCGCTGGACTAGACGGCTGGCTGCTTTCAGATGTGAGCAACCGGCAGCGTATCATACCTCTGGTCATTTCTGTGGCGGCGCTGGTAATAGTTTCCGGGGGTGTTATAGCGGCATTGGGGGATGCGTTTGGGGAACATCAAACTACAGCCCTGGCTGATGTACAGCGGGGCGTGTTGTTGGTAATTGTAACGGCCGTCCTCCTGCTGCTGGTTAAACGATGGCCCCGAACGGCCGCCTCCCTCCTCGTCATTCTGGCCTTTGCCGATTTATGGCAGTGGGGGCACAGCTTCAACCCTATTCACAGCGCCGAATATCTATACCCGCACAACAACGTCATCGAGCAGTTGGCCCAAGATGAAGAACTATTCCGGGTATTGCCGCTGCAACATGAAAAACTAATCTTTGGCCCCAATATTTTGCCGCTGTACCAGATGTCAGACATTACCGGCTATTCCTCACTCATCAAGCAAGATTATTACCAGATGATCGAAGCCATGGACAATGATGTGACGATTGGCTGGATAGCGGCCAACCCCAACATTTTGGTCATGAGCCATTTCCACCCGTTAACCGGTCTGCTCAATGTGAAATATATTTTGTCGGCCGTTGAACTGCATGATCCCGCCCTGATCTTTGTCAATTTCCTGGATGGAATCTGGATTTATGAGAATCCGACGGCGCTACCCCGCGCTTTTTTGACGCATCATGTACAGAATGTGGACGAAGGGCAAGCGATTTCCACTTTGTTAAATGGGGAATTGGATTGGCGGCAAACGGCCGTCATCGAAACCCCGCTGCCAGTTGAACTATCCCGCCAACTCAGCTCGTCACCCATTCCCGCTCAGGGGCAAGCCACCATCACCCGCTATGGCTTGAACCAGGTAGATGTTGTGGTAGATACGGCCGTGCCCGGCCTGCTGGTTTTAAGCGACACTTTTTACCCCGGCTGGCAGGCAACTGTTGATGGCACACCCGCAGAGATTTTTGAAGTGGACGGAGCTTTCCGCGGTCTTTTTATTCCCGCCGGTCAGCATCAGATAACCTTTCAATTTCGGCCGCAGGTAATGCACATTGGGATTATACTGGCTGTTTTAAGTCTGGTTTTAGCAGCCGGGATGATAACGATACCAGGACTTTTGACAAAATAATTGCTCTATTGTAACGTACCGACGTTCATTTAGCGGACGGAATAAAGAAAGATGGTCAAGATTAGTCAATTGAAACAACCATTTTTAGGGCGCAACCTCTTGCTTTTTTTGCTCCTTTTTTTAGCCTTAATCATTCCTCGGTTACTGGTTCTAAAACAAACAATTACTATCGATGAACCAAAATGGAGCATTCGTTCAGCAAATTTTGGTTATGCTATAGAACATCAGGATTTTGCTAGCACAAACCAAAGAGGGCATCCAGGCGTCACCATTATGTGGGCTGGACAGATGGGACTCAAACTCCTTTTCCCAGAATACAATGATTTAAGCAAACAAAATATCAATGCCAGGGAATTCAAAGAGATCGTTCAACAAAACGGGTATCATTTTGTAAATATTTTCGCCGGGCAAAGAGCCATGGTGGTTCTGATGAATTCTGTTACGCTGCTTATTGCCTTCGCTTATTCGAAAAAGCTTCTAGGTACACTTACCAGCATTGTCGGGTTTCTTCTTATTGCCTTTAGTCCGTTTATGGCCGCGCATACAAAATTGATGCAGCTGGACGGGCCTTCAGCCAGCTTCATATTATTATCACTATTGGCATTTTTGAATTACCTGAAAAGCCAAAGGCGAAGCGCTCTATTCGTTTCTGGAATCGTGGCCGGTTTAGCCTGGCTTAGCCGTTCACCCACCCTGGCGCTCATCCCGGCAATAGGTCTGATATTGCTCCTGCACATGTATCAACAAGTTCGCAACCAAAACCAGGCGGCAAAAAAAATGCTCTCACAAACTTTTGTATTGTTTTTCATCTGGTTAAGTTTAGGTATTGTTACATTTGTGATTTTGTGGCCGGCAATGTGGGTGTCGCCAATGACAGCGTTGGCAAGTGTTTACGGAAACATTTTCAAAGGCACTGTCACTGGTCATCCCCGTTCAGACTTTTTTGCCGGGAAACTTACTGAACCGGGGATTACCCATCTCCCTCCTTATTATTATCCAGTAGCCTACTTATGGCGCAGCACACCAATAGTTATTATGGGTCTGATACTCAGCTTTATTTCATTCTGGAAAAAATCACGGCCGTATAAGGAACAATTCGCTCGGAATACTGTATGGGCATTTCTCATTTTTGCAATCATCTTCACAAGTGTAATGGCTTTAAGCAACAAAAAACAAGACCGATATTTGCTACCTATCTATGGCCCATTAATGCTCATCGCCGCTGGCGGCTGGGTTGCCTTTGCCTATTGGATTAAGCAAAAATTGCCTGTTTCTGAAAAATATAAATATAGTGGAATTAGCTTGTTGATATTAATTGTCCTTCTCCAAATTCTATCCCTGGTTCAAGTATTTCCATATTACTTAAGTCACTACAATATCATGCTTGGCGGTTCAGAAAAAGCGCCAGAAGTAATGCAAATTGGTTGGGGTGAAGGGTTAGATGCCGCTGCCAGATATCTTAATGAGAAAAATGATGCCAGTACGTTGCGGGTTGCTACCTGGTATGCATCTAGTTTTGCATACTTCTTCGATGGACAAACCATAAGTATATCTGGCAACATGAACGATACAGCCAAACAGGAAATATTCAATGCTGACTATATAGTCATTTATATTCATCAATGGCAACGGCAGCTACCAAAATCATTGTTGAATGAGTTAGAATCAGTGCAGCCAGAACATACCATTTGGATTAATAGAATTCCTTATGTCCAAATATACAAAAATCCTGAACGGGAAAACTGAGAAACCGTCCGTTCCTACGGGTTGTTGTCTTGAAAGGGCAAAATGAGTTGATCATCCGGCAGCCGCTCATCGGTTTTGCCGAAAACGGGCAGCCTTTCCAAAGTTTCCAGCAGGTAAACGCCGACAGCCAATTGATAATTCCTACCGTCTTGCGGCAAAGTGATATGTTTGGGATCGGTCGCCATTTCACCTTCATCCCAAATGCCGGTGGGGTAACGGCCGTTCTGCGGTTGACTATCTGCTTGAGCCAATAATGCGCCATCGGCCGTCAGCAGATGAACAAATGTAGTGTAATCTTCTGTCATAGGGGTCATGGCTTGCCAATATAATGTCACCAATCCGGCGGCCGTATCCAGATCATAGCCGATGAGGGTCAGTTTATCGCCAAAATTGGCTTTGATGGGATACGCGGGTTGGGGTTGGTACGGCCGTGTCAGGGCAATCTTCACCGTATCCACAGCCAACGGAATGTCCAATACACGTCCCGTTGCACTTGTAGCTGGCTGCCAGGAACCATCTGCGGCCGTCATGCCCACCTGCAAGATTCCCCGCGTGGGCATCGTTTCGGCCGTCGGCAGCATTAATGTAGTAGATACCACCTCCCCGGTCTTCCAATCCATCGAACCAGACGCCTGACCCACTAATTCGCCTTGCCATCCCAATAATTGAACCTCAATTTTTTGAGATTCCTGCGCTGACTCTAAACCAAATCCATATAGCGTTACCGGCAGTTGTTGGCCTGATTGTATCCTGTTGGGTACATCTACCGCTTCCACCTGCAATCCCCCGGCAAAACGCATACAGGTGCGCGTTAACTCGGGCGATGGCTGGTAGATTTGAGGTCGAGGATAAGCAGGCAAGATGATCAAGGGGATTGCCAGAACGGATAAGGTAAACAGGCCGCCAGCTACGGCCGTACCCAACGATTTCCGATCCAAACTAAAAAGCCCCAAAGCCAGCAGCACAGCAATGGGAGCCGCCGCCGCAAAAGCCAACCTTCCCTGATAACCGGTCCAATTGATAGATTGAATATATTGCAGCAGCGAGGCATATATCGCCAAAACCCCTAGTCCACAAAAAACCACAGCCCACCAATTAACCGCCAGATGATGTTTGACAATTAAGCGGATCAAGCCGATGACGGCCGTGAGTACCAGCGCCAGCAGCAGCCAATACACCCAGACCGGCCCCTTCACATTCAACCAGCCAAACCAGAGCCAATAAGATTGAAAATGGGTTACAAAAAAATTACCTAAATCTGCCAGGGTAAAAGGAACTGTGCGAGCGATGATCGGCTCTTTGGCTGCCAGCGTCACCTCCCACATGAGTGGATCGCCATGTAAACGGAAATTGCGCCAATACCACCAGCCAGAAATCAAAAGGGGCATGATTATCAAAAGTAAGAGATTGGAGATTAGAGACTTGTGCTGAGTAAGGTCGAAGTATTGGAGATTAGTTCGGACTGTTAAAAGTGTATTGCGTGGATTCTTTTGTAGATAGGGAGCAAAGGCAGCCAGAAAGGCAATCGGCCAGAAGGCGAGGAGGGCAAATTTGGTGAGGAAGCCCAGTCCTAACAAAATACCCAATCCGGCAAAAGTATGTTGGCGAGGTTTTCTTGCGCCGAGGATACTCAGGTAAATGACGGCCGCGCCCAGCAAAGTAGTTGGCACATCATTGTTCAACGTAGCGGTAATGTGAATCCACTGCGGATTAAAGGCCAGCGCCGCGGCCGCCAGCAAACCAAATCGTCGCTCATCAGGCAAAACCTGACGGCCGAGCAAATAAGCCAGATAAACAGTAGCCGCTCCCAACAAAACTGAAAACCAGCGCATCCCCTGGAAAGCTTGATAGACGCCACGCTGCGGTGGCCACTCTTCAATGCGGTGAAAAAATGCGTGTTGACGGCCGGCGTCCTCCACTTCAAACGAAAAACAGACATTGTCTTGAAGATTATCGGCCGGGTTCAGATCCAACCAGCCTGTTAGCACAGCTCCCGCCAAATACAGCAGCGGCGGTTGGTGTGCCTCCAACGTGGCATTTTCCCCGCGTACCGGCTGCATTACCGGCAATTGCCCCGTCAGCGCAATGTGCTGCATATAACGAAAATGTTCACTCTCGTCCGGTGTTTCTGCCAGAGGTACAGCTATGCTGTAAGCAACGGCCAACAGCAAATAACCAGCCAAAATCAGGGTCAACCAGAGGTAATGTTTATCTTTCATAACGGTAAATTATAGCGAGATTATTGCATTTCGCCCCGGTTGACAAAATCTCTCAGGTCAAGTATCGTTCGCCGTTTTCGAGTAAAGAAGATGATGGTGGAAAATAGGCAGACCAAATTCAAACGGCCGCAGTGGCTCACCAACGGACTCATTTTCCTTCTCTTCCTCTGCCTATCCATTTTCATGACCTGGCCCGTAGCCGCCCAATTGGGCAGCGCCTACGCTGGTGGCCGGGGGGATTTGTGGGTTCATCAATGGACGTTTTGGTGGATTAAAGAAGCGTTACGCAACGGACAAAATCCATTTTTCACCCCCATGCTTTACGCGCCTGAAGGCATCTCTCTCCTTTCCCATAATATCGCCTGGTTAAATATCGCTTTTTGGCTACCGCTGCAAGCTGTGGTGGGCAGTGTAGTCGCCTACAATATCATGTTCATCACCATTTTTGCCCTGAATGGATTCGGCATGTATCTATTTAGCCGCGAACATCTGCGCCACATGGGAACGGCCGTCATTGCGGGCACCATCTTCGGCTTCTGGCCCTACACCATGTCCCACTACGACCATCCCAACATGATATTACTTTTCGGACTGCCGCTGACCCTGCTCTATTTACGACGCACGCTGGTTCACCATCGTTGGCGAGATACACTGTTGGCCGGTCTTTTTTTAGCTTTGTTAGGCATCGGCCGTTGGCAGTTATTACTCATGTCCATCCCTTTGATAACCGCCTATGTAGTCTTTTTATTCGTCGCCCAGCCGTCAGTCCGCTGCAAACAAACGGTATCATTACTGATTGGAGTGGGAAGCATAGCAGCTCTGCTGATGCTGCCACCGGCCCTGCCTCTCATTCAAAGCCAACTTCAAGAAAACACCCGGAATCTAGCCATTGAGGAACCAAATAACGGCCGTACCGATCTCCTGGCTTATTTCATCCCCCCCGCTATTTACAACGACCTCTTTAGTGAAACTGTATTGGCAGCTCACCCACTTTTCGGACAAGCGTATGAGCTAATTGCCGCCAATGTCCATTACCTGCCTTTTATCGGTTTTACAGTCATGCTGCTGGCTTTAATTGGCGTCCTGGGTCAATGGCGGGCGTCTCGCTTTTGGCTGCTGATAACGTTACTGTATATTTTGCTGGCGCTTGGTTCTCAACTGGTTATAAACGGCCGCAGCTATCTCTCCTGGCTGCCCTACAAAATGATAGAACCCACCCTTATTGGCGCCTTTATCCGCCGACCGCACCGCTTTAATGTAATTTTAGGGCTGCCGCTGGGAATGTTGGCCGGATGGGGCGCCGCGACTCTTTGGCAGAAAATACCCTCTCGTTGGCAATCGGTTCGGATGGGGGGTATGACGGCCGTCCTCCTGCTTATCTTCCTCCTTTTTACCGAAAATCGGATCTTCGGCCGCCGCGACATGACCCCCTATTTTGTACCCGCCTGGTACCAAGAACTGGCTCTGGATGAAGAACAATACGGCCTGTTAGATTTACCGACCAATGACCGCGCTTTTGATAAATCGTATATGTCGTACCAGACTACACATGGCAAACCATTGGCAATTGGGCATGTTTCCCGTTTACCAATCACCGCCCGCAACTTTCTCACTGACATTCCATTTTTAGCTACCTTTTTGGCTCACGAAATTGATATGGATAACAGTATCCCCGATGTTTCCAACCAACTGCGGCAGTTGGCTGACGGGAATATTCGCTACCTAGTTGTCCATAAACGGTTTATACACATCGGCTTTATTGACCGCTGGCGAGACTGGTTGACAGTCCAGCCCGTTTACGAAGATGATGAACTGGTTGCCTTCCCCACCGATCCCCAATACGGTCGTGACTTTACCTTCAATCATCCGTTAACAGAAGAAATCGGACTCATTCGGGCGGCAGTTTTGCCCGGCACGGCCGTCAGCGAAAACTGGATCAAAGTTAATACTCGTTGGGGCAGTACGGCCGTGCCCAATGCCAACTACAATCTCTGTTTTGACCTGCATCGTCAGGCAGAAACAGTTACCCTCTCTTGCCAATCCATCTCCGCAGAATGGCCTCCCAACCAATGGCAGGCGTCGGAAGTGATCAAGGCCGATTACCTGCTGCCGGTCGAGCCAAACATCGTTCCTGGCAATTACGACTTAACTGTGCAGCTAACGAATGAATCAGGTACACGGGTGGGGGAAACGGCCGTGTTAAGCACAATACAGATCGCCGCCAATGATCCAGCAGCTACAGACCCTCTACAGTGGCAAAATGGCCTGACATTAATCGGACACAATGCCACCGTAGAAAATGATACCCTCTTCCTGGATATGTTCTGGCAAAGCGACCAACAGCAAACAGATTCCTATGTTATCTTTGTCCATCTGGTTGATACTCAAACCGGTCAACTGGCAGCCCAAAGTGACAGTATTCCTCAAAATTGGACCTATCCCACCCTGGTCTGGTTGCCTAAAGAAACGATTTTGGAACAACGCACAATTCCCTTGCAAGATGTTCCGCTGGGCGAATATAGAGTAATTGTGGGGCTTTATGATCATGACGATGGGGAACGAGTAACGGCCGTAGATAAAGCCGGAAACAACGTGCAATCGCTCCCCTTATTAACCCTCACCCGCTAACAATCATTCCTAAAAAGTCCGCTTTGACAAACCACCTGGATTCAAGTCTGGATAAACGGCTTAGAATATGCGCAAATCTACAAGCTGGAACCAGAAACGACCGAATAACGCTGCGTACCGAACAAAATCCTCTCTATACAACCCTGCTTTATTATCCCCACGGCGTTTCCCTTTTATCTCATAATATCGCCTGGCTCAACATCGCTTTTTGGCTAGTGATTTCATCAGAGGAAAACGATAATGCAAACGGCCGTTCTTGCCAACAATTTTTTACTGATGGAGGATAAAATTGCCGGATAATAATATTCTCGCTATGCTTCACACTGAAAACTGATTACTGATCATTGATTACAATTACAAATCGAGGACCCCATGCCCAAATCAACTCCCTTCCACTCTCGCACGGCCGTCAGCAACGAAACTCACGAATGGCGCAGCTGGGCTGGCTATCTGGCCGCCAGCCTCTACGAACCATCCCACGAGCGGGAATATTTTGCCATTCGTAACGCGGCCGCTCTCATAGACATCACCCCCCTCTTCAAATACGAAATCAGCGGGGCAGACGCCCCCCGCCTGGTAGATCGCATCATGACCCGGAACATCATTAAATGTCAGGTGGGGCAAGTCATGTACTCTCCCTGGTGTGATGAAGAAGGTAAAATCATTGATGACGGAACCATTGCCCGGCTGGATGACAATCTTTTCCGGGTAACGGCGGCCGATCCCAGTTTGCGCTGGTTCCAGGATGTCGGTTATGGCCTCAATGCACACGTCCAAAACATCACCACTGACATGGCTGCGTTGGCTTTGCAAGGCCCACTCAGCCGCATTCTCTTGCAAGAATTAATGGATATTAATATGGAGAAGTTGGGTTATTTTCGGCTGGCGCAAGGAAAAATTGACGGCCGTCCTCTCACCATCACTCGTACCGGCTACACTGGCGATTTAGGTTATGAACTGTGGCTGCAACCCCAAGATGCAGAGGCGGCCTGGGATTACCTGCTGGACAAAGGGCAGGATTATGGATTGCTGCCCGCCGGTATTATCGCTCTGGATATTGCTCGCGTAGAAGCTGGACTCATCATGGCTGATGTAGATTATATTTCCGCTCCCAAGGCGATCATCCCCGACCAACTCAGCTCTCCCTTTGAAATGGGTCTGGGTTGGACAGTAGCGCAGGATGGGGCCGACTTCATCGGCAAACGAGCATTGCAACGTGAAAAAGAGGCTGGCTCCAAATGGGCATTTATCGGCGTTCAGGTAGATTGGCTGGATTTAGAACGGCTCTTTAACGTTGAAGATTTGCCACCCCAGGTTGCTGGGCGGGCTTCTCGCACTTCTGTACCTTTGTATTTATACGGCCGTCAAATCGGCCAGATCACAAGCCACACCTTTTCCCCCATGTTGAAGGAGTATATTGGCATGGGGACGGTGTTGAGTGAATACGGCCGTGTCGGACTCAATCTGGAAATGGAATTCACCATCGAATACAGCCGCGAACGGGCCAAAGCCACCATCGTCAAAACCCCATTCTTCAATCCGGCCCGAAAACGAAAATGAGCAGAGGATAGAAGCCTGGCACAAACGACGCTATGAAGGGTCATTCATGTTATATGCTGCCTATTTTGACAACGGCCGTTTATCGTAAAGGGCTGCGGAAAGTACACGGCCCACATATGGCGCCCGTCAATGCGGCAACCCGGCGTTGGTTAACTGTTATGGGGGTCGCGGCCGTCCTCGGATTTTTAACCGGTCTGCTGGCACAGCGGCGGTGATCAGTGTTCAGTCACCGACCACCGTCCGCCAAATAGAAAAGCCCCTGACTAAAGTCAGGGGCGTTGTTGTTTGTATTTAGAGAACACCGGCTACGCTAACTTATGTTGGGCATCTGACTGAACCCTTTGACCGCTTTCCGTCCAGGCCGCTAGATGTGACCACAACCAATGTTTTCGTTTGTTTAGGTGTTCTCTCGATACACAAATAGTATAGCCTGAATCCAAAAGTCGGGCTGATGTGTTCCTGACAAATCCAGATATAAGTTGGCAGCAGAAACGGTGTAAAATAGGCAACAGTTTACCCAAAAGCAGTACAGACGCCAATATTCAGTTGAATGAGGGAATGTCGGCCGTTTGCATTAGTCTGGCCGAATCCGACAACGTCCACCGCCTGGATAAAATTATTGTTGCTAACATTAGCGGCCGCTGATTTCAACGCCTAATCAATCAATTCTGAAGATAATGACGACTGTTGACGGGCGATGGTAGAACAGTTTACGTTTTACGGGCAACAACCATCCCACCCGGTTTCCAAACGGCCGCCAATTCTAATGCTTCTGCAGCTGCATCATAACAAAATTATGGTTCATACAGTATCCTTCGCACTAAGTTCCCGACACTTTGGAAGTACCGGGGACTTGTGAGGTTAATGGCTGCGAATCATTGGCAAATAGATTTGATTCAGGCAGCACGGCCGCGTAAAGCTGTATTCAACAAGGGTATTGTTATTCACATCACGGCCGCTTAACGTGAACGAAACTGTATCGCCGCCAGTATCCGTTATCGTCATAAAACCAAACTGCCCCGGCCCCACAAACGTACCATGACTGTAAGGGCCGCCCCGCAGCCCGCCGGGCCTGTCCAGCGCGGCGGCGTGCATAACGGGGAAAGCAGCGCCGCCACCCGTAGCATAATCGCTGTTACGGCCGTCATCCAGCGCAATCATATGGGCGTCTCCACTGACCATAACTACCCCCGAAATATCATTATCCTTGATGAAATTAGCCAACTCCTGGCGCTCCGTAGTATAGCTGGCCCAATAATCACTACCGGGGTCGGCCGCGCCTATCCAGGGAACGGTACTCAGCCAAATGATGGCGGCATATTGATCATTGGCAGCCAGCAGTTCATTCTTAAACCACGCTTTTTGGAGACTACCCATCATCGTCTTGTTGGCATTGTCAACGGCCGTCTTGGGAGAACGTTCGGAACGCAAATCAGTCAGGATAAAGTAGATACGGCCGATGGCAAAGGATTGGTAGATAGGAACATCGGCGCTACCAGCCGGCAAGGGATAATGGGGCACATATTCCTGGTAGGTCAGACGGGCTGCTTCCCGGCTGGGGGAAGCGCTGTCACTGTCATTGTCACCAAAATCATGATCATCCCACATATAGGCGATGGGTATCTGTCGGTACAATGCCGCCTGGGTGGATGAATTGAGAACAGTATCAAAAGCGGTGCGGAACAAATCGCACTCATTGACAGCGATATTCTCATAGTGCATATCGCCCATGTGTAAGAAGAAGAGCGGGTTCAGGGAACGGATGGTGTCAAAGACAGGATGGGTAGAGCCTGTTTCGGCACAAGCGGCAAAAGCGAAGCTAAATGATTGGGCGCCAATCGCTGGCGTTTTGAATGTGCCCTGGTTCATGTCATCCACCAGGCCGCCCGATTCGATGCCGTAATAGTAGCGGGTATCTGGCATCAGTCCAGTGATGGGCAGACCGACCATGCGATTATTGGCGGAGTCGGCCGTGTAAAATGCAGACGTAGTCGGAGCGCTTAAGTCCAGGTTCGGGCTGACCAACAAGCGCATGATGGCGCTGTCATGGTCTATTTTGGCATTGACCCGAGCTGAGTTCGGCCTGATGGCTCCGGCCCAAAGCGCCTCTACAAAACTAACCTGGCGGTTTTTGGGGAGTAACTTTCTGGCAAACAACACGGCCGTTGATATTGAACCAATCTCCAAAAATTTACGCCGACTTAAGGAATTCATGATTTTTTATTCCTTGTAAATGGTGGCTGGCAGATAGTGCAAGCCACCAACCATTAACCACCATCCACCATCAACTTTTTAGGATCAAATGCAGCCAATCGTTCTAGCACCTGCACCAATTCCACCTGCCATTCGTGGGTACTCATTTCGCGTGGCATCCAGATGGCGGTGCGGCTGACGCGGGCATTTTCGCCCAGGTAACGCTGCAAGCGGTAGCGGTCAATGTGTTCCAAATTGGGTAGACGAATTTTGATCTGGCCGGCTTCGGTGGTCACGGCCGTGATCCGCGCCCCTTCCGCCAATACCTTAATCCGTAATTGGTAGAGCAAATTATGTACCGGGTCTGGTATGGGGCCAAAGCGGTCAGCCAATTCGGTCGCCATCTCGTCAATTTCATCTAACGTAGAGAGCGTGGCCATGCGGCGGTAGAGTCGCAGACGCAGGCCGCCGTCCGGCACATAATCAGTGGGGACATATGCGGCCAGGGGCACATCAATCATCGTCGCTTCTGGCAGTACGGCCGGTAAGTCTTTCCCATCTTTAGCTGCCTTCTTAACCTTTACCGCATTGGACAGCAGGCGCGTGTACAAGTCAAAGCCAACGGCCGAAATGTGCCCACTTTGCTGTCCGCTCAATAAATCACCCGCCCCCCGAATCTCCATATCGCGTATAGCAATGGTGTAACCGGCCCCCAATTGTGTATTTTCAGCAATCACTTCCAAGCGGACGCGGGCATCTTCATTGATGGTACGCCAGGGAGGATGGAAGAAGTAGGAATAGGCTCGTCGCGCTCCTCGTCCTACACGGCCGCGAAGCTGGTACATTTGCGCCAGGCCAAACCTATCGGCCCGATCCACAATGAGCGTATTGGCATTGGGAATATCCAGACCGCTTTCAATAATGGTGGTGCTGATGAGAATGTCCACATTGCCATCTACAAAAGCGAGGAAAATACGTTCCAACTGCCGCTCACTCATCTGCCCGTGGGCAACCGCAACGACGGCATCTGGTATCAGGTTTTCAATTTGTTTGCGGATGATATCAATACTTATGACCCGATTGTGAACCACAAACACCTGCCCACCCCGGTCTAGTTCTCGCCTGATGGCTCGTTTCAGACGGGTATTGTCAAATTCGCCCACATAGGTTTGTACCGGCAACCGGTCTTGGGGCGCGGTATCAATAATGCTGATGTCGCGTACTCCGGTCAGGCTCATGTACAGGGTGCGGGGAATGGGGGTGGCTGTCATCGTCAGCACATCTACTTCGGTGCGCCACTGCTTTAGTTTTTCTTTGTGGGCCACTCCAAAACGCTGCTCTTCATCCACAATAACCAGCCCTAAATCTTTGAAGGCGATGTCGTCGGAAAGCAGGCGATGGGTTCCGATGATGATGTCTACACGGCCGTCTTTCAAATTCTTCACAATCTTCTGCTGTCGGGTAAGGGTACGGAAGCGGGAGAGCATCTCCACCTCCACGGGGAAAGGATTCAACCGCTCGCGGAAAGTGTTGTAATGTTGCTGCGCCAGCACGGTTGTGGGAACCAGAATCACGACCTGTTTACTGTCCATTACTGCTTTGAATGCCGCCCGTAGCGCTACTTCCGTTTTGCCGTAGCCCACATCGCCACAAACCAACCGGTCCATCGGCAGTTCCCGTTCCATATCTGTTTTTACTTCGGAGATGACACGCAGTTGGTCTTCTGTTTCTCGGTAGGGGAAGCTGGCTTCTAATTCTGCTTGCCAATCTCCATCAGGCGTAAAGGCGTGACCGTGGACTGTTTCGCGGGCAGCGTAAAGTTGCAATAGCTCTTCGGCCAGTTCATCGGCCGCTTGCTGTGCCTGTTTTTTAGCTTTGTTCCATTTTTGTTTACCCAGGCGGTTAATTGTAGGCGGCCGTTCATCAGAACCAATCCATTTGCTCAGACGATCTGCATGATGGACGGGCACATACAATACATCCCCAGCGCCATATTCCAGCAGCAGATATTCCCGCTCCATGCCGCCGATGGTACGCACAACTAAGCCAGCAAAACGACCGATACCATATTCCAAGTGCACTACAAAATCACCAGCTTCAATATCGGCAAAGTGAGTTTCGGGGGCGGTGGGGGCCGCTTTGCGCCAACGTCGGGGCGCCGGCCGTTTCCAGCCAAAAATCTCCGCATCGGTTAGCAAATCGAGTAAAATCTGGTTGGTGTCTCGCTGTACCAGGGTAAAGCCTTCAATCAAAGCGCCGGTTATGAAAGTGAGAGAGCCACTGGACGGTAACGTGGTGAGGTTTTCCTGGGGAGATTGGATACTGCCCTCTAGTAAAGTTGTCTGACGGCCGCTATTCTCTTGCCGCCACAAATCAGACAACCGGGCAGATTGGCGGCTGACAATGACGACCCGCTCGCCTTCTTTTTGGACGTTTTTGAGTTGGGTCATGAGCGGCCGCATCTGTCCCCCATAACGCGGCCCAGGATCAAACGCATCGGCCAAAGGAAGTGTGTTTGCATGTTCAAGTGTCACCTGATCGCCTGATACTTGTTCACCCAACACAAGCGGTTGCCACCAATTGAGTTCGTCGCTGATTTTGTTCCCGGCGAAAAGGGGATTGGGGAAAGCAGGGGGCAGGCTGAGTTGTTCGTTAGCGATGATGTCGGCGTGTTCATGCAGTTCGTTTACGGCCGTGACAAACTGCGGCCAATCATCCACCAGCACCAACGCATTATCCGGCAAATAATCTAACACACTAGCCGGTTGGGGATACAACAGGGGTATGTAATATTCCAGATTGGGGAAGGCCATGCCCGTCTGCAAACTGGCGATATCGTCTCGCCAGGATGGTAGATTGTTGTCCTCATTGTCGGCCAGCTGCAAATCTGCGGGCAAGGTTTCGGCATACGCCTGGGCGATGGTAGGCAGCGCTTCTCGTGTGGGAGGGATGATAACTCGTTCAATTTGGCGGCGGCCGTTCATCTGGATGGTGCGCTGCGTGGCCGGATCAAAATAGCGCATCGTCTCAATTTCATCCCCAAACAATTCAATCCGCACCGGACATTGTGACGCGGTGGGGAAAATATCTATGATGCCCCCGCGACGGCTGTATTGACCCCGTGCCTCGACAACGGCCGCCGGTTCATACCCAATACCCACCCACATCTGAGTCAACTTTTCCAAATCAAGAATCTGCCCCACACGACAAACACGGGTGGCGGAAACAAATTGGCGTTTGGGCATTGTCTTTTGCAAAAAGGCACGTGCCGAAGCCACAATGAGGGGCGGTTTTTCGGCGGCCGAAATTTGAGGATGCTGTCCGGCCATCAAACGGGTCAGCACATCCAACCGTTCAGCGCGGCAGCGGTCGCTCCAAGGGCCATGATCATAGGGCAAGGGCGTCGGCTCCGGCAGGCGGCGCATCACATCTCCGGCCGGTAGCCACATTTCCAGCGCTTGAATCCAAGCGGCCGCGGACTCCACCCGCCCGGTAAGCAGCAGCACAGGCACACGCTTTTCCAAATAGAGCTTGGCGACGATGGACGGCCGTGCTCCCTTCGGCAGCATGAGAGCCGAAATTGGTTTTTGTTGATTCAACTCCGCAACCAATTGTGTATAAGCTGGTAATTGGTCGAAGATTTCTAGAATTCCTGATACGCTCATGGTTTTGTGTTCAGTTTACCGTGTTCCGAAACGGATTACGGTATACGGATTACAGATTACAGATTACGGATTACAGACCCATTATACCTCGACATAGTTAACTGAATGCCCTCGGCTAAAAATGTTTCCACAGCTTGCACGGCCGTGTCCAATACCTCATCTAACAACAGTAAATTATCTTTGTGGAAATCTTGCAGCACGTAGGCTTCTACTGGCATACGGCCGGGCGGACGGCCGATGCCCAGCCGCATCCGAGCAAATTCCTGGCCTAGATGATTGATAAGTGACCTCATGCCATTATGCCCACCGGCGCCACCCTTTTCGCGCAGGCGAATGGCGCCAAATGGTAAATCCAACTCGTCATAGATGATGAGGATGTTTTCGTTGGGAATTTTGTAGTAGTTGGTGAGCGGACCAACAGCATCGCCGCTGCGGTTCATGTAGGTTTGCGGTTTGGCGATGATGACTGGTTTGTTGGCGATACGGCCGCTGCCCACAATGGCTTTATTTTGCACCTTACTGCTTTGGATACCGTATGCGGCCGCCAGACGATCCACAACCATAAATCCAATGTTGTGCCGGTTGCCACGGTATTTTCGGCCGGGATTACCCAGACCGGTGATGAGATAGCGATTGTCCATACTATTTTGAGATTGAGAGATTAGGAGATTGCCCAATCTCTCAATCTCCATCTTCAATATCTAATTCAAACAAATTCCACAATTCCGACGGCTGGCTGCTGTTGGGTTGGAAATTGTGGACGGTGGGGGCGGCGACGGCCGTTTTGCCATATTGAAACAAGGGTACGGCCGGTAATCGCTCTGTAAAAATGCGTATTGCTTCCTGATGATTGGCTTCGTAATTTTCTGTACCGGGCAGACCATCTAACGCCGCCTGGCAAGCTACATCATACACTTCATTACCCCATCCGGTGGCATTGACATTGCTCCAACCGCCAAATCCCTGTTCCTCTGGCCCGGTAGCATTCGTAGACAAATACAAGCCGCACGGCGGCCGAATATTGGTTAACCAGGCAAAGGTCGCCAAATCAAAACGACGGCCGAACAGCGGGCTAAATGGCCCATCATCGTACCATGTTTCCGCGGGGACATCATATAGATTCACATTGATACCGCACTTTGCCAAATCATCCCGCACCATTTCGTTCAGACGCAGCCGGATACCGCTTTCACTGTTGGTTCCCAGGGTAATGCTAAACGTCGTCGTGGCTACAATGGTTTGCTGCAAGTTGCGTTCTACTAATTCCCGGAAGCCGTCGCCATCTGTATCTTCCAAACCAAACTCATCCAGCAGGGCGTTGGCGGCCGTTACATCATACGTCCAACGAACAGCTTCGTTGGGGAAGAGCGGATGGCCAACGGGGACATACGCATCCATGACCTGCCCCTGCCCATAAAGCAGCTCAGCCACCATCTGCGGCCGATCAATACATTGGGCGATGGCTTGCCGCACAGTTACAAATTCAAACCAGTCGGGACGGCCGTGACTGTCATCATCCCCGTACTGCCACGAATCTACCCCAAAATCAATATGCTCATAAACAGGGCTGGGCACAAAACTAACCTGGATATTATCTGCTTCAAGAAGTGTAGGGATCGTATTCAGGCGAATGGCGTCTTGGGTCACCAAATCACAGTCGCCGCTACTAACGGTCGTCGCCGGCATGCTCAAATCCACATCAAAACGGAACGTAACCACATCCAACGTCGGTAAGTTTTCCCCCTGGCGGTAATAATGGGGGTTTCGTTCTAACCTAATGTGGGAACCCATCTCCCACTCGGCCACCACAAATGGGCCATTGCTGAGAGGAGTTTGAGTAGTGAGTTCGGCCGTTAATAATTCCTCGGCCACAAAATCAGCCAATTGATGCCGAGGCAACGGCGGCCACACATTAGTAAAGTAAGTTGAGTCCAAGAAACCAGGCAAACCTGTCCACTGCACTGTCAGATCATCCAGAGCGTTGTAAGAGTCTGTGCGCTCGATTTTGGCTTTGTTTCCGGGCGTTTCCGGGTCGGCTGCAACTGCAAAACTAAAAATGGAATCATCGGCCGTGAACGGGACGCCATCTGACCAGACCAACGGTTGAAAAGCAAAGTTGACTACCATTTGCTGCATCTGAACCGGCTCACGCTCGGCGCCAGGTTCGTAGATGACGTATTCCCCTTCATCATTGATGATTTGCGTACCGGGAACCAGAGGCACAACACTGCCGGCCGAATTAACAATTAACTCCCCTTCCTGCACGATGGCTGTACGGATAATAGCGTCGCCGTCGCTCAGACTGGGCAGCTTCAAAATGGCCCGCGGTTGGTAAGCGTAGTCGAGAGTGGTGAATAGATTTTCGCTGATGGCATGGCGCACGGCCGCAGTCGCCAATGAATCATCCCCATACAAATACAAACTTTGCGGCTCGTTGACCATACACACTGTCAGATCTCTAGGCGGCAACGGTGTGGCTGATGGCGTTGGCAGCGCGGTTGGCTCTGGGGTTTGGGTCGGGTTGGCGATGGTAGGCACGGCTGTTGCTTCTTCCGCTGGTTCAGCCCCAATTGCGTCTCTCTGTAGAGACGACGTGGGAGGAACGGCCGTAATAGGCGCATCTTCCTGACAGGCCGCTAACAAAAGCATGAGGAAGATGGGAATGAATAATGAATTGTGAAGTGTGAAGTGTGAAGTGTGAAGTTGGTTTGTCATGTCGTTTGATATTCTTAATCCGTTGTAGCCGTTATAATCGTTTCCGCCAAAAGATGCGCCACACACGACGGCCGCCAGCCCGCAAAAATAAATAAGCAGCCAACAAAGCAAAGAGAGCGGCCGTCAACTTCACCCCACCCCAAAATGCCTCCGCAAACCGTCGCGTATCCACCGCCTCTATCTGACCAATGACACCGCCGTCTGTTTCAGCGGTCGTATCCGGTTGCGCTGGTGTAGCCCGGCTGACGGCCGTTGGCAGCGGCGTCAATGTAGGGAACGGCGTCAGCGAAGGCAACGGCGTCGGCTGTTGGAAGCTGCCACCGCTGGCGGCTGTGGGTTGGCTAGACTGCAAAGCAGCGGCCGTGGCGGTGACAGCTACGGCCGTCTCATCCGGCGTCGGTGTGGGCGTGGGGCCACTGTTGCTAATGGTTATGTCGGTCACAAAATATTCATCATAGTTATAATCGGTTTTGACAACCCGTAAACGAAGCTGGTAACGACCGTCTGGGAAAACCGGAGCGCCTACATTCCAACCGACGGCCGTATCCCACACCGCCAACACACCCTCATTAACCGGGCTCGTTCCCTCGGCAAACACAATCCAGCCTGCCTCCGGGCGAACCTCTTGTAAAAAGGCCAATTCATAACGCAAATAGTTGGGATGAACGGCCGTGCCCACAACTTCCACCACACCCGAAAGCACATCCCCAGAAATGGGAGAGACAATGCCACTTTGTGCCTGAACCAGATTGATCCAGGCTCCACTCAACATGAGCAGGAACAAAGAAAAGAGGCAGCGACCCTGAATTTGCCCGACTCTCATTGGTAACATGATTGGCTTTAGTTTAACATTAGACAAGCTATTCATGACTTAAAAATTCAAAGACAAACATAAAAGTCTAACACAATTTCCAGGCCATGACGAACTTCATTCCCCTGGAAATAACAATACGATGTTGTCAAAATAATCAGGATTTTTCTATGCCCAATTCAAGTATGAACAGAAAACTATTTCTTCCCTTCATTTTAATGACGATACTGTTTTTAGCCGCCTGCGGCGCTTCAGAAGCCAGCCTTACCCAGACAGAAAGTGGCTCTGGTGAAATAGACGCCTGGCTGCAAGCGCAAGAAAATGAAGTGAATCTGGCCGCCCCCGCAGCCGAAAACATTAGCAGTGATGGGCTATCTGCTTCAGCAGAGCCAGCTGCCAACACGTCAACTTCGCTTACTGCAAGCGCACCCACACCCACCATTGAAATCGCCCCCGACCCAACCAGCCAGGAAACAAACGCGGCCGGGATAGAAGTGGGATTTACGGCCGACGGACATGCCTACAAAGGCAGCCTTGACGCCCCTATTATCATCGAAGAATTTTCCGACTACCAATGCCCCTTCTGTACCCGCTTTGTGGCCCAAACTTTACCCGGCCTGGTGCAAAATCAGATTGTCGCTGGGGAAGCGGTTCTCATCTTTTACGACTTTCCGCTAAACCGCATTCATCCGCAGGCAGCCCCAGCCGCCAATGCCGCCCGCTGTGCCGGTGAATATGGCCCGGCCGCTTATTGGGACATGCACGATATGCTGTTCGGCCGTGCCGGAGAATGGGAAAATAGCAATGCCAATGCCACCTTCATTCGCTATGGTGAAGAGCTGGATTATGAAGTAGATATGGCAGATTTTGCAGAGTGTGTGGAAAACGGCCGTTACGACAAAGAAGTCCAGGCCGATTTAGATTCAGGTCTGAGTCGTGGCGTAGGCAGCACCCCCAGCTTCTTTATTAACAACCAGCCACTCATTGGCGCCCATCCATTGGAAACATTCAACGAAGTCATTACGGCCGTGCTAAATGGCGAAGAAATTGCGGCTGCTCCCGAAGCAGAACCACAAGAAGTGGGCGAGATTGTCATCCCCACCCCGGCCGCAATTCCCCTGGAACCAGAAGCCATCGCCTTTGAAATGGGCGACCCCAACGCCCCGGTTCGCATTGTAGAATATACCGATTACCAATGCCCCTTCTGTCGCTCATACGCCGAGGAAACATTACCCACCCTCATCGCCGAACTGGTAGAAACAGGGCGGGTACATTACGTTATGAAAGATTATCCGCTGGAAAATCTGCACCCAGAAGCGCGTGCGGCCGCCATTGCCGCCCGCTGTGCCGGGGAACAAGACGCCTACCCAGACATGCACGACGCCCTCTTTAGCGCCCAAGATAGATGGGCTGGACAGGGGGTTGGCAGCGGCAAAATATTTGCTGAATTGGCCGAAGAAGTGGGTCTGGATGTAGCCGCTTTTAATACCTGTACCCTCAATCTTCAGACTGATGCATTAGTTCAGGCAAACATAGACGAAGCCCAACGCTTAGGTGTCCGCAGCACCCCTTCTTTCTTTTTCAATGGCTATTTGGCCGCTGGAGCGCTGCCTTACCAACAATTTGAGCAAATTGTGGGCTGGGCAGAAAATGGTGAACTGGAAGATGTAATTGCTGAAAGTATTCGTCAGGCGCAACAAGCGCAGCAAGCACAGCAACAACAACCTCCAGAACCAACCGGGCCGGTTGATGTGCCCATTGGAGATGCCTTTGCCATTGGCGACCCAGACGCGCCTATCACCATTATTGAATATACCGATTTTCAATGCCCCTTTTGCAGCCGCTACTTTAACGAAACATTCTCCCTGATTGCCGAGAATTACATTGAGACGGGTGTGGTGCGTTATGTATTTAAGGATTTCCCCCTAACCTCGATTCATCCGCAAGCTGTGGCTGCGGCCGAAGCAGCCCGTTGTGCCGGCGACCAAGATGCTTTTATGGAGATGCACGATCTGCTTTTTGTCAATCAGGCTGAATGGAACGGCCGCGAAAACAGTACCGAAACTTTCACCAGCTATGCAGAACAGTTAGGCTTAGACACGGCCGCTTTTAGCGCCTGCCTGGAAAACAACACCTACGAAGCGGCCGTGATGGCTGACCTGGAAGAAGGGATTGGATTTAGCGTGCGTGGAACACCCACTTTTTTCATCAATGGAACCTACCTTTCCGGAGCCCAACCATATCAAGTGTTCGAGCAAGCCATTCAACACTTTTTAGAGAATTCTGAGTAGCAAATTACAGGTAGCGAGTGGGCGCTGAAAATCATGACCAGCCGCCAGCCACCAGCAATCATGTTTCTCCAATTACACTCCTTAACGATTCAATTAGAGAGTCAGAACACGGCCGCTAACCAACAGTGGCGCATCTTATTTGATGGCTGGCTGCAAAACGAACGGCCGGCAACGCCAGATATATGCCTAAGTCTGGAACTCGTCCCCCACCTGCCGCTGTTGCCAGAAACGGCCGTCCTCTTCACCGATTCGCAATCCCGACCAGACGATATGAGAAGCATCGCCGTCTATGCTGCGGAGGCTGAAAATGTGTGGCTGCATTTTACGGATGGGGCGCTGGTGCGGCTGCCACTTCAGCCAGAATTGGCCGGAGACATCCCCACCGCTGCCGGTTATATTACGCCGCAGATTATGGAATACGGCCGTTTTGAAGATGTCACCTTTACCGCCCTGGCCCCTTTACTGCGGCAGCGAGGTTATTATCTGATTCATGCTTTTGCAGCCGAAAGAGACGGCCGGGCTGTGCTCGTTGTGGGGCCATCGGGCAGTGGCAAAACCACAACCGGCCTCAGTCTGCTGCTAGATGGTTGGAAGCTGCTGTCCAATGATGTCGTTTTATTACAGGCCCAGGCAGATGGCGTCTACGCTCTGCCTACGCCTGGCGGAGTCAGCATTCGAGCGGAGACATTGCCCCTGCTGCCCCGATTGAAAACCATACTGTCCATCCAGACGCCAGATGGTGATGGTAAAATTCATCTTTCGAGTACAGCTTTAACAGGTGGAGATTGGGCAGCCGCAGCGCCGGTGACAGCCGTGTTTTTCCCCCACATTGAAAGTAAACCAACCAACACCCTATCCACCCAAAATCGAGCCATCTGCTTGGTAAAACTGATGGCCGAAAGTGTAGACCGTTGGGATAAAATGACGTTACCAGGGCATATCGAAATCTTACAACAGGTGTGTGAGCAAGCGGCCGTGTATAATCTCCATCTGGGCCAGGATATGACCCAATTACCAGCTCTGATCATGGAGGAAACCACATGAAACCTGTCACCTTTGCCACCGTCATCGGCATTCAATTGCAGATTAGCCAGACCGGGCTTCTCAGTTCACTTGTTTTGTGGATAGTGTTGGCGTTGGCTGCAAATTGGCTACTGCCCCTAACGATTGGACAAGCCATTTTGGGTGGATTGCTGGCTACGCTTTTACATTGGGTGAATGTGTTTGGACATCATCTGGGTCATGCGGCGGCCGCCAGACGAGTCGGCTATCCGTTGGAACTGGTGCGGATGTTTTACCTCTTAGGCGGCCAACGTTACCCCAGAAATGAACCAGACCTCCCGGCCAAAACCCATATTCAGCGGGCTTTGGGCGGCCCCATTGCCAACCTGTGTTTGGCATTGGTGGGGATGATGGCAGTCTGGCTGCTGCGGCCGTTTGGCGAACTCCCCTTTTACCTTTCCCTCTTTTTTACCCTGGAGTCATTCTTCATTTTCTTTATCGGCGCTCTCTTACCGCTGGGCTTTACTGATGGTAGTACGCTGCTGTATTGGTGGCCCAAACGCCGGCAATCCAACTAATCAGGACTCATCACTCGATCGTAGGACTGTATTGGGAATTAACATAACGAGCCATCCTTACTTTCTCGTCTAAACCAAAACCAACCCGATTTCCACGACTTTTCCCCCACTTCAGTCACCCCAATTTCTGTTTTATCCAATGTGAATCCTTGAGCAAATAGAGCTTTCACGGCCGTTTCAGACACACCATGCGGCCCCTCTTCACTCTGATTTTCTTCTTGCATACGGACGAATAATAAGAATGGACTGCCTGGCTCAAGCAAGCGACACAATTCCACATGGTACGCTTTTTGTTGGGCTTCATCCAGGGCATGAAAACAACCGACATCTACACCGCATTGGTAACGGCCGGGCAAAAACCCCAACTCCGTTACCGAAGCTACATGAAAATGGATACGCTCACTCAGGCTGGCGGCCGTGGCCCGCTTTTGGGCTTCGGCAATGGCCTGAGGTACAAAATCCACCCCATCTACCTGCCATCCTTGTTGGGCTAGATAGAGGGCAGTACGGCCGTAGCCACACCCCAAATCCAACACCCGCCCCGGCTGTAACCCGGCCGCCAAGGCCATCACCTCTGGCGGTGGCTGCACATCATCCCAAGGAAGCTGCCCCTCGTTATATCGTTCTACAAACTTACTCAATGTTGTATCGTCACTCATTGGGTCTCCTTGTCATAAGCGCCTAAAGTATAACAAGGAAATGAGCATAAACTAACATTCGCCTTGACATTCAACCCAGCTTGAAGGTGTAAGATAGCTGCATGACGACTACAAACAAACAAACATTTTTCATTGAAGGGATGGATTGCGTCAGTTGTGCCCGCACCCTGGAAAAAGGGGTAGCCCAACTAGATGGCGTCAACCATTGCCAGATCAACTTTACCACTGAAAAGCTGACAATTGACGGAGAAGTAGCGCCAGAAGCTTTGGTATCCCAGGTACGCCAATTGGGGTATGACGTTAGAGAAGAAACCGATGATGGAAACACGGCCGTCTCCCCCCCACCCAACTTCTGGCATTTCCTGTGGCAGCAAACGGAAACCCGTCTGGCCTTATTCGGCGCTCTGTTCGTCCTGCCCGGTCTATTTATTGTAGAAATTGGAGGTCAGGAATCGGCCGTTGTCAGTGCCCTTTCTGTGATCGCCCTGGCATTGGCCGGATGGCCGATTGCCCGCAGCGGTTGGGCGGCCATCCGCATCAACCGCGAGATCAACATCAATGTACTCATGACAGTAGCCGCTGTAGGGGCGGTATTTATTGGCGCCTATACAGAAGCGGCTATGGTCATGGTATTGTTTGCTCTGGGGGAAGCATTGGAAGGGTACACAGCCGGCCGCGCCCGCTACGCTGTTCGCAGCCTGATGACTGTCGTTCCCAATAAGGCCGTTAAATTATTGAACGGCCGTCAAACTACCGTTCCCGTCTCCCAACTCCAAATTGGTGATCGGATTTTGGTCAAACCGGGAGCGCGTATTAGTATGGACGGCCGCGTGTTAAGCGGCGTCTCCACTGTCAACCAGGCCCCCATCACCGGGGAAAGCCAGCCGGTAGACAAACAAACGGGCGACACTGTATTTGCGGGCACAATCAACGGCACGGCCGCACTAGAAATCGAAGTCACCCATCTGGCCGCAGACAACACGGTTAGTCGTCTAGTGCAAATGGTACAAGAAGCGCAGGAAAAACAGGCCCCGGCCCAACGATTTGTAGACCAGTTTGCCCGCTATTACACCCCGGCCGTCATGGTACTGGCCGTTCTCGTCGCCACCATTCCGCCGTTGTTTTTTAACCAGCCTTTTTTGAATGATGGAGAGACACTGGGTTGGCTGTATCGCAGTTTGGCGCTGCTGGTGGTGGCCTGTCCTTGTGCCCTGGTCATCAGCACCCCCGTCACCATCGTCAGCGCCATCAGCAATGGGGCGAAGCACGGTATTCTGTTCAAAGGGGGCACGGCCGTTGAAGCATTCAGCCGGGTGCAAGCCATCGCCTTTGACAAAACAGGAACCCTGACAAAAGGGCAGCCGGCCGTAGTAGCGCTCCGTTCAGCCGCTTGCACAGGTGATGAGTGTGTAGAATGTCAGGATATGTTGGCGTTGGCAAACGCGGTAGAACAGCAAAGTGAGCATCCGCTGGCACAAGCAATTGTGCAAGAAACGGCCGTGCGCGGCCTCAGTCACAAATATCCCCTAGCCCAAGATGTAAAAGCATTAACCGGACAAGGGGTAATGGGCCAGGTCAGCGGCCGTTCTGTCATCATTGGCAGCCACACCTATTTTGATGAACAAATTCCCCACGATGTAGCTGTGTGCCAGGAAGCGACAGCCGATACCATCCAGGGCTATACACCCATGATGGTCGGCGCCGATGGGGTTTATATGGGCACAATCAGTGTGGCCGATACGGTACGTCCCAGCAGCCAGACAGCAATTCAACAATTGCAGCAGGCCGGCATCCAGCACACGGTCATGCTGACCGGGGATAACAGAGCCACCGCTCAATCCATCGCCGCTGAACTGAAATTAACAGACATACGGGCAGAGCTGTTGCCGGAAGATAAGATGACGGCCGTCACTGAACTGCAAAAGGAGTACGGCCGTGTGGCTATGGTTGGTGATGGCATCAATGACGCCCCAGCCCTGGCGCTGGCCGATGTGGGTATTGCTATTG
>JAAEOP010000027.1 GCA_024223125.1 Chloroflexota bacterium
ATGGGTTTCAAAGAGATCTTTGGCAGTTAGCTATTGAACAATTCTGGTGGGGCGTGTCTTATCACTGTAGTTTCGCTAGAATTTAACCATGAGATCGGTTGTCACCCCCGTATGAGGGGGTGAAAACCTGCTTCCTGCAAATCAGCGGTAATGAACGGACAAAATGAATGATTGATCATTGGCAGAGAAATTTCTGTGCCGCCATATATAGGGGTTGTTTTACTTTTGCCCCTGTATATGGCGGTGAAATAATTCGAGCATGTGCCAAAATTCTAGCGAAATCACAGTTGTCATAAATCAGCGAATTTGCCCGAAACTCTGCCCAAATCTCACTCTTTGGCACAAAAAATAGACGCGATTGGCGCATAATTGTCTTTGGGACAAGAATCAGATTTGGTTCTGCAGCACCTCCTTGAAACACATGAAGAACCAAGATAAATTAGCTTGATGTAGTGTGTTGCAGGTCAGTGCCCATAGCACCCATTATGCGCACAAAACCCCGACGCCTCTCACCGGGGCTTTTTGTTATCTACCCTAATTCACCGAGGCGCTAAACAAACCCCCGATTACGTTGGCTCAATAGCAGGAAGCGCATCCTGCGAGACAATCCGGTTGCGGGTTCGCTTGGCGACATAGAGCGCCCGATCCGCGATTTTATAAAGCTGGTCCACGCTGCGGCTGACAGCGGAAGTAGCCACGCCACCGCTGAAAGCAATTTGCAAAGAGCCGCTGGGGATTTCAATCACAGATGAAGCAACCGTAGAGCGCAGACGTTCAGCAATTTGCATCGCTTCTTCCAGCAAAGTGTCTGACAGTAACACGAGGAATTCTTCGCCGCCCCAGCGCGCAACCGCATCCTGCACCCGCAGATTGCTCTGCAGGGTGGCAGCCAGCCACTGCAACACCAAATCGCCCACGTCATGACCATAAGTATCGTTGACGCGCTTGAAATGGTCGATATCGAGCAGGATGATTGAGAAATGCTTGATCCCCTTGTCTTTACGGCGCATCTCAAAATCGAGCATTTCTCTCATCGCGCGCCGGTTGCGGATCCGGGTTAGCGCATCGTTCATCGCCAGATCGTTCAAGTCGCTTTGTAAGCGCTGGCTAGCCATCAAAATAAAGCCGGATGTCCACAGATAACTTAGAACGAACAATGCCATCACAGAGAATGTTCCTGAAAATGAAGGGGCAGGCAATATTTCAGCTGGGTAAATAAAACCAACCACCATGCGCCCCATCATAACCAACCCGTAAAGAAATAGCGGCAGGGCTGTCAGATAAGCGGATAATTTATAGCGGCTACGGTCGCTGCGATAAAGCGTCAGAACCGTAGTCATATTGAACACAAAACCAACGACAAGCGTTACGTAAATCAACGGCAACCATTGCAACCTCAAGAAAGCTGAAAGCGTCAATACCAAAATGCCGGCGGGAAAAAAAACAAAAACGAGCAACCGATGGAATGACGTCTCTGTGAAACGGCAAATTGCCAGATAGATCAGGAAATATCCGCAAGTGATGAACATATTGGAAAGATATCCAATCATAGCATTCTGCGGGGGGACTATTACGATTACCAGGAAACCGAATGCCAGCGCGAAGGTCGCGATGGAGGCTTCACGAACCCCCTGGTAAGCTTTTATCACCCGTGCGCTGAACGCAATGAGACTCCCGTGCATAAAAAAAGTGATGACAATCATCAAGGTAATTGTGGCCATAGAAAACATGTTTGGCCCTGGGAACGGGGGGGGATAAGGGGGATTCATAAAATAATCCTTTTAAGGTAGAGGCTGCCGATTGACTCACACAACGAATAAAAGATACTCTCTGTATCGTACCACGGAAGAATCAGTCTTGATGCACAACGTTTGATTGCAAAATACTCCAGCTTTCCCATTTCCATAGCCTGCTCGCCCAACTTATCGCGGTGCAAATATCACCCTATCATTCGACGCTCCGGGCGAGCGCGGCTTGATAATCCCCCCTCGCCATGCTACAATCATCCCCGATAATAGGCCGCAAATAATTTCCGTAGGACTTACGCACCAGAGCGAGAAGCATTCGGGAAATGGGGATAGGGGTGTGAAACACACCCCTATCCCCATTTTTTGGGCAACTTTTTGCCAAACTGCGTAAGTCCTATTCCGTACTCGTTCGTGACAGGAGAAGTGCAGCGATGTTCCTTTCTGAAGAAATTGCAAAATTATTTCTGGCGCTTGTGGCTGGCGGGCTAATCGGCGCCGAGCGCGAATTTCGTCACCGAGCAGCCGGGTTTCGGACATTCATATTCGTCTGCCTGGGGTCCACGCTCTTCACCATGTTTTCGCTAGAACTTGGCGGCGAAACATCTCCCGTGCGGATAGCTGCCCATATGGTCACAGGTGTTGGATTTCTCTGTGCAGGGGTAATTCTGGAAAAAAAGGCGCAGATTGTTGGGCTGACCACAGCATCCACAATTTGGTTTACCGCGGCGCTAGGCATGGGTATAGGCGGGGGACAGTATAAAATTGTCGTAACAGCGCTCGTGGGTGCGATGATAATCCTATGGTTATTCCCCAAGGTTGAAGAGTGGATTTACAATGTGCGCGAGATGCGGACGTATAAAATAGTGTGTGAAACGAAAAAAAATGGGCTGCAAGAATTAGAAAGCCTATTTCAAGATTATGGTGTGCGGGTAAAAGGGCACAAAGTAGCCAGGGAGGGCAATGAAATTGCCTACACCATAGAAGCCTATGCGGGGCCAGATGACCACGAACGTTTGATAAAGAAGTTATTGACCGAAACAGACATCAAGGGGTTTCAATATTAATGGTAACTACTCAGCCGAGGCCAGATGAAGCCGAAAAAAGGGGGCATGGGGGTGTGAAATACCCCCATGCCCCCCTTTTTTCGATAATTCCTCCGTCTGCTGAATAG
>JAAEOP010000028.1 GCA_024223125.1 Chloroflexota bacterium
GTTCTCTTCGACAGTGCGGTCGCGGTAGGGGCTGTTTTTGCCCGGCTCGGTGAGGGTGCCGCGGTATTCGCGGGTCTCGTCGGCGGAGAGGTCGTCTACGTAGGCCAGACCTTTTTTGATGAGTACAACCGCCCAATCGTACAGTTGACCGAAGTAGTCGGAAGTGTAGAAGAGGCGGTCTTCCCAGTCTGCGCCCAGCCATTTCACATCGTGGAGGATGCCGTCTACGTATTCTTGCTCTTCTTTGACCGGGTTGGTGTCGTCGAAGCGCAGGTTAAATTTGCCGCCGTATTTTTGGGCGATGCCGTAATTGAGCAGGATCGACATCGCATGGCCGATGTGCAGGTAGCCGTTGGGTTCGGGCGGGAAACGGGTGTGGACGCGGGCGTCAAAGCGGCCGCGCTGGTTGTGTTCGTTGATGATGGCTTCGATAAAGTTTACGGAGGCGCTTTCAGCCTCGGGCGCAGCTTCTTTTTTGGGTTCGTTACTCATTAAGAGTCTCCTGTGGGAATAAGGTAATTGGGGATTAGTCAATGTCATTAAGTTAAGGATTGACGAAGACCCTAAAGGTTTTGCCAGGATTCGAGTCGGAAATAATCCCTTTTCTGCCCAAAATCACGATTTTCACAAGTGGTTTCGGAAACCTTTAGGGTCTGGATTTGCTAACTTACTGACATTGGGTGATTAGTTGCTGAGGCCTGGTTGCCTAATTACCTACTCTCCAATCATCCAATCTCTATAAAATGCAATTCCATAATTGCCGCCCAATTATACCAACCATCCCAAATTCTGTTATAATCTGCCGCACGATGATTTATCAGCAAAACGCCCAGCAGCAAGAACGCTAGCCACACAGCCTGCCCTTTGGAATGCCATTGGAGCAAGCTGATGCGGTCTGTTGCGCATTGGGCGTTTTTTGTATTCCATAAATCAAGAATCGGGAATCGAAGATTGAGAAA
>JAAEOP010000029.1 GCA_024223125.1 Chloroflexota bacterium
CCAGCCACCAACCACTAACAACCAGCCACTTTCATTTTATGGCTGAAATGGTTCAGATGGGGTGAGCGTCTGCGGCGGGGCTTCATCCCAGGCGATGAGACCGGCACAGGATTCAATGGCTTGCTCGGCCGTTTCTTCTTGCAGACCGAGAAAGTGAACAACTGCGGCCGTGGCCTGGTTGGGGTGAATAACCGCTTCGGGCATGTAGCGGGGAACAAAGACTTCCTGGCTCAAACCTTGCAGACGCAGATAAATTATATCCGGTTGCGGCGCTTGTTCCGTTGCGACCTGGAAGGTGCGCCACGGACTGTCAAACTCCAGGTCACTCAGTTCATCAGGGCAGACGAGATTGAAGGCGTAACGATGCGTTCCCTCGGCCGTTGTCCAAAAATTATCGGGAAATTGGTAACTGTAACTGACAGCCCATGATCCCGCAGATGTGTTAACGGAGGGGGGCACGGCCGTCGGTAAATCGGGAAACAAAATAGGTTCAGGGGTAGCAACGGCCGTGCCGCAGCCAGCCAACATCAAAACGAATACAATTAATAGGGTCCAATATTTCATATCAATCACTTTCCTGACGTAAAAAACTGATGGCCAGGCTAAACCCGACAATGGCCACCAGCCCCAAAAATAAAGCGGCCGCAAAACTAAAGCTAATCTGAACGGTTGTGGCCAGAATGGCGCTGACCGCCCCCAACGCAGCTACACTGATGAGACGGCGACGGTATTGTTGGTTGAGTAGGTCTTCCTGGTATATTTGGTTCATACTGTTTAGCAAGCGGTTAAAATTGCTCATATCCCAGGCGGCGACGGCCGTTACCAAGCCCAAAATAGCCAGAATGGGGGCGACATTTAGCCAGATAGCTCCCATTGCTGCCAGCGCGTAAAGAAATAGCCCCATACTGCCAGCCCAGCGCCAGCCACGCCATTCTCCCGCCAGCCAAAACGCAGCCAAGGGTAAGATAACGATCAGACCTTCGATACGGCCGTTCACTACAAAACCAACAGCCAATAAAAGGTTAGCCATAAGAATGGTTGCGTATAAAGTCGTTGTTCGATTCATAAATTATCGTTGTCTTCACCTGTTGCGAGCAGAATCCAGGTAACCATTCAGGTGCCCGGCGCTTCATTACCAAGTCTACTGGAGTAGCACACTCGTTTATAAGTGCCGGGCACCTTGGGGAGTGAATGGTTACGAATCCAGCTATGATTCTGTCGGGATAAATTCACTTGGGTCAAACCAGAAAACCAAACGTGCCCCAGGCTCGCAATCAGGCAGAAGTTTTGTTTGGCGAATTTGTGAACATATAGCAGCAAGTTTATTTAAATCTTCCAAGAAAATTGTTAAATACCTAATGTCCATAATGTTTCGAACTCGTCACTCATAGCTTCATAAAGCGGTGATCCTCCCGGAAATTCTAAGAGAGGACTGTCACTACCAGTGCGTGAATATAAATATTGTAAACATAGAGCCTCCTGGTCAGTCAATATTAATTGCAAGCTAATCGATCCTTCTTTTAGTTGTTTAACTTCGATATTTAGATTATCTTTAGCCATTTCATTGAAATGATCATACATATCACTTATTTCATTTTGGACTGTAGAAATTTCTTGTGCAGGCAGAGAAGGATTAATTTTATGAGGTAAACTTGGATGATCTTTGTGAAAAATCAAAATTCTAATTTTACATCCGGAACCAGCTAACTTAATTAAGCTATCGGTGGATGCTTTTCTTCCCCAAGATTTTAGAGAAATACCTAATAAGTCACAACGACTCTTAGTTTTTGAGACAACATCTATGTACCGTGGTGCATCACCAAAGTCTTTTGATGACCGGTTTAGCCAATATTTATGCGAATCTTTGGAACCTAGCATATTAGCCGTATCGATTAAACTCGTTATTTTGTAATCAGGTGAAGTTACTTTTAGCACTTGAGATTTGACCATCTCAATCCATTTCCCTTTATATACATGTATTGGTTCCAAATCATATACAATAACTCGAAAGTCTTTTACATCAAATGGAATCGTTTCACCATTAAGAATCAAAAAAACAATTGGTCGTGCGGCAGATTGAGCAACAGCAATTTCATAAAACACATTGGGATTGTGGCCAGTTAATACTGCTACACACACGTCATATTCTAGAATTGCTGAAATCATTTGATCTGTAATTTTACCTGGCTCATCCATATGATCTGCGCGAATTGCTTGAAAATCACACTTCGCAAGAGCTGGTTTTATTATTACTTCGAAAACATCATCAGCATGTTTTCGAATATCAGATCCTTCCATTCCGATAGGGCTAATTACAAAACACTTTTTAGTCATTGATAATACCTCGCCTAAATTTCATTTGAGATTGCAAGCTTAACCGCTTAACAAGAGATTGAGGGATTACATAGCTCAATCTCCCAATCTCATCACCTCACAATAGAAATGCTGCTGTGAACGACAGGCCGCATGTAGGCCATGTTGGCCCCTAATGCTCGATCGAAGGGGATACGGACATCCCAATCAAAAACCTGGATACCAGCCTGACGTAGTTTATTGATCAACAAGGCGCGTTCGATACGGGCGATACGCACGGCCGTGTCCACTAATTCATTTTTTTGCAATAATCCCGCTTCAAAAGAGACGGGATTGGGGCTGACAACCAGTAAGCTGTAACCACGAGCCAACAAACGGGGCAAAAAGGGAGCGTCATCCATCACCATTGGGCTAACCAGGACTAATTGTGATTTGGCCGGGAAGAGACGGGCGGGCAGATTCTCCAGTTGATCAAACACCAGGCTGTCGCCGGTTTGGGCACGGGCCAGGGATTGCAGAATACGTTCTTGTTGGATACGGCCGTAGCCCGGAACCGTCCAATCCAAAAAATCCCCATAACGAAGCAAGGCTACCCGATTGCCATCTCCCAAAAAAGAGCTGGCCAAAGTAGCGGCCGCCTGAATGGTATGTTCAAATAGTGATTCATCCCCCAACTGGATATTGCTGCGCTGACGGGCATCCAGAATAATGCCCACATCCGCTACCCGTTCTTGTTCATATTCATTGGTGAAAAATGTGCCTGCATGGCGGGCATTGGCCCGCCAGTTGATGTGGCGCAGCGAGTCGCCTGGTTGGTAATGGCGTACGCCGAAAAAGTCAGTGCCGGTGCCGCCGATACGGGCCGGGATGGGGCCAGCATACGCTTTGGTCTGGCGCGGCCGGATGGGAATGCGCTGGATGCGATACACTTCTGGGTAGATGAAGAGGTCTACCATGCTAGCTTCACTGTCAGCTTCCAGGCTGAAGTCTCGTTTGAAGAGCCGGAAATAGTCGGCGGTGCGGATGTGGACATTGCCAAACTCATAACGGCCGCGCTGCCCTTGCAGCGTATATTCCAGCGTCACCGTCTGGCCGGGATTCAGCGTGGTCAGGAGATCGGTTTCTCCTTCGATGAGGGCTAATTTCCGCGGTGGTGCATCCTTGATGTGGGCTAATTCCAAACGGCCGCCTTCATTCTTAACAGTCACAGTTACCTGCACCAAAGCATTTTCTTTCGCCCGGTCTGTACTTAGTTGGCGACTGATACTGATGTCAGGCTGTTCTGGGCCATAAAGCAAACTAGCCCCCACAAAAAGCAGCAGGGGAATAGTCAGCGCCAGAATACCACCATTTAAGGAAGCCAGTCCCATCAGGGCGATGAGGTAGATGAGTAGTCCGAGGAAGAGGAGACGATTCATTTTTTTGATGGGTTTCAGATTGGTTCAATCTGCCAGATTGAACCAATCTCACCTTATTCAATGACAGGTACGGCCGTCGTATCCACGATGCCGCTGATGATAGATTTGGCCGCGTTGCGTCGCATCCAAAGTTCGGGGACCAGGATGAGGCGGTGGGAGAGGGCGGGGACGGCGAAATGTTTAACGTCGTCGGGCAAAACGTAATTTCGGCCGTCAATAGCCGCCCGCGCTCGTGATAATTTCAATAAAGCAAGCGAACCACGCGGACTGGCTCCGACGGTGACACGGCCGTTATGTCGCGTCGCCGTTACCAGAGAAACCATATACTTTTCAATATCTGGGTCTACGTGAATTGTTTCTACGGCCGCCCGCATCACTAGTAGTTCCTTTTCATCCGTCACCTGATTCAAATTGACCTCATCATGCTGCCGCTGCCGCCGTCGGGATAAAATTTCCTGCTCCTCCTCCGGCGTGGGGTAGCCCACCGATAGCTTCATAATAAACCGATCTAGCTGTGCTTCTGGAAGAGGGAATGTACCTTCATATTCGATGGGGTTTTGGGTGGCAAAGACAACAAAGGGGGTTGGCAATTTCATCGTTTCCCCTTCCAACGTTACCTGCTGTTCTTGCATCGCTTCCAGTAGGGCAGACTGCGTTTTGGGCGAGGCGCGGTTGATCTCGTCTGCCAGAACGATGTTGGCAAAGAGCGGCCCTTTGTGCAGTTCAAACTGATTGGTTTGGCGGTTAAAAATATAACCGCCGGTAATATCACCCGGCAGGAGGTCAGGCGTAAACTGGATGCGTTTGAATTCCAGCCCCAGCGCAGTAGCCAGGCTATTCGCCAGCAAGGTTTTCCCCAATCCAGGATAATCTTCCAGCAGGACATGCCCATCGGCTAATACGGCCGCCATAATGGATTCTAACAACTCGTTTTTGCCGATGATGGCTTTTTCTACTTCGGCGATGACGCGCTGGCTTAATTCGGCTACGGCCGATAAATCAATTTTCACGTTTTACCTCCAATTCATTTTCCAGGAATTGTAATATGTTTTCGATTTCCGGGTCTTTCCAGGCAGCCTGTGTCTGGCTGCTTTTTTTGGCCCGGCGGGATGTGGTTCGTTGGCTGTGGCTGCGCGCTTTTAAGCCATCGTCCAGGAATTTTTGCATTTCCGGGGTAATGGCTATTTGGCCGTCGGCTAACATTTCTTTGGTTTCAGCGCGGGTCAGCCGTTCTTTGTAGGCCAGGGTGTACAGGGTCAGGTTAGCCAACGGCCGCAGCATTTGTTTGCGGAAATAAGCTCCTTCGTGAGCCTGGTGTAACAATTTTATCCAGGTGGTTACTTGTCCTTCATAACGCTGATCTTCTACGATAGCTGTTTCTATTTCCGACGGCCGTCCTTCCAACAAACTGAACACGGCGATAATGGGAATGAGGGCGATGAAGAAGGCCCATACAATCACCTGGGGAAAGCCGCGGCTCATCAGGGAAACACGCCAGACCCAGGCCAAAAGCGCCGGGGCAATTGTCTCCCGCACCACGCCATTTAGGGCAATAGCAATGATGAGTATGAGCAAGATAGTCAGGCCAATGAGAATCGGCCGTTTTTTCATGGTGTCTCCTTGTGATGGTTACTGGTTGCTGGTGGTTAGTGGCTTGTACCAACCACCAACCATCAGCCTCATTTTTTACTTGCCTGCACAATCAGATCTAAACAGGCGATGGCTTCTTCTTTGTCCTGAGCGCTTGGTTCATAACGGCCGTAACGCACCATTTCAAATAACCGGGTCAGGCGGTGGGCTTGGGGGCCGACGACGCCAATACGTTCTAGCCGGACAGCAAATTCGCGGGGCGTCATCCCCTCGGCGCGGACGAGGCGGCGTTCCTGATGTAATACCCGGCACATATTGGCGTAACATTCAATGATGCTGTTTTTGAAATCTCGGCCCATTTGCAAACCCACAATCGTTGTTTGAGCTTCACGGGCTAATAGTTCTAATGGCTGCGGCCGTAATTTGTGCCACAAAAACCAGGCTGCGCCGGTAACAATTGCCAAAAATAAAAGCGTCAGGCCAAAGGTAATAACGGCCGATGGTTCTTGTATCCAGTCAGGCGTGGCCGGAAGCGTGCCCTTTGCCGGAGATGATTTGGGCGTTGTCGCTCTTAACGACCACAGACGGATAAGATAGGCCAGGGCAGCCACCCAAAGGGCTAGGGAAACAGCCCGTTTCAATTCATGTAAGATAGCGCGGCGCATTTCAGGCGAGAAAAGAGCAAAAATAATCGCCAGGGGGACGATCATGATCAGTACCATGTAAAGCGCTTGCAAAATGGAGTCGGGAATAACCGACAGCCGCTCCAATAGTTCATTCAAGGGGCCGGCATTAACCGGCTTCGTTTCTTCATCGTCCAGGTTAAAGGATTGCCATTCTGTACGCACGTCGGTAGTAGATAGGCCGGAAGAGAGAACGAGCAGGCTGAACACGGCCGCAAACAAAAACAAAAAGGCAGCGTATTTATGTTTTGCGCCCGTTGCGTTCATCATGTCGCTTCCTGCCCCCTAATCGCTGCCACAATTTCTTCCAGCGCGGCAATCGCTTCCTGGCGATCTCGGTCGCTGGCTTCCTGAGCGCCATAACGCACCCGTTCAAAAAGGCGGGTCAATCGTTTGACAGATTGGGGCGGCAACCCTTCTGCGGCCAACACATCTTCAAATTCGCGGGCGGTCATTCCCCGCTGGCGCACAATCCCCCGTTGACGGCCCAATGCTCGGCTCATATCCACGTAGCAGCGGGTGACAGCGTCTTTCACTTCTACACCGGCGTACAGGTCAGCCAAAGCGGCCTCGGCTTCCAGAGAGACGATTTCCAGTGGCGGTTTGTGGCGCCGTTGCAGTTGCAGCGCCAGCCAGCCGATGACGCCAACAATGATGAGGATAACGGCCGTAGCTACCAAACTCACCGTGTTAATCCAATCAGGCGGGTTGTTGAAGAGGTCTTCATCCAGCCGTTCAGGGATAGGACGAGCGGCGAAACCTGCGTCGGCGCTGTCCTGGGGTGGCGGAATATAGAGCAGCCGGTAGAGGTAAATAGTGGCCAGGAGGAAGGCGGTAAAGAGGAAAAGAGCCAACATGCCATACCGTACCCGTGGGTAGCGCCAGGCGGCATAAATGAAGGACATAACGGCCGCAAAGCCCAATAAATATAACCAGGGATTACCCCGATCAAGATCGCGGGTGACAGGCGTTGTGTCCGGCATCGTCTCCCTTTCAGGGATAACTCGTTCCTCTATGGGGGCAAATACAATTTCTCCGGCGCGGGGTTTGACGCTGGAAATCCCGGCCGCCAAAATGCCAAACAGCAGAATGGTTAACCCTAAAATAATGAGCCGCCGCAAACGAGAATTGTCTAAACTCTGTACCATAATAAACATTATCAGAAATAACTTTTTCGACAGGATTAACAAAATTTACAGGATTGTTTCATCCTGTTAATCTCGTAAATCCTGTCCGATTTCTTATTTCCTATCAATAAATAATTACTCTTCTCGATGAAAATCAGCCCGCAGATGAGGGTCTACAACCTGATTCAGGCCGAGAGAGACCATATAAAATGCGGCCGCAAAAAGCGAGATAGCGACAGCCGGAGCCAGCAAGGCTGCCCAGGGGATGATGAAGTTAAGTGTGCTGTAGATAAAAGCATTATAAATCATTGTACCCCAATTGAGTGGATTGGGATTCAAGCCAAAGAAGGAAAGAAAGCCATTGGCAACGACTGCGCCGGTAACAATAATCAAAGTATAAATGGCAGCCAGGGGTAGCATATGCGGGATTAGATGACGACTTATGATATGGGAGCTTTGCCCACCGGCTACACGAGACGCTTCCACAAATGAGAGCGACATTACCTTGAGGCCATGTGAACGCAAAACAATAGCTGCCCCGCCAAGACCGGCAATAATGCCATAGATGAGGCCGAATTCAAGCGGTTGCAAAAATAGTTCCAAATTATCGTTTACCAGTTCGTTTCCGGTAAGGGACAGGTAAATTATTTGGGTGAAGGTGGTGCGTTGGGTTTGCAAAAAGATACCGATGGCGATCAGGAAGATGGGGGCGGGAATCATCATGAAAGCGTCGGAGATGTGAGAAAAGATACCGTCTACCCAGCCGCGATGGTAGGCGGAAAGGGCAGCGATGCTTAAACCGATAACGGCCGTTGCCAATGCGGCCGTAATACCCACCACAAATGTCGGCATGGTGGAAGCCATTAACGCACTTAACACATCCCGCCCTAACGAGTCTGTTCCCAGCAAATGAACCCAGGACGGCCGGTTCTTATCAAAGCGATGGGGATTGTCGTCGGCCAACCAATCTGGGGGAATCCAACTTGGCGGGGCGGGATGAGGCATACTGTTTTGGTCAAAACCGAAGACGGGATCATACATCTTTGCTTGCCAAACGGTGGCTCTCAGCGCTGTATGAATAAATGGTAACGTAGCAAACAGCAACAAAATTACAATGCCGACCAACCCGATGCGGCTTTGGGCAAAGACGTGTCCGGCATCTTTGAGGCGGCGCAGACGGAATAAGACATGCTGTCGCGTTCGTTCTCGCCGGGTAGCGGGGGTTGTCATATCGTTTGCCCCCCAAAGCGGATGCGCGGATCCAAATAGGCGTAAGCCACATCTAAAATGAGCCGGGCAATTAAGGACAGCAACCCCACAATAATGAGGATGTCCATGTAAATAAAGCTGTTTTGATTGTAGATGGCTTGAAAAAGCAGATTGCCCACGCCAGGCCAATTGGTTGCATATTCAACAATAACAATAGCCGTCAGCAGCCAGGGCAAGTTAATGACAAAGCGGCTCAACACGGGCAGGATGGCATTCCGAGCCACATGCTTGTCTCGTATTTGTTTGGAGGGTAATCCCTTGCCGCGGGCAGTTTGCACGTACATTTCATGACGGCCGCCAGCCATCGTCGTTTGGGTTAGCAGCAAAGTGTCGCCAAAACTGAGCAGGAAGAAGGTGATGAAAGGAACGGAGGCGGCTACGAGAATATCCAAAACGTAAGGCGTATAGTCGAATATGGTCCAGATCAAGTATACGCCAATGATAAAAATGAGGATGGCGAGGAAGGTAGGCAAACCATCTTTACGCCAGCGGTGAGCCAAACGATTGCAGAGCCATACCAGAATGAGCATGATGATAATGGAGAGGAACATGAAACCCATGACGGCCGTTTCTGAAACAGGTGCATCAAACCACAAGCGGCGGCTCAAATCCCGGCTCCCTGCTCTGGCGGGCAATATCCCTAACTGAATAACCAGGATGTACCCTACCAGGAAAGCCAACCAGGGCGGAAAGGCGGTGTAAAAGGCAATAGCGCTGGCTGTAATAGGGGCCGTTATCCGGTTAGAGGATCGCCAAGCGGTGATTTTGCCCAGCGAATACCCTATCCAAAAAGCCAGCGCCGCCCCGGTAATGAAGATGAGCAGAGTAGATGGGATGGCTGTTTGTAAGAGGTCAGTTACGGCCGCGCCCTGCCCAAACAGCGTAAACTCCCGCCCCAAATTCCCCTGTGCCAAATCCCCCAGCCAATTTAGATATTGCTGCCACAACGGCAAATTTAGCCCTAGCTCTTCTCGCAGCGCTTCCCGGTTGCCTGTGCCCGCCAATTGCAACGATAACGTATCTACAAAATCATAGGGGATGAGTGCATTGAACGTAAAAAAAACAATGCTGGTAAAAATGAGAAAAGAGAGTATGCCCGAAATCAACCGCTTAACCAGGTAGCGACCCATTATGAAATTCTCTATTGAGAGATTCCCACCTTTTGGAAAGGTGGAACCTCCTGCCAATCTTCAGGGCATGGTTATCGTTTGATCCAAAAGTGACCTGTCATTCCTGCCTTCGCAGGAATGACAACGGTGTGGACGAAACGATGACCATCCCAATCTTTAGAACGATGAAGCGTAATTATATTGGTGGTGGCAAAAGTGTCAATTAAGGGGTGTTTCGGTGGCACAGACTCTGCAAACTTGCTACTCGCAAACTCGCAAACCTGCAAACTTGCAAACTTACCACTTGCAAACCTCCCTCTTTTTAGCGGCTTTTCGGGCGAGTGTGATAGAATTACACTCATACCACACAAATAAGGGAAGAGAAACAACTGTGGATAATCAAAACAGAAATCACAATATCCTGGAGATGAAGGGATTAAAGACCCAGTTTTTCACTGAAACTGGTGTCGTCAGAGCGGTAGACGGGGTGGACATTGTTGTTAAGCGTGGCGAAGTGTTGGGTATTGTCGGTGAATCTGGCTGCGGTAAAAGCGTCACTTCTCTTTCAATCATGCGCTTAGTTGGCCGTCCAGGCAAAATTGTAAATGGTGAGATTATTTTTGACGGCCAAAACTTGCTGGATTTACCCGAATCCAAAATGTTAGACATTCGGGGGAACCGTATTTCAATGATCTTCCAACAGCCGCAAAGCTGTTTGAATCCTGTTTTCCGCGTGGGAGATCAACTAACCGAAGTATTGCTCATTCACCAAGATATGGATAAGGAAACCAGCCAAAAACGAGCCATTGAGTTGTTAAACATGGTCGGTATTCCCGACCCGGAACGACGGGCAAACGCCTACCCGCATGAAATGTCCGGCGGCATGGCGCAACGAGTTATGATTGCCATGGCTTTGGCCTGTGTGCCAGAACTGTTGATTGCTGATGAGCCGACGACGGCATTGGATGTGACAATTCAAGCCCAAATTCTGGATTTGATGCGTAATTTACGTTCTCAAATGGATACATCTATCATCCTCATTACCCATGATTTAGGGGTGGTGGCAGAAATGTGTGACCGGGTGATGGTCATGTATGCCGGTCGAGTGGTGGAAGAAGCGCCGGTAGCAGACTTGTTTACCTCACCCAAACATCCGTACACAGATGCCCTGATTGGCTCAACGCCAGTGTTGGGGCAAGCGGGAAAGGATCTGACGACCATTCCGGGCACAGTGCCAAATCTGATTAATTTACCGGTAGGGTGTAAGTTTGCGCCCCGTTGTCTGGCCCGTGTGGAAAATGAGTTGACACGCTGTACAGAAGAAGAACCACCGCTAAAAATGGTGGCTCCCGAACAATGGGTGCGCTGCTGGTTGCATGAATAGGGGATGTAAGGATAGGAGACCGGCGAGGTTTTGAGCAACCATCGGTTGCCAACCTCGCCGGTCTGAATGGTTACGATAGATATGATGGACAATAAGAAAGTAGACAACGGCCGTAATCCTCAAGACCCAAAACGGCTTCTGGAAGTCACGCATCTAAAAAAATATTTCCCGGTGCGTTCCGGGTTGATGCGGCGAGTATCTGATTGGGTAAAAGCGGTAGATGATGTCAGCTTTTTCATTTATGAAGGGGAATCGTTTGGTCTGGTTGGGGAGTCTGGCTGTGGCAAAACAACAGTGGGACGCACAATTTTGGGTCTGATTGAAGCCACCTCTGGCGAAGCGATCTTTGACGGCCAAAATCTGTTTGAATTAAGCTCATCAGAAATGAAAAAGATGCGGCGAGAACTACAGATTATCTTTCAAGACCCGTACTCTTCATTAGACCCACGCATGCCGATTGGAGAAAGCATTGCCGAAGGATTGCGTATTCATTCCAACATCGGCGGCCAGGAACGGTATGAACAGGTTGTGGAAATGTTAACTCGTGTGGGAATGCGGGCTGACCATGCACGACGTTATCCACATGAATTTTCCGGCGGGCAGCGGCAGCGCATTGGCATTGCGCGGGCATTGGCCTTACAGCCTAAATTTATTGTGTGTGATGAGCCGGTTTCGGCGCTGGATGTTTCCATTCAAGCCCAGGTACTGAATATCCTCAAAGACCTACAGCAAGAGTTTGGCCTGACCTACCTGTTCATTGCCCATAACCTGAGTGTGGTTGAGCATTTTAGTGACAGGGTTGGGGTTATGTATCTGGGTAAGATGGTGGAGATGGCTTCCCGCGATGATTTATATGAGGAGCCACTGCATCCGTATACACAGGCGTTGATGTCGGCTATTCCTATCCCTGACCCCACATTAAGGCGGCAGCGGGTTATTTTGGACGGGGATGTTCCCAGCCCATTGAATCCGCCGCAAGGCTGCCGTTTCCATACGCGCTGCCCGGTGGCTTATGAACGCTGTTCGCAAGAGGAGCCACCGTTTAAGGCGTATGGACGTGAACATTATGCGGCCTGTTGGTTGTTGGAAGAACACGGTCGTGGGGCCAGTAAAATCCCGTTGGAGAAGATGAAGTTGCAGGAAGCGACGGCCGTTGGATGATTATATAGACTGGCGAGATTTAACCGTTATGTACAATATATGTCTCTGGTGGAAACCTCGCTGGTCTATAGTTACAGTTGATCAATAATTGTGATTTGAGTTATAGTTTTGTCTATGTCTGAATTAAAACAAATTCTGGTAATTGACGATCATTTCGAGATGTTGGAGTTCTTGCGCTCTATGCTGGAATTATCTGCGCTGGATTGTGAGGTGTTGGCTGTCCCCTCGGCCGAAGAGGGAATGTTGGAATTACGGCGCACCCAATTTGATCTACTCATTACAGATGTACGTTTACCGGGCATGAGCGGTTTTGATCTGGTGCGCCGTATCAAACGGTTGGGGCAGAAAATGCCCATTATCATGATTACGGCGTATTCTTCTTCGCAAGGAAAAAAAGAGGCGGCCGAGTTGGAAGTTTATCAATATTTCCAAAAGCCGCTGGATACGGATGCGATGTTAACGGCCGTTAACAAAGCCCTGTTTGGTGAAGAACTCCCGACTCCCCAATCGAGGCCAGTGGTTGTGGAACAGTTTGATGTGACGGTCAAATTGCGTAAACGTCTGGAGACCCTGCAAATAGATACCGGTGCCTTACTTCTCATGCTCTCTTCAATTAGTGGACAAGTGATTCATTCTGTGGGGGGCGGGCCACGTGTGGATCATGCCAAATTATCTGTGATTATTGCTCGAAATATTACCGATAGTTTTTTGTTGGCTGCTGAAATTAAAAGTAGACGGCCGTTTACCCTACAATACCACGCCGGAGAAAGGTTGGAATTGTATTGTGCCAATGTAGCCCAGGATTTTTTCCTCACCCTCTTTTTTGACGCCACGGCCCGGCGCGGGCGGGTGGGTACGATTTGGGTCTTTACGCAGCGAGCTATTAAAGATTTACAGAAGATGATGCCCAAAGTGGCGGAACATGAGATCACGACGGCCGTGGTTGTTCAACCTGTTGTTACGCCTTCTACAGAAACGGCCGTACCCCAAATAATCCCCACTCCGGATGAACCGGAAGAAGAGATCGAATTGGCGCCGGCCATTAATCTGCCAACCAATATCACCATTATTGATGAAACACAAACGGCCGCGGCCGAGACAGAATCCGTAACAGAAGACTTTCTGGATATTGACCCCGACGAATTGCAAGCACTTTTGTCTGGTGGCGATGAGGCTATAGATTTAGACGCCTTCTGGGATGATGCCTTTACCGAAGACGAGAGTGACGAAGAGAAAAACAAGGGACTCTCACTGGAAGAGGCTATGCAACAAGGCTTAATTCCCCCCGACGATTCTGATACGTAAAAACAGTGTCTTTGCAGGTTAATAGTGTGTCCCTAAAAATCGGGTTTCCGCCAGAAACCCGGTTTTTGTTCCCGATGGCAGTGGAATGTAGCGGCCTAATGATTGGATGAAATCAAGAATCCATCCCTGTTGAAAAAACCCTGCTATCAGCCAGGAAACGGCCGTTGCTCCCCCAAAACCAAAGAAGAAACGCCAGCGGGCTTTGTTAGAGAATACCCACAAAGCATGTTGAAAGGTAGGGATAGCAAAGAGAACGGCCAGAATATACACCGTTATTTGGTTGACAGTTGGCGGCCCGCCAACCACCCACATTAAAATGCCCAGCCCAATCAGAAAAAATAGTTGTCCCGCAACCATCCATATAAGATGTGCCGCTGGATATGGTAGTAGACCCAACGGCGCTAACAAAATGAGTATATGTGTCGGATAATAAAAAATCTAACCTTAAATCTTCGTTGTCTTGGCCGTAAAGAATCTGATCCACTTCATCGCCGTTTTGCGGATCATATAAATTACGCCCTTCGGTATAAAGATGATCAATTGCATACCACTGCACAAAAAAATCTGAACGCATCCGCAAATCTGGATAATAATTTAGAATGCTGGCAAAGGAAATGATGATAGCCAGACAAAAAAGAACCAATATACTTAGTTTCAATTGGTTTTGTGATAACTTCATAGTTCTAAGGGAACGCTCGTTTTTAACTTGGCCAGATTGGTTCACTCTCGAAAGAGCGAACCAATCTGGAAACTCAAAAGTTATTTACGGGCAAGCCCTAAGAAGGAACACAGGTGGTTATTTTGGAAAAACAGCGTTCCCCCTATCCATGTAAAACTTGTCGGTTAAAGGCGAAGCTTCGCCAGACGTTTACCCGACGAGCGGCCGCAGATCAGACATACAGTTGATGCGTTTGAATGTGGATTGGCTGTATAAATCATCCGGGTCAAATAACACCGGCATCATGCCTGCCCGTTCTGCCCCCAACCCATCTGCATAATAATTATCACCAATATAAAGACAACATTCCGGCCGCAGCCCCGTAAACTGGGACAAAGCATGATGAAAGATAGCCGGATTTGGTTTCCAACAGCCTATTTCCCCGGCCGCTAAAGTCATGTCGAAGAACTCCTCTAAACCCAATTCAGCAACAGCCTCTTGCAGTGGGTCTGTACGATTGGAAACCAGCCCCAAAATGATGCCAGCCTGCTTCAAACCAGTTAACAGGTCAATGGCGCCCGATGCTAATTCCACTTGAGGTGTATATCCTGTTTCAAACCATTCACGCACTAATCTAGCTCGTTGCATAAGATCACTGCTAACATCAACAGCTTCCAGCAGCAGTTTTGAATAATTGACCCAAAAACTATCTCGCCCGAACTGCTCCATATCTTGCTTAACCAGTTCATTCTGACCCCAATAATGATGCGCCCAGAGTTTGACTCGTTTTTCGGCCGTAGGGGATATATCTATATCTAATGATCGGGCAAAATGGATGAAGGCGGCGGTGGGGCCTGGCGTCGGAATTCGTAGGGTTCCATCCAAGTCAAAAAAAACAGCTTTATATCGCATCGTCATGTACACTCCTTATGATCTCTTGCGATTCTATTTATTATACAGGCAGTGTATAGTCCGTTGCTCACATTCTATCTGTCTAATTATTGAGAAGATAGAGGACCTGTAGTAACATGTCCGTTTTCATCAATAAAAAAACGAGTGTGGAAAACCTTGCCCTGGCGGGAATTGTGCCAGCCCTTATGTTCCCAGACAACATCCTCATCGTGCCGCAAGGCGATGTCCCAAAAACCATTTCCCCGGTCGCTTCAAACCATCACCACCACTTCATTCATCTGGTCCACGCTGAGATAGGGAGAGATGTCAAACCAATCAAATTCGCCAAAACTACTCTTATAACCAACGACAGCCGGTATATGATTAACCAAAATCAACCCAAAATCATGGGCGTCAATTTTCGCTTCCCATACACCTGGCAGCGGTTCTCTAATCTCCTCTTTCCTATCTCTGACTGTAACCGTATTATCCGGCAATATTTGCAATGTCTGCATATACCCCAGGGCAAACTTATCTGCATCTTGACCGGCAGCATCACTCCATTTAAGCGTATTATTGTGCATCAGCGCAAAATCCCAAAGGCTATGCCACGCTCCATTTACGTTCACAAAAGTGACATAGTTGGGTTCATTCTGACGCAGCAGCGTGTTTTGGTTCAACGTCAAATGGACATCGGCCCTCAAAAAAGAGAGAATTTTCACAGTTGAGGCGCGACCTCATTTCCCTGCCAATATTGGCCTGTATGTCCATTTTTTGTAACAATCCATAGATAATGGGTAGATCGTCTACCCGTTCTGTGTTGATTCGTTTGTCTGGTACACTCATCATAATTCATAGGTGTACCAAATTTGCTTTTTATGTCAAA
>JAAEOP010000030.1 GCA_024223125.1 Chloroflexota bacterium
GCGTGTTTCTATTTCTTCAAAAGTTGCTGCTTGATTTTGGTCGTACCAATCCTCTAATTCCTCAAACATTTGCGTTGCTTGTTTCATGAATGCCGCTTTCCGGGCTGCACGTGACATGGGTCGGGTCATTTTTCTTCTCCTGTTGTACTATTTTGCTCATCCCCACGATTTCTCGCTATACTCTTGATACCCTTGAGTGGGCTACCCGGACAAACCAGAGTGCCCCCACGAATCTGAGCTATACTCCTTTTCTCATTTCCATTTGCATCTTAATGGAGTTACTTTATAATTTATGTTTGCTTGGGACGTGGATTGTATAACAATAGAAAATTCGGGGCGTGGCGCAGTTTGGTAGCGTGCTTCGTTCGGGTCGAAGAGGTCGTCGGTTCAAATCCGGCCGCCCCGACAGAGAGTAGGAAAACGGCCGTTTCTCATTTGAGAAGTGGCCGTTTTTTCATGTCAACTAAACGCCGTAGGCCAGCCGTTCAATCAGGCGGCGGGGCATACCAAACTTCTCCATCCGCTGTTGGGTAATGTGTACCGCGTATTCAACCCGCTTGAATTCGCAGGTTAATGTTTCCAAATCTAGCAAAGCGTAAGCGGCGCGGGGGTCGGAGTCTCGTGGCTGCCCGACACTGCCCGGATTGATAATGAGCCGCTGTTCCCCCAGCGAGAAGCTTGTATCCTCTTCAAGATAGTAGGGGGCACGCATATAAATTTCCCGAAATTGTTTATACCGTTCTTCAAAAATAATAGGCACATGGGTATGCCCTACAAAACAGTATGGGGTTTGAAACCAATCGAAATTTTCAGCGGCCGTGCCCGGATCAATAATATATTCCCAAATGGGATAACGAGGGCTGGCATGAGCCAGTGTAAATGGCCCCTCCACCGTTTTTGAGGGCACAGAATCCAAATAGGCCAATGATTCCTCGGTTAGAGCTTCGCGGGTCCAAGAGATAGCATAGTTGGCTTCTTGATTAAACAGCTTAATATCCATGTTGCCCAAGACAGCCTGGTCGTGGTTGCCAGACAGAGTGATATGGTTGTATTTTTGTAATTCAGCCACACATTCGTTGGGATCAGGGCCATACCCAACCAGATCGCCTAGAAACCAGATTTTGTCCCATTGGTTGACCGTATCGGTCAACACAGCTTCAAAGGCCGCAAAGTTGGCATGGATGTCTGATATGATTAATATACGCATTGATTATCCTTCAAGTTAAAGCACGGAGATAGATTAATAATATTATCTATTCTATCCCTTACCAAATACCTGTAGTAGATGACAATAATACCATCTTCGGCGGGGGACGGTATAATTGCTTATTCAAGATAAAGGTATTCTCAGGTTATGGCGATTTTAGATCCGTGGACATTGGATTTTGAGAGTAATAGTGAGGAGCAGACGATCCGTCTGGGTGTGCGTCTGGGCGAGCTGCTGGAGGCGGGCGATCTTATCTGCTTGTCGGGTGATTTGGGGGCCGGCAAGACAGCATTAGCGCGGGGTATTGGCCGGGGGTGGGGCAGTTCGCTGCGTGTTACCAGCCCGACGTTTGTGGTGGTGAATGAATATCCGCGTTTGCCCGACGGCCGTATCCTCTACCATGTTGATTGTTATCGTCTAGAACAACCTGGGGATGTGATGACGGTTGGTCTGGACGATTTGCTGGACGCAGAGGGAGCCATGATGATCGAATGGCCGGAACGCATCATTGCCAGACTGCCGGAGGATAGATTGTGGATAACATTAAACTATACCAGCGAAACACGGCGCAAGATGCAGTTTCGCGCTTCTGGCAGGCGCACTCAAGTTTTGATGGAAGCGTTTAAGAAGAGCGCGTTTGGTATTTAGGAGACGACATGATTCTGGCAATTGATACCGCAACCCGTTGGCTGGGATTGGCTTTGCATGATGGCACGGCCGTCTACGCAGAAACTGGCTGGCGTTGCCTGAACAATCACACCATTGAACTGGTTCCGGCTGTGGCCGAGATGTTGCAGCGGGCGTCTTTGACTCCGGCTGATTTAACGGCCGTGGCCATTGCTATTGGACCCGGTTCTTATACCGGTTTGCGCGTCGGTCTGGCTGTTGCCAAAGGGATGGCTCTGGCCAACCATACCCCGCTGGTTGGTGTGTCTACATTGGATATTGTGGCCGCTGCCATGGGGCCACAGCCGGGCAAACTAGTAGTTGTGGCCGAAGCGGGACGAACGCGGGTAGTATCGGCCGTGTACAATTGGCAAAATAGACTTGGTTGGATGTCTAAGCAAACGTCAACCATCAATACCTGGGCAGAGTTGTTAGAGTGCCTGAGTGAAGCAGGCCAGATTGTTTTTGCCGGTGAGATTACGGCCGATGCTGTAAAAAATATCCGGGCGGCCAGCAAAACATTCCGTGTCGTTCCACCCGCTATGTCTGTGCGGCGGGCCGGTTTTCTGGCCGAAATAGGCTGGCAGCGTTTTCGTAAGGGGGAAGTGGATGACGGCCGTACAATAGCCCCCGTTTATTTGAAAGCGCCGGATGGGAGTTTGCAAGTTACGAGTGGCAAGTAGGCAAGTGTTAGTTCCCCCACCGCCCTATAAATTTCGTTTGATGACGTTGGATGATGTAGCGGCCGTGTACGAGCTTGACCGGCTCTGCTTCCCAACTCCGGCCCGTAAAGGGATGTTTGAGCATGAAATAAGCGGCAATGATCTGGCCTATTATCATGTGCTGACAGTGGACGAGAAGGTGATTGGTTTTGCTGGTTACTGGCTTATAAGGGATGAGATTCACATTAGCGCCATCGGCATTCATCCCCACTGGCAGAGATGCTATTTTGGGGAACTGCTGCTGCTCAATATGCTGCTGTTGGCCTATACTCATCCGGCTAATATGATGACGTTGGAAGTGCGCCGCAGCAATGTTGCCGCTCAAAAATTGTACCTGAAATATAAGTTTGAAATTGTGGGAGAGCGCCGCCGTTACTACCGCGATACCGGAGAAGATGCCCTCATCATGACCATGCCCGCTCTGGATGCCAGCTTCCATCAGTTTCTACAATCTCAACAAACAGATTTGTTGGCTCGCCTTCCAGTGAGGAATCACGGCCGTCATCCTGTATAACTCTGTATCGTAGCTTAATAGCGGAAAACCAAAATAGGGAGCAGCAAACAATGAAATTATTTATCACCGGGGGAGCTGGCTTTATCGGTTGCAACAGTGCCACCCATTTTTTGAAACAAGGCCACACAGTCATTATTTACGATAATTTATCTCGTAAAGGCGGTCCGGCAAATCTTGTCTGGCTGCAAGAGCAGTTTGGCTCCCAGTTGCAATTTGTACAGGGTGACGTTCGTAATTATGATGCCTTGTGTGCCGAAATCGGCGGCAGCGATGCAGTATTGCATCTGGCCAGTCAGGTTGCTGTCACTACCTCAGTCCAAAACCCGCGTGAGGATTTTGAGATTAATGCACTGGGTACGTTTAATCTGCTGGAGGCAGTGCGTCATTTTGCACCGGAGGCGGCCGTTCTCTACGCCAGCACCAATAAAGTATACGGCAGTCTGGAGGCAGCACAGGTAGAACGGCAAGGTGAACGGTATGGTTTTGCCGATTACCCGTTGGGAATTCCTGAAAGTTATCCGTTAGATTTCCATTCTCCCTATGGGTGTTCAAAAGGGGCGGGTGACCAATACATGATTGATTATGCTCACATCTATGGCCTGCGAACGCTGGTTTTCCGGCAGTCGTGCATTTACGGCCGTCGTCAGTTTGGCATAGAAGACCAGGGTTGGGTAGCTCACTTTGTCATTGCTGCGGTGAAGGAACGGCCGATTAGCATTTATGGCGACGGCCGTCAGGTACGTGATCTGCTCCATGTTTCTGATTTGATTCGAGCCTATGAATTGGGATTGGAAAATATGGATACCTTAAAAGGACAGGCGTTTAACATAGGTGGCGGCTTACAAAATACCCTCTCCATCTGGGTAGAGTTTGGCCTCCTGCTGGCCAAATTAACCGGACGCGACATTCCGGTACAATGGGGCGATTGGCGGCCGGGCGACCAGCGTGTTTTCATTGCTGATATTCGTAAAGCACAACAGATATTAAGCTGGCAGCCCAAAATTTCCCCGGCCGAAGGTATTCAGGATTTGTATAAGTGGGTTTCGGCTAACCCACAACTTTTTTAACCAACCCTTCCGATTTTTATTTTCCCCTTGACAAAAATTCCCTTGTTGCTAAAATAATATATACGATAAAAAATATTTTAACGATAGAATAGGATATAATGATGAAATCATTTCAGCCCGAAGCAGACTTTGTCATTGAAGATTTAGAAACCCTCAAAGCCATTGTGGACCCACTGCGTACCCAAATCTTGGAATTGTTGGTTTTGGAGCCGTTGACTGTCAAACAAATGGCAGAAAAATTAGGGTTAGCTCCCAGTAAGCTCTATTATCATGTGAATATGTTGGAAAAATATAACTTTATCCAGGTTGTAGAAACGCGCATGGTGGCCAATATGGTCCAAAAATATTATCGAGCGACGGCCGTTATCTATCGTATCGCCGATCACTTGCTTTCCTTTCAAACGGATGAAGGTAAAGACAACATTAACTCCATCTTTTTGTCGGTCATAGATACGACCCGTGAAGACATGATACGTACATTGGCTGCCCGCGCCTATGAAGTAACGCAAGGATTAGAGACACAGCCACGGCCGTTAATAATTAACCGGCAGGTAAACCTTATCCCAGAAAATCGTGCGGAAGAGTTTCGTTCCCGCTTAAAGGAATTGTTAAATGATTTTAATGCAGCGGTTAAGGAAGAAACGGCCGAACCTTTAGAAACTTATGCCTTTACCGTAGCTTTTTACCCCAGCATTTACTTCCCAGATGAAGTTTCTGAATAACCAATAATTTTATCCGTTTTATCTTGAATCTGAGCTGCTAGTACTTCGCGGCGTAAGTTCTCCCACATTAAACGTAACCCGCGAAGTACTTAAACAGTCTGGCGAATGAACTCTGAATAACGATGAGGTACTTACGCCAGACTGTACTAGAGCAAACGGCAGTTTGCTCTCACCATACCCCCTGCCTGAAAAGGAGTAAATTATGACCGCTTCAAAAGTGGCTGCCCCTAAAAATATGCGTACCTTTCTCATCATCTGGTTAGGTCAGGTTATTTCCATCATCGGCTCTGGACTAACCGGTTTTGGCCTAGCGGTATGGATGTTTGAGCGGACAGGGGAAGCCACCCCGTTTGCCTTGACTGTGCTGGCTGGCAGTTTGCCGCCAATTTTGCTTTCCCCTCTGGCTGGGCCGCTGGTAGACCGTTGGAATCGCCGCTACATTATGATTGGGGCCGATGTGGGCAGCGCTTTGATTACGGCCGTCGCTCTACTCTTGCTTGCCACCAGCCAACTACAAGTGTGGCACATTTATCTCATCGCCGCTCTGTCCGCTTCCTTATCTGCCTTTCAAGAACCGGCCTACACGGCGTCTGTCTCCTTGCTCGTCCCCGAAAAGGAGTTGGCCCGCGCCAACGGCCTCATGCAAATGAGCCAGGCATTACAGATGTTGGCTGCCCCGCTGTTAGCCGGTGTTTTCTTTGTTGCCATTGGCCTGCGCGGTATCTTCCTCATTGATTTTGTAACCTTTTTCTTTGCGGTCGGCAGCCTGCTTATTGTCAGAATACCCCAACCTAAACCCAGTCAGGCGTTAGATGAGGAGGAGGTCAAACCCTCTATTTGGCGGGAAGCTCTCTTTGGTTTCAAATATCTACGCGCTCGTACTGGTTTGTTAGGTTTGCTTATCTTTTTTGCATTCGTCAACTTTTTTCTGAACTTTGCCGCTGTTCTACTGGGGCCATTACTGCTTACATTTGGCACGGCCGCCGCATTGGGCACAGTGCAGGCAGTCGGCGGCGTAGGCATGTTAATTGGCAGTATTAGCATGAGCGCCTGGGGCGGCCCGGCAGCCGGTCGTCGCGTATTGGCCGTTTTAGGGTTTGTCGGTGTGGCTGCTGCGGGTCTAATTGTGGCTGGCGTTGCCGCCACAGCCTGGAGCGTGGGCTTGGGCTTTTTCATCTTGATGTTTACCATACCTTTTGGCGGCGGTATCAGCCAGACATTGTTCCAAACGAAAGTAGCCCCCGATGTACAAGGGCGCGTCTTTGCCACCCGTTCAATGATTTCTCGTTCAATGATGCCACTGGCTTTTTTGTTAGCTGGCTTTCTGGCTGACCGGGTTTTTGAGCCGTTATTGCGTGAGGGTGGCGCCTGGGCGTCTGGACCCATCGGGCAATGGGTAGGCGTCGGCCCAGGTCGGGGGATTGGTTTGCTTTTTATGATGTCAGGGTTGACGTTGGTCGTGGTGACGATAATTGCGTCAACACATCCGCGGTTACGCAATCTGGAAACGGAACTGCCCGATATGCTGCCAGAGCCTGAGGATGAGGATACGGAGGAAACGGCCGTTTCCCCTACACAACCGGCATTCACTTCATCCGGTTCCTAATGATTTACATCGTGAAATAAATAATCAACATTTCCCCGGAAACTTTTAAGTTTCCGAGGAAATTCAAGAAACTAAATTCATAGTGTTCCAACACGATCCCTTGTATGGCACGGCCATTTTGTTCGGCTGCACAATCAAGAACTAACTCTTATTCCTTCTTATCGACAATCTTTTGTCGATGTTGGCGCGTAAGCGCCTAATCCTTACCCCTCACCCCCTCATCACCCTTGTCACACCCCATGCAGGATGCTAAACTAACCCTATGTCCCAGGCACTTTACCGCAAATGGCGGCCGCAAACCTTCACTGATGTCATCGGTCAGGAGCATATTACGCGCACACTGCAAAACAGTGTTGCCGCTGACCGGGTAGGTCATGCGTACTTGTTTTGCGGGCCGCGTGGCACGGGTAAAACAACCTCGGCGCGGCTATTGGCGAAGGCGGTGAACTGTTTGCAAGATGATTTGGCCCAACGGCCGTGTGACAATTGTCGCGTTTGTAAGGCGATTGCCGACGGCCGTTTCCTCGACCTGATCGAAATTGACGCCGCCTCCAATACCGGCGTAGACGACATCCGCGATCTGCGAGACAAAATCAACTTTTCCCCTAGCGAAGGGCGCTTCAAAGTGTATATTATTGATGAAGTGCATATGCTTTCAACGGCCGCCTTCAACGCCCTGCTCAAAACATTGGAAGAGCCGCCAGCACATGTCAAATTCATTCTGGCCACGACCGAAGATCATAAAGTACCCATCACCATTAAATCCCGCTGTCAGCAGTTCAACTTCCGTTTGCTAACTGAAGCAGAAATCATCACCCGGCTGCAATGGTTGGCCGAGAAAGAAGAGTTCACCATCGAGCCAGAAGCATTGACACTGATTGCCCGACAAGGGGCCGGCAGCTTGCGCGATGCAGAAAGTTTGTTGGACCAATTGGTGATGGCGCCGGGGGATGTGATTACGGCCGAGCGCACACAGCATGTTTTAGGTGTGGCTTCCAATAGTGCGGTTATCCAATTGACTGATGCCTGGTTGAACCGGAATGGGGCGGTTGGTCTGAACCTTATCCACGGTGCGTTGGGCACGGGAACGGATGCCCGCCAATTTTGCCGCCAGATGGTGGCTTATTTGCGCCAGTTGTTGCTGCTGCAAGTGGCCGGGTCGGAAATGCCGTTGGAGGTGACGGCCGAGGAACGGGAAGAGATGTTGGCGCAAGCGCAGCGCGCCCCGCGTCAGGAATTGATTGAGGCTGTGAAAAAGTTCAATGAAGCAGCGATGACCCAATCCTCAAGCTGGCAGCCACAGTTACCGCTGGAATTGGCCTTCATTGAAATGCTGCCTGAGGAACCGCTGCCAGTCATTTCTACACGTCCGGCCGTTTCCCAACCGGCCACGCCTGGCCCCACGCCGCCAAAACCAGAACCGGCAGATACGGCCGCAAAGCCCCCCTCCCAGCCAAAAAAGAAAGCGGCGCCCCCTCCCGAACCGAAACCATCGCCGCCGTCTTCCCCAATCGAACCGTTGTCGCTGCCCCTTATTCAAAGCCATTGGCGGGCGATGGTGAACCAGGCCGGGCAGGCCAACAAGAATATGCCCGCTTTGTTGAATATGGGGAAACCTTTGGCGGTGGAGGGGGAGACGGCCGTACTTGGTTTTGATTATCCCATTTTCAAAGATAAATTTAACAACACGGCCGGCGCGATAGACTTGTTGGCCGATATTCTCAGCGATTTAACCGGGCAACGCTGCCTTGTCCGCGCCGTAACCACCAGTGACTACACCGTATCTATTAACAAGGAAGATTTTGCCGCCCTGGCCGTAGAGGTTGGCGGGGTGGTGAGCGAAGATTAAAGAGATTGGTTATTGGTGATTGGAGATTGCTCTTGCGAGCTAAATCTCTAAATCTCCAATCTCTAATCTCCTGAAAAGGAGAAATCATGTCAAAACGATCATTTAGCCGGCGTTCAAAGAAAAGTAGTAAGCCGAAGATGAATCCCAACACGATGATGGCCCAAATGCAGCAGATGCAGGCTGATATGGCGGCCGCGCAGAAGAAATTGGAGAGTGAGTATATTACTGTTACGGCCGGCGGCGGCGCTATCAGCATTACCATTTCCGGGCATCAACGGGTGCAATCTATTGAGGTTGACCCAGATTTGCTGGTTCCTGAAGAAGCGGAAATGGTGCAAGATTTGTTGGTAGCGGCCGTTAATGCTGCCATCGAACAGTCACAAGCCATGTCCGCTGAAAAGATGGAAGGGATCACCGGCGGTATGGGTGATGGCGGGTTGGATAGTATGTTGGGCAGTTTGGGATTAGGTTAGATGTGTTCCGTGTTCCGTGTTCCGTGTTCCGTAACACCGATAACGGATTACGGATAATGGATTACGGATAACGGATAACTGGAGCATAATTGTGGCGAACATACTGTCGAAGCCGGTGCAACATTTGATCAATGAGTTTGCTCGTCTGCCGGGGATTGGGCCAAAGTCGGCCGCGCGGCTGACCTTTTATTTGTTGCGGACGGGAGATGAGCAGGCGATTGAGCTGGCTCATGCGCTGCAAGACTTGGTGGAACGAACCCAGTTTTGTGCGATTTGTTTCAATATTACGGAAATAGATCCGTGTGAAACGTGTACGGATGCCAATCGGGACGATACCTTGTTGTGTGTGGTGGAGGAGCCGTTGGATATGTTGGCTATTGAACGGTCACGGGCGTTTAACGGCCGTTACCACATCCTCCACGGCGCCATTTCCCCGGTAGAAGGAATTGGCCCCGAAGATTTGAAGATTGAAGAACTGCTGGTGCGGGTCACTCAGAGCAACTTCCAGGAAATCATTGTGGCTACCAACCCTACGTTGGAAGGGGAATCTACCGCCTTGTACCTCCAGCGGCGGCTGGGCGACGCCGTGCCCAAACTCACCCGTCTGGCGCGCGGCCTGCCCGTTGGCGGCGACTTAGAATATACGGATGAAATCACATTGGGAAGAGCTTTAGAAGGGCGGCAAGAATTGTAGTTGACAGTTTGCTAAGGCAAGCCCGTTGTGCTAACATTTCCGCCTATATTGCGGTGTCGCCAAGTGGTAAGGCAGCGGACTTTGAATCCGCCATCCCAGGTTCGACCCCTGGCACCGCAGCCAATGTACAAGAGAGGTCATATATCTACATATGGCCTCTTTATTTATTTCTGATGTTGACAAAGGTTCATCTATTGTGGTGATGCCAACCTCATTTTCCTTACCGGGAAATCGTTACATACTTCAGAAGCAATTGGGAGCCGGAGCGATGGGTGCAGTTTACCGGGCACAAGATCGTCTGACCGGCCGCATTGTCGCCCTCAAGCGTGTCATACTCACCGACAAAAAACACCCTACTGCCTCGTATCCATCGGCCGACAAAAGCAGCAATGGGCGGTTGGCGCTGACGCAAGAATTCCGCACACTGGCAATATTGCGCCATCCCCACATCATCAGCATGCTGGATTATGGCTTTGACGACCAGCGCCACCTTTTCTTCACAGTTGTGCTGGCAGAAGCGGTGGCCGGCAAAGGCAGCGCCTGGCTTGTGGGCGGCGAGAGTGGTATCGGCAAATCGCGTCTGTTAGATGAACTGCGTACCCAGGCATTGGTCGGCGGCGCTTCTGTACTGTGCGGGCAGGCTGTCGAAAATGGCGGCCAACCTTACCAGCTTTGGCGCGCCATCTTGTTAAGCAACCTGGAAGCCGGGGTCATTAAACCGCTCGTCCCCGATCTTCATACTCTGCTGGAAAGGGAAATCCCCGATGTGCCGGAATTGGAAGGACAGGCCAATCAACAGCGCCTTCATCTGACCATCGCCGAAATTTGCCGGAAAGCGGCCGAAAGAACCGCTCCACCTGGCGGCTATCGCCGGTCGCGCTCTGGATTTGAATGTATTGCAAACGGCCTGCGAAATCGAGGACAGATGGGGGGAGGGTATGGCTCTTAACAATCTGGGGCTTATCTTCGTCCAGTTAGGAAAGAATGTTGGGGCCAGGGAATATTTTGAGCAATCACTCTGAATTTATCGAACCATTGGCGACAGAGCGTGTGAAAGCGAGGTGCTTGCCCATCTCAGCCTTGCCACCCGCCACTTGAACCAAAACAAAGCCGCACGGGACAATGGACAGCAAGTCTTGCTCCTGGCGCAAGAATTTGGCGATCGTTATATTCAGGGACTTGTTTGCCTGGCGCAATCTAACCTCTTATCAAGGAATAAATCATGTCGAATGATCACTTAACTCACAAACAACTTTTACGCGAGCTAGATCAGGCGCAGCAGCGCATTACCGAACTTGAAACTGCGGACGCAAAACATCGACAATCACAAGCAACCTTAGAAGACGCAGCTCAGAGATACCATAATTTGTTTGAACATTCTGGCGATTCGGTGTTGATCATTGATCTGGAAACAGATCGTATTGTGGAAGCCAATACAAATGTTGCCCGACGGTTAGGCTATTCAGGAGATGAACTCGCCCAACTAACTTTATCTGATGTCGAGATTGTTCCGGAACCTGATCATGATGCTTCTGATTATTCATGGCAATCGTCATTTAGCGGCACAATGGTTTACGAATGTCACTATCTTCGCAAAGATGGCTCTTTGATTCCGGTTGAAGTGAGCAGCCGAATGGTCAGAATTGGCGGACGCGACCTTGTGCAAAATGTTGTGCGCGACATCTCTAAACGGAAGCAGATTGAAGCAGAACGGGAACAGTTGATCGCTGAATTGGATGCGTTTGCCCATACCGTTGCCCATGATCTCAAAGCGCCCATTACTTTGATCTCTGGTTTCGTTAATGTGTTGGCTGAAAGGTTTGAGCAGATGTCGGCCGATGAGGTAAAGGAGTTTTTTACAATTATTGAGCGAAACAGCCATAAGATGAGTAATATCATTGATGAATTGCTGATGTTGTCTATCATTCGGGATGTGGATGAAATTCCGACAGACCCACTCAATATGGGCATGGTTGTTCAGGGAGCATTAGAGAGATTGTCGCTGATGATCCAGGCGTACCAAGCTGAGATCGTTTTGCCTGAGTATGATTGGCCTGTCGCTGTGGGACATGCGCCTTGGATTGAAGCGATATGGACCAATTACATCAGTAATGCCATCAAATATGGGGGAACATCGCCAATCATAAAGCTTGGAGCCGCCGTTGAAGACCCAGAGATGGTACGTTGTTGGGTTAGCGATAATGGCGTCGGCATTCCGCCGGAAAAATTATCGCTTATATTTACCCAGTTCACGCGCCTTAATGAAATACGGGTGCAGGGTCATGGTTTGGGTTTGTCAATTGTGCAGCGGATTGTAAGTAAACTTGGCGGCGAGGTGGGAGTTGAGAGTATTGAAGGTCAGGGCAGTATTTTTAGTTTTACGCTACAGGAGGTAGTATGACATTAGCCATCGTTCTATTGGCGGCGGGCAAGGGAACCCGCATGAATTCCAAAACCCAGAAGATTTTGCATGAAGTGGGCGGCAAGCCGATGGTAGCCCATATTTTTGAAGCGGCCGAAGCGGCGGCCGATCTACCTCCTGTTTTGGTTGTGGGGCCGGGCGCAGGCGGTGTGCGGGCGCTCTTTGGCGAGCGGGCAGATTATGCAGTGCAGGCAGAGCAGTTGGGAACGGGACACGCGGCGATGATGGCGGAAACGGCCGTGAAAAATAAAGCCACTCAAGTCATTGTCACCTACGGGGATATGCCTTTGCTGCGAGCGGATACACTGCGGCGGCTGGCGACAATGCAGGCCGACACCATTGCTACCGTCACCATGCTAACTGTGTTGGGCAGCCCGGAAAGCTCCTTTGGCCGGGTTGTGCGCGGCGAGGATGGCGGCGTGGCCGAAATTGTAGAAGCGACCGAAGCCAGACAACGTCCCAACACGGCCGAACTGCTCAATATCTGCGAATTGAATGTGGGCGTCTACTGTTTTGAGGCCGACTTTTTATGGGACAATATTCATGATTTGCCACTACGACAAGCCCGGAACGGGCAGGAGTATTACTTGACAGATATGATTGAAACGGCCGCGCGTCAGGGACGGCGGGTGGAAGCGATTGTTACGGAAGATACGGCCGAAAGTCTGGGGGCGGGTACACGAGCGGAACTGGTCGCTGTGGAAAAAGCATTCCGGCAGCGAGCCAATACAAAATGGCTGGCAAATGGCGTTACCTTGATTGATCCGAATACAACCTTTATTGACCAGGATGTACAAATTGGGCCGGATACTGTTATCTGGCCCAACAGTTATGTGCAAGGCCAAACGGTAATTGGCGAGGATTGCGTTATCGGGCCGAATACGATTTTGCGGAATGCTCAGGTTGGGGCTGGTTGTCGGATAGAACAAGCGGCGGTGGAAAATGGGGTGGTGGCGGAGGGGACGGCCGTGGAGCCATTTTCGGTAATTGGTTCGCGGACGACCGATGACGGACGACCGATGACGGATGAGAAGGCGGGAAAGTGAAGATGATTTCGGAAGAGCAAAAAGAACTGCTTGTTCAAGCGGCGATTGAGGTGAGGGAAAAGGCGTATGCACCTTATTCCAATTATAAGGTGGGGGCGGCGTTGTTGGGGGATGACGGCCGTATCTATACCGGCGTCAATGTAGAAAATGTATCTTATGGGCTGACGATTTGTGCGGAGCGGACGGCCGTGTTCAAAGCAGTGTCCGCAGGCTGCCGAAAGTTTCAAGCGGTAGTCGTGGCTACGGAAAACGGAGGCTCTCCTTGTGGCGCTTGCCGTCAGGTGTTGGTTGAGTTTGCCGGAGATGTGCCGGTGTGGTTGGTGGATGAGTTGGGTAACGGCCGTGAGACCACCCTTTATACTCTCCTACCTGATCATTTTGGGCCTGAACATTTAACGTTGGGAGATTGAGAGATTTAATCTCCAACCTCATCCCTAATAATTTTCCGTTCAAATTCAAGCTCATCTTGGATGGGGACGCCGTTGAGGCCGAAGCGGGGGATTTCCGGCTTGAGTTGGCGGGATTTGTCGAGAGCGTTTTTGTATACGGCCGTTAACTGCCAGCCCCGATTACGATAAAAGTTGATCGCTGGTTTGTTATCATTGGTGGTGATGAGCCAGATACGGGCACAGCCTTGTTTTTGTGCTTCCTGGATGGCTTGTTCCAATAAAGCCGAACCGACGCCCTGGTTTTGCACGGCCGTATGCAATGTCACTACTTCACAGGTACGGCCGTCTATTCGGTACGTTAGCAAGCCCACTGGTTCCCCACCCAAAACGCCGATAAAACCGGGCAATTCATCACAATGGTGTAAGATGCCACGCGACACCATGTGCGTGTCCCCGGCCTCATTCTCTAAGAATTGTGTGACCCAGACGCGGTCTGTAAGTGGGATTGGTTTTATTTGGATTGGCATTTTTTGTTTTCCACCTGCCATAACTGATTAGACCATGTTAAACTTGACGGTATGCCCAGAGAAAGAACTTTTCGCAGTGAAGCAATTGTCTTAAAACGGATCGATTTTGGCGAAGCTGACCGCTTGCTGACATTATACAGCCGAGAGCAGGGCAAGATCAAAGCAATTGCCAAAGGGGCACGTAAGCCGCAAAGTCGCAAAACAGGGCATGTAGAACTTTTCATGCGCAGCAAATTTCTTTTTGCCAAAGGGAAAAATTTAGACATTATTACCCAGGCAGAGATGGTGGAGCCGTATGCAGCCCTGCGGACGGATTTGGTGCGGATGACGTATGCCTCTTATGCGGTGGAACTGTTGGATCGTTTTACGGTGGAGGAGGATAAACATGTGGATATTTACCAGCTTTTGGCAGAGGCGTTGGGCTGGTTTGCCGGGGATGAGGATGTGTTGTTAACGTCTCGATTTTATGAACTGCGTCTGTTGTCTCTGACTGGGTTTCGGCCGCAACTGTTTACTTGTGTCTCTTGTGGCGAAGCGATTACGGAACAGGACCAATATTTTAGCGCTGAATTGGGTGGGTTGTTGTGCCCTAACTGTTTTAATGCTGACCGGCGGGCGGCCGACATTTCGGCCGTGGCGGTGAAGGTGCTGCGTTATTTGCAAACACGGCCGTATGACACCATCAAATCTCTCCAGTTACGCCGCCCTGTTCACACCGAACTGGAACGGCTCATGCACTTTTACCTGACCTATATTTTGGAGCGCAATCTAAAGTCAGTGGACTTCCTACACCGTTTGCGCCGCGAAGCAGACTTGTTTGCTCCGCCAGAAAGTTGACGGAATTGAAGAAAAGGCTTTTTTTTTGGAAAGTCAGAAAACAGAAGGCAGTATTTTACAGTTTTATTGCTATTGAAACGGTCAGAAACAGAGAATAATTTGTGAACGATCAACTAGACGAAAACCACAAACCATCGGCGCTTGTTATTGAGGATGATCCTCAATTGGTGACGATTTTTGCCACAGCGATGGAGATTGCCGGGTATGCAGTGCAAACGGCCGCAGACGGCCGCATCGCCCTGGAAAAATTGCAAACGTTGGCGCCTGATGTCATCTTACTGGATATACATTTGCCTTATGTGTCTGGGGATGAGCTGCTGCGTCATATTCGGGCCGATGAACGCTTGCAAGAAAGTGTTGTGATATTGTCTACGGCCGATTCCCGCATAGCGGCCCAATTGCGTGAAGAAACCAATTTGATCTTGTTAAAACCAATCCGGTTTAATGAATTGGTTGAATTGGCGCAAAGTTTGATCTGACGGTCGTTTTCCCCAAATTCTCCCATTAACATTTCACCAATCTGAATATGCTCCCACTCATGCCCCATGCTATAATTCGCGGCTGTTATTTTTTATAGAGGACATTTATGAGTGAAAAGCTAAGTTTTCAAGATATTATTTTACGATTACTGGATTATTGGAAAGATCAGGGTTGCCTGGTGCAGCAGCCTTACAATGTACAGGTGGGCGCGGGGACGATGAATCCGGCGACCGCTTTGCGGGTGTTGGGACCAGAGCCGTGGAATGTGGTTTACGTGGAACCGAGTATTCGCCCGGATGACGGCCGTTTTGGCGACAACCCCAATCGGATGCAAATGTTTCACCAACTACAAGTCATCCTCAAACCCGATCCCGGCAACCCCCAAGAGCTATACCTGAAAAGCCTGGAAGCCATCGGCATTGATCCCCGCTACCATGATATTCGTTTTGTAGAGGATAATTGGGAAAGCCCCGCCTTAGGCGCCTGGGGGCTGGGTTGGGAAGTGTGGCTGGATGGTCAGGAGATTACCCAGTTTACCTATTTTCAACAAGCGGGCGGGATGCAGATGGATCCCATTTCTGTAGAAATCACATATGGATTAGATCGGATTGCCCTGGCGCTGCAAGGCGTCAGAAGCGTATGGGAGATGGAATATGGAGCCAATCTTTCCTATGAAAATGTCTTGCTGCAAAGTGAAATTGAACATTGTAAATATTACTTCAATGTGGCCGGCGTAGAAAACATCAAGTCAATTTATGACACCTATGAAGCTGAGGCCAATCGCTGCCTGGAAGCGGGGTTGGTCATTCCGGCGCACGACTTCAATCTGAAATGCTCCCACCTTTTTAATATTTTAGATACGCGGGGCGCGATTGGGGTGACGGAACGGGCGCAATATTTCCGGCGTATGCGTAATTTGGCCCGCAAAATCTCCGAGCTTTACGTGGAGCAGCGGCAGCGGTTGGAGTTTCCCTTTTTGGATGGGGATTGGTTGGCGAAACGAGCGGTTATGTCCCGGCCAGTTGAACCTCAAGAATTCCACTCCCCGCAAACATTTCTGTTGGAAATTGGCAGTGAAGAATTGCCGGTAGGTGACTTGAACACGGCCGTGCGCCAACTGCAATTGTTAGCCCCGGATATGTTAGACAACCTGCGTCTGAGTTATGACCGGGTAGAGATACAGGGAACGCCCCGTCGTCTGGTCTTAATTGTGTCTGGGTTGGCGTCGCGTCAAAGCGATCTGGAAACGGTGGTAAAAGGGCCGCCCGCAGACCGGGCTTTTGATGCGGAAGGGAAACCAACAAAAGCAGCTTATGGTTTTGCCAAAGGGAAAGGGGTGAATCTGGCCGATTTACGCATTGTGGAGGAAGGGAATAAACGGTATGTCACGGCCGTGCAGCGAGAAGAAGGCCGCCCGGTTATCCCCGTATTAGCAGAAGCTTTGCCAGACCTGATTGCCAGTATTAAATTTGAAAAGAGTATGCGCTGGAACAATAGCAATGTGATGTACAGCCGCCCCCTACGTTGGTTTGTGGCTTTGTACGGGCCAGCGATTGTACCTTTTAGCTATGCTGGTGTAGAAAGCGGTCGGGTGAGTCGGGGTTTACGGCCGTATGACTCCCCAGAAATCATGATAGACAATGCCTTCAACTATGGCGGGCTGCTGAAAAAACAGGGGATTGTTCTCCGCACCGATAGACGTAAAGATCAAATCAACTTGGTTGCCAGCAAGCTGGCGGCCGAAAAAGGGGGACACATCCTCAATGATCCTGATTTACTGGCAGAGGTCGCCAATCTGGTAGAACGGCCGACGCCGCTGCGAGGAACCTTTGCCAAACGCTTCTTGAAACTGCCGGCCGAGGTGTTAGTTGCCGTCATGAAAAAGCATCAGCGTTACTTCCCCGTTTACGATGTGGATGAGCGCCTTATGCCCTACTTTCTGGGGGTGCGTAATGGGGATGAGAAGCATCTGGATGTGGTGATCGAGGGAAATGAGCATGTACTTGCCGCCCGGTTTGCCGATGCGGAATTTTTCTACGGTCAAGATATTGAATATACGCTGACCGACTTTTTACCTAAGCTGGATACCCTTGCTTTTCAGGCGAAATTGGGTTCAATGCTGGACAAAGCACACCGATTGGAAAAACTAACCCCGGTTGTGGCCGAGATGCTGGCTTTGGATGAAGCGGACACGCCTGTATTGAGCGAAGCTGAAGTGGCCGCAGCCCAACGTGCCGCCGCCCTTTCCAAAGCAGATTTAGCCAGCAGTATGGTTGTAGAAATGACCTCTTTGCAAGGGATTATGGGCGGCCATTATGCCCGGCACAGCGGCGAGGCGGAAGAAGTGGCGGCGGCCATTGCCGAGCAATATGAAGCCGTTAGCCAAACATGTCCGGGGTTAGCGCTGGCGCTGGCCGACCGGCTGGATAGTTTGGCCGGATTGTTTGCGGCCGGTTTGGCTCCTAAAGGCTCTAATGATCCCTTCGCCCTACGCCGGGCTGCGCTACAAATCATTGAAAATGTAACGGCGAACGGTGTGTCGTTTGATATGCGGGCGGGTTTGGAAGCGGCCGCCCAATTGTTGCCCCTCCCTTGTGATGAATCTGTGGTGGCGGCGGTGTTGAGGTTTATAGACGGCCGTTTAGACGGTGTCCTACGGGAACAAGGTCATGCCGCTTCGGTGGTGAAGGCAGTGTTGGCCGAGCAGGGACATAATCCATATCAGGCGCAGCAAACGGCCGTATCCTTGAGCGAGGCAATTACGGCCGCAGAGTGGCCTACATTGTTAGATGCGTATGCTCGCTGTGTACGCATTACGCGCAGTTACGAAACCCCTTTTACGTTACGACCTGATGATTTTTCTCTGGAAGCAGAAAAGGGTTTGCTGGCAGTTGCTCTCAAAGCACAAGATGCGAATGATGGCACGATACCCACCTTTGTAACCTCGCTGCGACAAATGGAAGCAGCGATTACAGTTTTCTTTGATTCTGTTTTGGTGATGGATGAGGATGCGGCCGTGCGTGAAAATCGCCTGGCCCTGTTACAGCAAATCGCCGCCCTCACCAATGGCATTGCCGACCTTTCTCACCTTGAAGGATTTTAGGGTTCAAGTTTGTAGCTATTATTTGCTTTAGCGGATTCGGGTTAACATCTGAAGCTGCCATTACAAGCCAGTCCGAAATAAACATACGGCCGTCAAATTTGACATCTCGCCTCCGATTTTTAAAGAATCGGGGATTGGAAGTTCTCTAGCCTTAATTCCTGATTGATGTTTTAATGGCGTATGTATATAATCAATTTACCGTGCAAGGGGAAATTGATGCAAACGCGACCCTATAAGCTCCTGGATTATTACGAACCAACTGATGAAGCCATTTTTTTTGGCCGGGAGCAAGAAGCCCAACTATTAAGCGAATTGATTGACTCTCATCGTCAGGTGCTGCTTTTTGGCGCTTCTGGAAATGGGAAAACATCTTTGTTACTGGCTGGGGTCACACCGCTGCTACAATACCCTCGGGATCAATATGAAGTTGTTTATGTACGCCTTTTTGAGCAGCCAGAAGCCGCTGTTCGGCAAGCTGTTCAGCGACGGTTAGGCAATCCACCGGCGCCAACATCTGAAAATCTGGCGCCGGCGAATGAAGAAGCTGTTGACAAAATAGGTATCTTCTCAAAAATGGAGGGGCGATTTAATGATACCGAATTAAACAGCCTCATTTTTGAATTAGGTTTTGCTGATGGTATCATTTCGGGAGATAACCTCCCGGACAAGATAAGGCAACTTGTCGAATATGTTTACCGTCGTGGCCGATTGGAGGAATTGCACCAGCTTCTTATTCAGGAACGGCCCCATATTTTTCAACGGAAAGTAACGATTACGGCCACGGCCGTAATCCACAAAACGTCATCCGCTAATCTAGCCGAATTTTTAGAAGAGGCCGCCCAACAAATCGGCCGTCCAATCATCCTGATTCTAGATCAATTCGAAGAATTGTTTAACCGCATCAATCCCGATTTACGAAGCACCTTCATTTCTGACCTGGGCGTTTTAACCCGCACTCTGGATATACCTGTCAAATTGGTCATCTCCTTACGTGAAGAGATGTTAGCTTCTATGAGCGAAATAGAGGCGCATATACCATCCATCTTTCATACTAAACGCCGCTTACTGCCCCTTTCACGCCAACAAGCTTATGATGCTGTCATCAAACCTTTGGCTAACAGCATTCGGTATGAGCAAACGGCCGTAGAACAATTATTAGACGACCTGACTGTTTCAAACACTGACTCACTGTACCAATCAGGGCAAATCATGCCGACCCATTTACAGCTAGTTTGCAATGCTCTTTATGAAAGAGTCAGAATCAGCGGCCACTCTCAAATCACGTTGGTAGATTACAAGCAGTCTGGAGAAGTTCAAGGAATATTGGGTCACTATCTTGATGAGGAACTGCATAAATTCCATAAAGATGACCGCCAGGCAGCCCGCTTGATTCTGGAAGAATTAGTCAGTTCCACTGGAAATAGACAGGTGGCTACATTGGCTGAATTGGCCCATAGATTAAATTTACCAGAAGATGCGCTTAACAACGTTTTGCAAAGGTTGATCCAATCCCATCTCATTCGGCTGCTAGATGAGGGTCAGACCGTTGGTTATGAGCTTGTTCATGATTTTCTAGCTCAAAAAATAAATATGATGCCTGAAGTTCAGGTCCGAAAAGCAGTCGAAGAAATGGTAAAACAAGAATTGCAAAACTGGGGGAATTTCGACTCTTATATTAGCCCAGATCGATTGCAAATTATCACCTCTTTTCAGGATCAGTTATTATTAACTCCTGAAGCGGAATCGCTTATTCAGAAGAGCCAGGAAAAACAAACAGAAGCGGAAGAATTTCAAATTCAATTGATTCAAACAGATAAGTTAAATTTTCTTAGTCAACTGGCAGCCGGGATTGATAAAGAAATTTCTTCACCCATCACCAACATTGACAGTAACAGCCGTTATTTGCGCCAGGGTATGGTTGAAATTCAGGCGGCATTACCAGATGATCCAGGCATACAAGAATTATTGGTAGACATGGATGATATTTCCGATGAACTTGAGCAAGCCGCCAAGAAAATGAAGGGGTTGATTCACGCCTTGAGCAACTTTGCACTATCGGATCAGCAGATCAAGAAACCGGTTGACTTACATACAACGTTAGATGCAGCCCTTTTGCTTCTGGAATATCATACATTAAAGCATGAAATTCGGATTCAACGTCAATACACCAGACATTTACTTCAGGTAATGGGCATTCCCGGTCAATTGGTTCATTTGTTCATGAACGTCTGGATGAATAATCTAGAAGCGATTACAGCGAAGTCTCCTGAAGATTTTAACGGGATCATTAAAATCAAATCTAAACGAGACTCAACCTGGTGTATTGTTGAATTCAATTTCTTTGGCCAGGCTAAAAATGGATCGGGACAGCCTAATCGAGGATTTGATCTTCAAATTGCTGCGCAAATAGCCCGGAACCATGCAGGTACCATCGAGTTTAAGGATAACCCAGGTAATGGAACCACCTTCGTTTTGCGGCTGCCTTTAATTGATCAGGATGAGGTTGGTGATTATCAGGAGATAAGCCATGAAAAGTGAATCCCCCCCTCTTCTAGCTATTACAGAAAAAGATGAAAAAGGTCGTTTGCGGCCGATATTTAAGTCACACCTTACTATTGGACGAGATAAAACCAATGATATTTCTATCGTAGACAATCTTGCCTCGCGGGAACATGCTGAAATCAGGCAGCAAAATAATGATTACGTTGTCCAGGATTTGAATAGCACTAATGGCACCAGGGTCAACGGCCGACAATTAGACAGTCCATACACATTGCAAGATGGAGACCGCATCCAAATTGGAGAAATCGAAATCCGCTATTACCAGGCCAGTCATGATTCGAATAAGTTCCGTAACTTCCTTCCCCTTCTGCCTATTTTTCATCAGGCCAGGGAAGAAACCCTCACTAAAGTCATTACCGAAGGAAAATTCCGTTATTTTCCGTCAGGTAGCGTCTTAAACTTAAAGCAGGATCATTTCCTCTTCATTATTTTGTTTGGCACCGTTGAAGTGACCTATACTGCCAAAGGGACAAAAAAGATGATTCCGCACCATTTTAATGCGAGTCAATTTTTTGAAACAACCAGGCTGGGTCAGGATTCAAGTGTGCGGAAAATAAATATCCTGGAACCAACTTGTTTACTGGTTTTGCCTCGAAAAACAGTGAATGAATTAATCGTTCCTTTCTTCCGTGATCTTTCGTTTTTCGCTGATTTGAAAGATGAAGAATTAAACGCAGTTAGCAGCCGGATGAATTTGGAATGTTTTCCAGTTGATACCACCCTATTCCGGCAAGGTAAACCGGCCAATGCCCTCTATATCATCATTTATGGCGCTGTCTCGATGATTAAGCTAGAAAGTGAAGCAGAAGAATCTGGCGCTGAAATCAGGTCTTACGGTCGTGGCGAACTGTTTGGTGAATTGGGGCTGTTGGTTGACCAACCCAGGGCCGCTACTGGAAAAATTAATAAACCCACGGGGCTTCTCGTTTTATTAAAGAGCCAGTTTAAAGAGTTAAATGATCAGTATCCCAATATTGTGGTCAATTTTTATCGCTACATTGCCAACCTGTTAGAAGAACAGTCCATTGCTTTCTGGCGAGCGGCCAGAGATATTGAGAAGATGAAGGATTTGATCCAATCCACCAAGATGGCGGCTTTGGGTCAACTGGTAGCCGGCGTGGCCCATGAGATTAATACGCCAGTCGGTTCCATTAAAAGCAACAGTGGCCAGCTTAAAGCTATTTTGATGGAGATTTGTGAGAATTATGAGTCGCTGTCAGAACGAATTGAAGGATTTTACAACAGTGAGAATTTGCAGAAAACGGCCGTGCAATTTGGCCTGACGTTGGATGAGAAAACGACGAACATACTTACAACATTAGCTCAAGCGCAAATTGATTATCTGGACGCATTTAACGAAGAAGCAGAGATGGATATTCTGCTTGAAGATGCCACGGATATTTCTGATGAATTAAGCGAAGCATCAAAACGAATTACGACCATGGTTAAGAGTTTGGCAAACTTTGCTCGTTTAGGTGAAGCGGATCGTAAGAAGGTGGATATTCATGAAGGGCTTGATTCCACGTTAGCCCTCTTGCACCACGAATTGAAATATAAAGTTGTCGTAGAGAAACAATACGGCCGTTTGCCGGAAATTACCTGTTATCCTAATCAACTCAATCAGGTGTTCATGAATATTTTTATGAATGCCATTCAAGCCATGGAATTAGACAAGCCGGAGAATGAAAAAGGGTACATTTGGGTGAAAACTTATCGTCAGGGAGATATGGCCGTGATCGCCATCACCGATTCGGGCAAAGGGATTGTATCTGAGAAGATTGACAACATCTTCGACCCCTATTACACGACAAAAGAAGCGGGTGCGGCCGCAGGCGGCTTGGGCTTGGGGTTGGGACTCTCTATTTCGCAAAAAATAATTGAAGAGAAGCATAAGGGAAGCATCGAAGTAAAAAGCAAACTTGGTGAAGGTACTACCTTTTTAATAAGACTTCCCATAGATATAACGGACACAATTACTCAAACCTTATATCGTAGCGATCTAAATTTTTCAGATCTTCAAGATTCAATGCCATCATAATGGAATAGGTTTTTTAGCAAGTTTAGCTAGGTTCTGTATAAATTCGTAGTGTGGGCTTCAGCCCGTTTTCGTTAAAGCGATCAGTACAAACCTATTTTCAGGAGAGGGAAATCGTGAGCAATTATCAACGAATGATTTATATTGTAGATGATGAAGAAAAATTGATTATTCGGCCGCTTAGGCGCTTGGCCAGACCTTTGCTAAGACGAGCAGAGTTCGATCATTATCAATTAAAGACCAACAGTGACCCGGTTGAAGCATTAGCGGCTATTCGCCAAGGAAAAGAAAATGGCGCCGATTTGGCCTTGGTCGTATCAGACCATATGATGCCCCAAATGCTTGGCCCAGATTTCCTCAAAGAAGTAAAAGAACTTTTCCCGGATGCACCCAGAATTATCCTAACTGGTTATGCAGACAAAGAAAACGCCATCGCCGCTCTCAATGAACTAGAGCTTTTCCAATACGTGGAAAAACCATGGGATGATGATCAATTTAAGCAATTACTTTTACAAGGCTTGCACAAATATCGGCAAAATAAAATGGAAAGGATGTTTAGCCGTTACGTGCCTGTTAACGTGATTGAAGAATATATAGACCGCAATGATGAGGCTTTCTTGATAGGCAAAACTGTTGAAGCAACAGTGATGTTCCTGGATATTGTAGATTTTACCCGTCTGACAGAGAAAAAAGATGGCCCCTACGTGGTGGGCTTATTAAATGAATATCTGCCAAAATTTGTGCAAATTATTCATGACAATAATGGGATGTTAGATAAGTTCACCGGAGATGGATTAATGGCTTTGTTTGGAGTGCCAACATCTTCTGGTAGTGTTAGCACAGATGCCCAAAACGGAGTGAAAGCGGCTATAAAGATGATTGAAGATGTAGAAGATATCAATTTCAAAACCAAAACAGAAACACCCCTCCGTATACGAATTGGGCTGAATACAGGCAAAATCGTGATTGGCAATATTGGCTCTTCTGACAGAGTGAATTACACGGCCGTGAGCGATACCGTCAACACGGCCGCTCGCATCGAAGATGCTGCCCGTCATTTTATTCATGATGATCCTGCCTGCATTCTTATTAGCCAATCTACTTATGAACAGGTAAAAGAAGCACTTGAAAATGAACTTTATTTTGAACCACAGCTGCCTACCAAGTTGCGGGGTAAAAAGGAAAAATATACCTTGTACCAGATTTCACGTTAAGGGTCTGTTCGTTATTAACCAATCTGGAAACACCAAAGTTATTTTTGATTGCACCCTAAGGAGGCCAATCATGCCATTGGGAACAGTCGTAGTTGTTGACGATGAAGAAATGATCACAAAACCAGTTAAGCGATTATTAAACCGCTATTTCAAGGACGAGGGCCTCGATTATCAAGTCATCACTTCAATCTCGCCCGAAGAGGCGTTGGCCTATATCGAAAATGATCCCCTGGATGTAGCCCTGGTCATCTCAGATGTGATGATGGAACAAATGAACGGCCTGGAATTTTTGCAGGCTGTCAATGTGTGTCACCCTACTGCCTTGATGATAGTTTTAACAGGCTATACTGATACTAAAACTTTTAATGCCTTAAATCAGCAGTTGGAACTTTATAGTTATCAGCAAAAGCCCTGGGATGATCAGCAATTAATCCACACCGTAAAAAATGCCCTCAATCTTTATCGTCGGAAAATGCTCCTCAGCCGTTACGTGCCGGAAGAGATCATTGAACAAGTCTTAAACCATCCTGACAATAAAGTATTAGAAGGAACCGAACTGGAAGCCACAATATTGTTTCTGGATATTCGAGACTCAACCTCCTTGTTTTCATCTAAACAAATGGGCCCCAAAAAAGCACTCAACCACCTCAATCAATATTTTGAAGAATTCTTAACTGTTCTGAATAATTATGATGGCATTCTGGATAAATTTATGGGGGATGGCATTATGGCCTTGTTTGGAGTGCCGTTTCCCAGTAGTCATCCGGCCGAAGATGCCAAACAGGCCGTAAGAGCTGCCCTGGAAATGAGACAAGCGGCCAATCGCTTAAACCAGAAAAATAAAACATTTCCTTTGTCTATTGGGGTTGGCATTAGCACAGGTCAGGTGATTGCCGGAAATATCGGTACGACTTCCAGAGCAAACTATACTGTCCTGGGCCGGGATGTGAATATTGCCTCGCGTCTGGAAAAAGCCGCAGACTCAATTCCAGATGGCATTCTCATCAGTGGTAGTACCTATAAATATGTTGACGATATGATTGACGCTGTACCGTACCCATTAGTTGAAGATGATGCCCTGGCCAAGAAAAAGGGTAACTTTAAGGCTTATGAAGTTAAAAGTTTGAAATCATAATTAGATTCTACTGAAAAAGGATCGTTTTGAGTAATAAACCCGGTTTCTATAGTCGAGTGACTAACATGAAATCGGGCAATAAACCGGGTTTTTTCAATGGAGTAAAGTGACTATCATTGGGATGAGATGCTGCCGGTAAGAGGTGTAGATTAGGAGGCGTATTGTGTCGGTGAAAACTTACGGCCGTTATGAAATCCAAAGAGAGTTAGGGCGGGGTGGTATGGCTTCCGTTTATCTGGCGTATGACCCCCGTTTTCGGCGGGAAGTGGCTTTGAAGGTGTTACCTAGCCAGTTTACCCATGATCCCATGTTTCGGGCGCGGTTTGAACGCGAAGCACAGACGATTGCCGCTCTGGAACATCCAGCCATTGTGCCGGTGCATGATTTTGGCGAGGATCACGGCCAGCCGTATATTGTGATGCGCTATATGTCTGGCGGGTCGCTGGTAGATTGGTTGGCAAAGGGGCCGATTCCTCTGGAGCAGGCTACGGTTATTCTGGCGCGGGTGGCCGGGGCGTTGGACCGGGCACATAAGCAAGGGGTCATCCACCGCGACTTGAAGCCGGGCAATATTTTGTTTGATCAGTATGATGATGCTTTTCTGGCGGATTTTGGGATTGCCAAAATTGTGGAAGCGACGGCCGCTCTCACTGGCAGCGGTATGGTGGGGACGCCCGCCTACATGAGTCCAGAACAGGTAAAAGGGGAGCAGATTGACGGCCGTGCTGACATCTATACTCTGGGCGTCATTTTGTATGAAATGTTGGTGGGGGCGCAGCCGTATGAAGCGACAACGCCTTACGGCTTGATGTTTAAGCATGTGCATGAACCGGTTCCCCATTTGCTGGATAAAATGGACACGCTGCCTCCCAGCCTGGATATGACCATCAGCAAAGCGATGGCTAAAAAGGTGGATCATCGCTTTGAAACGGCCGGGGAAATGGCGGCATCGGTAACGGCCGTCACCCACCATCAGCCACAAATCAAACCAACACCGCTACCGGAACCAGTAGAAGAAGAGCCGCCACTACCAATAATTGAAACGGCCGTTACTCGCATCGTCCCCGAAACGATAGAACCGCCAACAGTGGAGGCTACGGTTGAGGAAGTGGAGTTGGAGACGGCCGAACCGATTCCTACTGAAACGGTCGAACCAATTCCTGTTGAGGCGCCTGAAATAGAGACATCGGCTTCTTTGCCGACGGCCGTGCCGCAGATTGAGCCGCAAGTAGAAATTGAGCCGGAAGTGGAAATGGAAGCGGTCTCAGAACCGGCGTTGGCAACGGCCAAATTTGTACCGCTACCAGCCAAAGTTGAACAACCACCCTTACAGCGGCGGCTGCCGGTCTGGGCCTGGGGGATCATTGGACTGGTTTTGTTGGCGCTGCTGATTGGAGTAGGACGCGGGTTGTTGTCGAGAGGGACAGCCGTTTCTGAACCCGATATAGAACAGAGAATTGCCGGAACCACCGCGTCTGAATTTATTCAACAGAAATGGGGTGAAGGGTTTCGTATCACTGATCTGACATATGGGGATGGGGTGTGGGGCGTGATCATGTCCCAGAATAGTCCCTACGGCCGTCAGACATACTATGTTACAGAAGCATTCCCGACAGAGACAATTGAGCAGAAATGGAAAGAAGGGTTCCGTATTACCGATCTGACATATAGTGATGGGGTGTGGGGGGTGGTGTTGTCTCAGGATAGTCCATACGGCCGTCAAACCTGGTACACAACCGAGGCCTTCCCTAAAGAAGTCATCCAACAGAAATGGGAAGAGGGGTTCCGCATTACTGATCTGGCGTATGGGGATGGAGTGTGGGGGGTGGTGTTGTCGCAGGATAGTCCATACGGCCGTCAAACCTGGTACACAACCGAGGCCTTTTCCACGGAAACCATCCAACAAAAATGGGAAGAAGGATTCCGTATTACCAGTGTGGCGTATGGGGATGGGGTGTGGGGGGTGGTGTTATCGCAGAATACTCCTTACGGCCGTCAAACCTGGTTTACGACGGAAGCCTTTCCGGCGGAAACGATTCAGCAAAAGTGGGAAGAAGGGTTCCGCATTACCAGTGTAGCTTACGGAGATGGGGTGTGGGGGGCAGTGTTGTCGCAGGATAGTCCATACGGCCGTCAGACTTGGCAGCTTGTGCCTGATTTTTAAGGAAGCGGCCGTTTGTTAAGCCTCCGTAAATGTAACCGATTTAACACCCTGTTTCGATGAAACTTCGCCTTAACTCAGGTATAATCGCGGCCGCTCCCAACAAATTTCTTCCAAAACGGTACAGAGGCCGTATCCATTAGAAAATGAGTGTGACGCAGGAAATTAAAAGCCGTTTAGATTTAATAGATTTTGTTTCTGAAACCGTTTCATTGCGGAAGTCAGGACGAAATTATGCTGGCTTTTGTCCGTTCCATTCCAATACCCGTACCCCCGCATTTTTTGTCTTCCCAGAAACGCAAACCTGGCGCTGCTTTGGCGCCTGCGCTGAAGGTGGGGATGTTTTTTCCTTTTTGATGAAGCGGGATGGTATGGATTTTAAGGAAGCGCTGACCATTCTGGCGCAGCGGGCTGGTGTGGAACTGAAGCCCTTTACCCCAGAAGAAAAGAAACGGCGCACCCATGAGGAAAAGTTAACTGATTTGTTGGCGGCCGCAGCCGATTATTTCCACCAATTATTTTTACATGCTCCACAGTCGGAAGGGGCACGAGGATATATTAACGGCCGCAGCCTGTCTGACACCACCAGCGCCACCTTCAAAATAGGGTTTGCCTTGAATTCTTGGAATGCGTGTCGCGCCCATTTTAATGCTCAGGGGTACAGTGATTCAGAATTGGTAGAAGTGGGTTTGCTGACGGAAAATGAAGAGAAAGGGACGAAGTATGATCGCTTTCGTAACCGGCTGATGATACCGATTCGCAACAGTGACGGCCGTACTGTAGGCTTTGGCGCCCGCACTTTAGACAAAGATGGTATTCCCAAATATCTTAATTCGCCGCAGACGGCCGTTTTTGATAAAAGCCATTTGTTGTTTGGTTTGGACATGGCCAGGCGAGACATTCGCGAAGCGCGGCAGGCAGTTATTGTCGAAGGGTACATGGATGTGATGCAGGCGTGGCAGGCTGGTTTCCGTAATGTGGTGGCGCAAATGGGTACGGCGCTGACGGAAGCGCAGCTAACCCAATTGAAGCGGTATACACGCCGTTTTGTGCTGGCCTTGGATGCGGATGCGGCCGGGGCCAAAGCCACCTTACGCAGTTTACAGGTAGCCCGGCAAACATTAGACCGCGAGGTGGAAGTGAAGTTTGACGCTCGCGGGTTGGTGCAGCATGAGGGCCGTTTACAAGCAGATATTCGCATCGTCACCCTGCCGGAAGGGGAGGACCCGGACAGTATTATTCGTCAAGAGGTGGCTCGTTGGCCGCAGTTGGTCTCTCAGGCAAAGCCGGTGGTGGCATATGTGATTGATGTAGCTACAAAAGATTTGGATATGAATGACGCCAAAGCAAAAACGGCCGTTGCCCAACAAGTCATCCCCCTCATCAAAGACATCAACGAACCGTTGGAGCGGGATCATTACTGGCAGCAGTTGGCGCGGGCGTTGCGTGTAGATGAGCGAGCGTTGCGTCAGATTCGGCTGACAGAAAAACCGGCGCCGGCTAAACAGGCGCCAGCGCCAAAGGTGAAGAAGACGAAGGGGAATGCGTGGACGGCCGTGCCCCGGCAGGCAATGACAAACGGCAGTTCTTTAGCTACGGGAATGCGACAGTCTGATTATTTGGGCCAATGTTTGCAGAACTCAGCCCTTATTCGCATGGTGAATGAACGATTGGAGAATGTGGGGCAGACGGCCGTGAGGGAAACTGACTTTAACGCACCCGAAGATCGAGCCATTACGCGGCATTTATACCAGTGGATTGACGGCCGTGCAGTTGCTCCGATTGATGAGTTGTGGGATATTTTAGATACTACCCTCACTAACCGGGTGCAATTTCTTCTCTCGCTTCCCCCAGCATCCGATGCCGAGTTGGAACGCCTGGCTGATACATTAGTTTTATCTGTGTTGGATTGGCGTTTAGAAAAAGCAAGACAACTGCTAAATGAGGTTAAACAGTTCATCAAAGAATCCCAGATTGAGAATGATCAGGACGTACTCACAATTTATCAGCAGCAGTTACGGGAGTTACCCTTGACTGTTTTACAAATCAATAAAGCGAGAAGTTCAATGTCAGCTACAAACCGGCGGCGAGCGGCCGACACGGTGCGTTATCAATAAAGGTAAACCAGGAATAAGAAATGATGGATTTGCAGCCTGAACTGGAAAACGATGAATTTGAAGATGAACCTTTCGATAGTGAAGAAAATCTTGATATTGAAGCTATTGTCAAAAAAGCACGACGTTCGCAGCAGATAGACGAGTCTGATGTTCGGGCTTTATTAGCGACGGCCGGGGAAGAACAAGCCGGGCGTTTGTATGCTCGCTTACAAAAATTGAATATCCGTGTTGTAAATGCTGATGGTAAGACGGTTAACGAGTTAAATGAACCTTCCAGTTTTCTTGATCTGGAGGAGGAAGAAAGGGATGGGTCTGCAGATGACGCGACCGGTTACCTGACAGCAACTATCGAAGATGATCCCGTTCATACATATCTCAAAGAGATCGGGCAGGTTCCTCTGCTAACGGCCGACCAGGAAGTCTGGCTGTCTACCCGACTTACAGCAGCGACCCTGTTGGAAAAACTAAGCCTGCAAATTACCGAAGAAGGGCATGATGCCGAAGAAGAAGTAGACTTCGGGGCGATGATGGCTAATTACAATAATTTGCTTGCCGATTGGGAAGCGGTACAACAGGCTAGCGTTGAGATTCATGCAGACTTGCCGGATAGAGTGTCTCTTATTGAAGAAGCCCGTAACTTACGTAAAAGTTGGCAGGCTCAGGAAAGATCGTATATCCGCCTTTACCTGAATAGTGGCAAATGGGGCCAGGATGATGCCTGGACGGATCTGGCACAAGCTTGTTTTAAGATATTTACGGCCGTGTACATCTTGCCGATAGACATCTCTCGCCAAGTACAGCGCTACTGCAAAGAAGAAAACCAGTTTCCTCCAAATGATGTTGTATACGAATGGCTTTCAGCCGATAAAGTAGGACTCACATACAACGAATTTATGGTGTACGAACTGGCTGAAGAAGCCAAGATTTCTCTCACTGGCGCTAACTTACGTCTCGTCGTCAGTGTGGCTAAACGGTATATGGGGCGCGGTATTCATCTTCTCGATCTGGTGCAAGAAGGGAATGTCGGTCTGCTGCGGGCGGTGGAGAAATTTGACCATACCAAAGGATACAAATTCAGCACCTACGCTACCTGGTGGATTCGCCAGGCTGTCAGCCGGGCTATTGCTGATCAGGCCCGCACCATTCGCATCCCTGTGCATATGTTTGAAACCATCAACAAAATCGTCAAAATGCAGCGCGATCTTGTACAAACTCTCGGCCATGAACCAACCGATGAAGAGTTGGCGTTGGAATTGGATTTCTTAACTTCTGAAGAGTCTCAAGCTATCAAAAAAGCTCTAGCCGATGATACGGCCGTAGACCCCGTGCTTAACCGCAAATGGCGGCAGGCTGTCTCCAAAATTCGGGACATCAAACGCATCTCCATGGATCCGATGTCGTTAGAATCACCCGTTGGTAATGAAGACTCTACCGAATATGGTGACTTCATTCCCGATGAAAGCGCCCAAGAACCGGTAGATGCAGCCTCCAAAGAACTGCTGCGTGAACAAATTCGCCAGGTTCTGGGCTTCCTCAGCGAACGAGAGCGGGAAGTGTTGGAAATGCGCTTCGGCTTGAATGATGGCAAAGATCATACGTTGGAAGAAGTCGGCCGTGAATTTGGCGTTACTCGTGAACGTATTCGCCAGATAGAAGCCAAAGCGCTGCGTAAGCTTCGCCATCCCAGCCGCAGTAAAGCCCTGCGGGATTACTTGATGTAAAGTATATAGCTCTTTTTCCAGACTTTGCTGGAAAAAATAATGAAATGTGAACAATGAATTGTGAATGAATCCTCACTTCACAATTCATTATTTTCCTGATTATCGACTTTTTTTGTCGATGTGGAATCTGTCAAAGCCTAATCTCCAAATCTCTCAATCTCCAACATTTTCCCCCGTAAAAAACACCAGATTCACCGGGCTTTTTTTGTACGTTTTTGCCGCCCCCTTTGTTGCCCACCACTGGTGCTTGTGATAGAATGCACAGAGTAAATTTGGAAGTGACGGAAGCGGGCGCCCACATAAAATCAGGTCTGTTTTCAACATAAAATAAACCTGAATTTCCCTTGCTTGAGTCTGCAACTGTCCTGCCCCCAGAAGTGAGATTACCAGCTTATGGACAATCAAATAGTTGTTGATTATCTGCCTGTTTTAATATTGCTTGGAGTGGCCCTCTTTTTTGCCTTGCTGCTTCCGGGCTTATCATTGGCTTTGGGGCCAAAGCGTTCATCTAAGGATGCCGCCCCCCATAAATATGTAGCTTACGAGTCTGGCATGGCTGCCATTGGTGAGGCACAACGTCGCTTGCCGGTGAAGTTTTACCGGATTGCTGTCCTGTTTATCTTGTTCGATGTAGATATTATTTTGTTAGTCCCCTGGGCTGTCACCTTTCGAGACCTGGGCTTTTATGGTCTGGGTGTGATGGGGATTTTTATTTTCTTGTTTATTCTGGGTGACATTTGGATCTGGAAAAAGGGGGTGTTGGAATGGGACTAGAACAAAAACTGGGCGATATGGGGGTTGTTACCCATCGTCTGGAAGATTTGGTGAATTGGGGACGCTCTAACGCGATGTGGCCTTTGTTGTTTGGTCTGGCTTGCTGCGCTATTGAAATGATGGGGTCGCAGGCGGCTCATTATGACGCTTCCCGTTTTGGCATGGAGTTGAATCGGCCGTCGCCCCGTCAGGCAGATTTGATGATTGTGGCCGGCCGTGTCTCCCGCAAAATGGCCCCGGTGGTACGCCGTTTGTATGACCAGATGCCAGAACCGAAATGGGTTATTGCCATGGGGGATTGCGCTTCTTGCGGTGGTATTTTCAATAATTATGCCATCGTGCAAGGTGTGGATGAAATTGTGCCGGTGGATGTGTATGTGGCCGGCTGCCCGCCACGCCCGGAAGCGTTGCTCAATGGCATTATGACGCTGCATGAAAAAGTCCGCAGCGAGAAATTGACGAAGTACGCTTAAAGGAAGACTTTCTTATGAGTCAGGATAAGCTCGTTGTAGAAAAGATTACGGCCGTATTACCCGAAGCTGTCACGGCCGTAGAAGATTTTCGCGGGGAACAAACCCTCTTCCTCCAAAAAGAGACTTTCAAACAAGTATGTCTGTTGCTGCGGGATGACGAAGCGCTGCAATATAATTTCCTTTCTGACATTGTGGCTGATGATTATTTGCCCGAATTTCCCCGTTTTGCCGTGAGCTACCATCTCTATTCCATTCCCAAAAAACACCGCTTGCGTTTGCGCTTATGGGTAGAAGACCCAGAGAAAGGACCGGAAACGGTCGGCGACGTGTGGGCCATTGCCACCTGGCTAGAAATGGAAGTATGGGATTTGATGGGCATTCGTTTTGGCAATAATAACAGCCTGCGCCGTCTATTCATGCCTGAAGATTGGCAAGGCCACCCCCTACGAAAAGATTATCCTCTAGGGTATGAAGAAGTCCAATTCTCCTTTAACTGGCAAGAAATTAACGCCAAAAAACCCTACGCGAAGGATTGATCCCGTGAGCTGTGAACCGTAATCCGAACACGGTATACGGAACAGAGTATACGGAACACGAAATAGAGGAAACCATGCAACTACCCTCCGGCGGAGATACCATACAAGAATTGACCGTTGAGGAACTCCGGGCCAAAGTAGGCACGGGGATGGAAATTGAGGATGCGGAAGAGAACCTGCTTTTGAGTATGGGGCCGCAGCATCCCAGTACTCATGGAGTGCTGCGTTTGCTGTTGGAACTTGAAGGCGAAAACGTGGTTAATATGGCCCCCGATATTGGCTTCCTTCATACCGGGGTAGAAAAAACGGCCGAATCCAAAACCTACACCCAAGCCCTTGTTCTCACCGACCGGCTGGATTACCTTTCCCCCATGTCCAACAACCTGGGCTACATCATGGCCGTGGAAAAATTGTTGGGGGTGGAACCAACACCACGTGCCCAGGCTATTCGGGTGATATTAGCTGAATTGGCCCGTGTCTCCAGCCATCTGGTCTGGTTAGGAACCCACGCGCTTGATCTAGCGGCCATGTCAGTCTTCCTTTACTGTTTCCGTGAACGAGAATACATTTTAGATGTGTTTGAAATGTGCGCTGGACAGCGGATGATGGTTAGTTACTTCCGTCCCGGCGGTTTGTGGCGCGATTTACCGGAAGAGTTTGAACCAGCCATTCGTCAATTTCTGGATTTTATGCCTGCCCGTATTGCTGATTATGAAGCGTTGACCAAACGGAATCCCATCTGGTTGCAACGCACAAAAGACATTGGTGTAGTTTCGGCCGAGGATGCTGTTTCTTGGGGTTTTACCGGGCCAACCCTGCGTGGGTCTGGCGTGGATTGGGATATACGTAAGTCGCACCCATATGCCGGGTATGAGCAATATGCGTTTGATGTACCTGTGGAAACAGACGGGGACGTGTACGCTCGTTATCGTTGCCGGATGGAAGAAATGCGGCAAAGTTTACGTATCATTGAACAGGTGATGGACAAACTGCCCGACGGCCCGGTGAATATTGATAATCGTAAAATTGTGCCCCCGCCGCGAGCCGAATTAGGCCGCAGTATGGAGGCCGTTATCCATCACTTCAAACTGTGGACAGAAGGATTTGACGTTCCGGCTGGCTATGTTTACCAGAGCGTGGAGTCGCCACGTGGGGAATTTGGCGTTTATTTGCGCGGCGATGGCGGACCGAAGCCGGCGCGCTGCCATTTCCGTACCCCGTCTTATGTACATCTGGCTTCGCTGCCGCATATGTCTAAAGGGGGATTTATAGCTGATGTGGTTTCGATTATTGGGTCTGTGGACATTGTTTTGGGTGAGATTGATAGATAAGTAGCAACTTACAAATAGCAAACAGCAAGTTGCAAGTAGCGAGTTTGTGATGACGTTTAATGAGAAATATGCAGAAGAGATAGAGGGGATACTCGGCCGTTTTCCGCACAAGAAGTCGGCCGTACTGCCCCTCATGCACCTGGCCCAACATCATTATGGGTATATGAGCCGGGAAGCGATGCGAGAAGTGGCGGCCGTTTTGGATTTGGACCCCACTCATATTTTGTCTTTGGCCGGTTTTTACACCCTTTATTATGAAGATCCGGTGGGCCAATATGTGTTGGAAATTTGCAACGATCTAGCCTGCGCTTTGCGGGGAGCGGATGAGTTTGTGAAAATGGCCTCCGACAAGTTAGGCGTCGGTGTAGATGAGACGACAGCGGACGGTCTGTTTACGATTAAAACGGTGATGTGTCTGGCAGCCTGTGATCGAGCGCCTATGTTGCAATGTAATTTGAAATTTGAAGAGAATTTAGATGAAGCCAAGTTTGACGCCCTTTTGGCCCGGCTGCGGGAACGGGCGACAAATGGCGAGGGTACGGCCGTACCCTCCGTCGTTGAAAAAGTAACCGCCTATGCTAAAGCAGGTAAGTGACCGTCCGCAAATAAGATAGCGGAATTGTGCGGACGGTTTAGAGTAAGCGGCCTCCTGATCAGATAAATTATTGTTGACCGCTTACTAAGGAGTGACGATGGCCCACATTTTGTTACGTCACCGAGATGTTGAAAACATCAAAAAGCTAGATGTCTACCGCGAACATGGCGGCTATGACGCTTTGCAAAAAGTCTTGGCAATGCAGCCGGCCGAAGTGATTGACATTGTGAAAGCGTCTGGTTTACGCGGCCGTGGCGGGGCTGGTTTTCCTACTGGCTTAAAGTGGAGTTTCATCCCCAAAGCCGCCGAAGAAGTTTATATCATTATCAATACTGATGAATCGGAAATGGGTACCTTCAAAGACCGGGAACTGTTGCAGCAAAATCCGCATCAGGTCATTGAAGGCGCTTTAATTGCCGCTTACGCTGTCGGCGCCAAACGCATGTACAACTATATGCGCGGCGAGTTTATGGATGCTGGCTATGCCTTTGAAGAAGCAATTAAAGAATGTTATGAAGCCGGTATTTTGGGCGAGAATATTCTGGGCACAGATTTTAGCTGCGACCTGGCGCCCTACTATGGAGCGGGCGCTTATATTTGTGGCGAAGAAACAGCCCTGCTAAATTCGTTAATGGGTGAATTAGGGCAGCCATGGTCCAAACCGCCGTTCCCGGCCATTGAAGGTTTGTATCACAAGCCGACGGTGGTGAATAACACCGAAACGTTGGCCAATGTACCGCCCATCATTAACAATGGGGCGGATTGGTACCGGGAAATGGGGACAGAAAGAAGCGCCGGCCCCAAGATTGTATGTTTGAGTGGTCATATCAATAAGCCTGGTAATTATGAAGTCATTATGGGCACGTCGTATCGTGACATTATTTTTAACGATGAATTCGGCGGCGGTATTCCCAATGGCAAGAAATTTAAGGCGCTTCTGCCCAGCGGCGGCTCCGGCCCGGTTGTGAAGGAAGACGCCCTAGACGCCCCTTTGACGTATGAGGGGTTGGATGCGTTTGGCTCGGTGATGGGGTCGGCGTCCCTTGTGGTCATGGATGAAACGACAGATATGGTTTGGATGGCAATGAAGTGCGCCCATTTTTTTAAGCATGAATCGTGTGGTAAATGTACACCTTGCCGTGAAGGCACCTTCTGGATGGATAAGTTGCTGCACAAAATTTATCATGGGCACGGTACGGCAGAAGATGTACGTGTGTTGAAGAGTGTGGCCGGTCAGATTGGCGGCCGTACCCTTTGTGCTTTAGGCGATTTTGCCATCAACCCGGCGCTGAGTACCATTAAACATTTCCCAGAAGAGTATGAAGCGAAGGTGAAAGGGAATAAGCCTGTGAATGGGGCGGTGGATAGTGTTCAGTATTCAGTAAGCAGTGTTCAGTAATGGTGACTGATTACCGATAACCAAAAAACGAGCGGAAGAGAATTCGCATGAGTGATGATTTGGTAACTTTGACGATTGACGGCGTGGAACTTAGCGTCCCTAAGGGGATGCTGGTGGTGGACGCCGCGAAGAAGATTGGGAACGATATTCCCGTTTTTTGCTACCATCCCAAATTGGAACCGGTAGGAATGTGCCGCATGTGCCTGGTGGAAATTGGGCTGCCGATGCGGGACCGGGTTACCGGAGAGTTGATGTTGGAGGATGACGGCTCTCCGAAGTTGAATTTTGGGCGTGGGATGCAAACCGGCTGTACGGTGGTCGTAAGTGAAGGGATGGTGGTGCGAACCCAGACGGAGCCGGTGGATGAGGCTCGTGAGGATATGATTGAGTTTTTGCTCTCCAGTCATCCGCTAGATTGCCCAGTTTGTGATAAGGGTGGGGAATGTCCGCTGCAAAATTTGACAATGGCTTATGGCAACGGTTCCAGCCGCATGGATTTTGCTTTGAAGTTGAAGATGGATAAGCATGTGCCGTTGGGCGAGATGATTACTCTGGATCGGGAGCGGTGTATTCAATGCGCTCGCTGTATTCGCTTCCAGGAAGAAATTGTAGACGACCCAGTGATACGCTTTCACAATCGCGGCCGTAGCCTGGAAATTGTTACCTTATCTGAACCTGGTTTTGACAGTTATTGGAGCGGCAATACAACAGATCTTTGCCCGGTGGGCGCTCTGACATCGAGTGATTTTCGTTTTGGGGCACGGCCGTGGGAACTTATCCCCGTCGCCTCTATTTCTGTCCATTCAGCAGCCGGAGCCAACCTGGCCATGTGTACCCGCCGGGAAGCGAAGACAGGCGGCCGTTCTGTTATCAAGCGCATCATGCCCCGGCAAAATGAACAGGTCAACGAAGTGTGGATTCATGATCGGGATCGCTTTGTTCATCACTTTGCCGACGCGCCTGACCGCTTGCAGAAGCCAATGGTGCGTAAAAATGGTGAATTGGCAGAGGTGAGTTGGGATGAAGCGTTGGAACTGGTTGCCAGAAAATTAAATGGATTGGGTACAGAAGCGGCCGGACTCAGCGGCGACCGTTTGAGCAATGAAGATTTGTTCATGTTCCAAAAACTGCTGCGTGAAGGTGTCAAGACGCCCCATGTAGACTTGGGCAATCGCCGTCTGTTGGGTGGCGACGTAACTGCTCAAGTGGGAATCAGCAGCGACAGTAATCTGGCAGATTTAGGGGCTGGGGACGCCATCATCGTCGTCGCCTCCGATTTGCATGAAGAAGAACCGATTTGGTGGCTGCGTACTAAACAGGCGGCCGAGCGGGGAGCGATATTGGTGACGGTGAATGTGCGCCCAACCCGTTTGGATAAATTTGCCGCGCACACGATTCAATATAAACCGGGGCAAGTTGTGGCTACGGTACGCCAATTGGTGAACGCTACCAAAGTGGACACTGACTCGACTGATCCGGACGGGATTGCGGCCGCGGCCGACGCCCTGATTAAAGCCAACAATATCGTCGCTTTCTACGGGGCCGAAGGATTGACGCTGCCGGAGACGGAAGCATTGGCCCAACTGTTGGGCAATCTGCTGTTGGTGAAGGCGGAAGAGGCTCATGCCGGCCGCAAAAATAATGGTCTAATTGCGGTGTGGCCGCACAATAACACACAAGGCGCCTGGGATATGGGTATTCATCCTGCGTATAGTCCTGGGTATAAAGCGTTAGATAACCCCGGCAGAGATGCAGCGACGATTTACGCCGGTGTAAAATCTGGCGAAGTGAAGGCGTTATATGTGGCCGGAACGGATCCGGTGGGCGACGGCCGTTTGGCAAATCGCGGTCAACTGGAATTTCTGGTCGTTCAAGAACTGTTCCTGACCGAAACGGCGCAATTGGCGGATGTGGTTTTGCCGGCCCAAAGTTGGGCGGAACGAGACGGCACATTTACCAGCGGTGAACGGCGGGTGCAGCGCTATTATCCGGCCATTCAACCATTGGGCGAATGCCGCGAAGATTGGCGTATTTTTGCCCAAATCGGCGAAAAATTGGGCTTGGGCAAACCGGCCTTTGCCGCCAGTCTCATTTTCCGAGATATAAGTAAAGCTGTGCCTCAGTACAAGGGTATGGATTATCGTTCGTTGGCCCGTGTCGAAGAGCAGTGGCCGATTATTGGCCGTGATGATTTGTATTATGGCGGTACGTCTTACGAGAATAAATCGGGGTTGGGGCAGCAATGGGCAGCGGCCGCAGAGTCTGGCAATGTGAATTTGTTTGAAGTGGGGGAGACGGCCGTAGCCAATATTAACGGTCTATCTCTCGTAC
>JAAEOP010000031.1 GCA_024223125.1 Chloroflexota bacterium
ATCGCCACCACTGGAACTGTTACATGATGATGAGTTGGCTCAGGTTTTGGGTCAGGCGCTGGCCAAAAAACCGGATGAACGCTTTAATACCACCTCCGAGTTTGTCATGGCGTTAACTGCGGCCGTGTTATCTGTGACCGCAGATGCAAATATGACGTTTATTATGGGGGCGACGCGGGCTGTGACCGATTCTGAACCGGAACCAGCAGCCGCATCTGTGGAACTCATTATAACCCCGGAGGAAGATGAACCTGAGGAGGCCAGCGATGCCACCTTGATTGCGCCCTCTCCTTTACGGCCGTTGCCCCTAACCACAGATATTGAATCGGAAGAAGAACTGCATCTGGATGAAGCGCCGGATGATGTGCTTATTGCCTATGATAGTGACGCGACGATGATTGTAGCGCCCCCAACAGCGCCAAAGTTTCCAGAGGAAAGTGAACGACCCCCTGTGGCCTTGTCAGAATTGGTTGAGGATGATCCCAATCTGTTTGACGTTGAGGCGACGGTTGTTGTTGTATCGCCAAAACCAGAAGATGAAAATGAGCCAACAGCCAACGAAGATGACTTACCCAATCATGACGCTACCTATATTGCAAAACCAGTTCCGGCTGAAACTCCAGTTCCTGTTGTCCCACCGGAGGAAGATGGCTGGGCTCCCTCTGATGTAAATGCGACTTTCATTGTGGAGCCGATTCCTGATAAAAAACCAGAACGATCTGCCACCGCGGCCGTATTCAAACCATCTCCGCCGCCGCCGGTCCGGTCACGCATTGATGAAGCCTCCCTGAATAGAGATGTGGTTGTCAAGCCAGGCGCCGGCGGTCAGACACCTTCCGGTTTTCGTTGGCCGTTAAAGGGGTGGCACACGGCCGTTATCTTCATCCTCATTGCCATCATTGCCCTGGCTCTATTTTTGGGGCGTGGCACTGCCGATATCTTTACGGCCGCTGAATCAACAGCCACTATAATGGCCACGGTGCCTGGTGAAAAGAAAAAGATCAGGGTGTTGAACGCCGAAGCGGATACCGTCTGGCAAATGGGTGATAAAGGCGGTTTGTTGCCGGAGGATGGACTGCTGCCCTGGCCGAATGAGGATGATTCTCTGGTTATCATTGCCGATGATGACGCCGCTACTTTAGATATGCCTGATGGCACACAATTTGTACTTGCTCCTCAGACCAAATTGATTTTTGATTTGACCGCCGCTGATACACTGCTGGATTATCATTTGAGTTACGGCCGTCTCCTCATCAACACCAACAAAAACCAGATCACATTGGAAACCCCACTCGGCTCCACAGCTAGTATGACAAATGGTTTGATGGGTATAGGTTATTCCGAATCACCCTTTTTGTTTGATGTAGATTGTTTTAAGGGGCCATGTGATGTGACTGATTTGGACATTATCCAGACGCTTAGTGAGGGTGAGCGCAGTTATATTGGCGGTAACGGTCTGGCTTCCCCCGAACCCGTTCGGAATGAATTATATTTATTTTCTGATCTGGTAGCAGAGGCCACGGTGACACCTTCCAGTACACCTACCCGAACAGCTTTACCCACAAAAGAACCTACAGCGACACTAATAGCTACGGCCGCAGATACTTCCACTCCCACACCATCCGCTACCCCAACTTTGACGCCCACTGAAACAGCCATATTTTTACCCCGTCCCCGTATTGCCCAGTATAGTTGCAGCGCTCCGGGAACGTTTACCAAAAATCAGAACATTCAATTCGCCTGGACATGGCGGGGGCAACTGCGTAGCGGCGAATATTTGGAAGTTCGGGTAGGGGCGCAAGGGGCAACAAACTTATCGAGTGTGGGTCGGGCATCCTCAGAAGAAAAACAAGGGGATTTGTGGGTGATGACGATATCGGCAGCACAATTTTTTGAGGATCGCTTTCACGATTATGAATGGCAGGTAGTGCATATGTCCAGCAACGGCCGTACCCCCATCGTTTTTTCCAGCCGTGGCTGTTTACACATCACGCCTTAAAGCACATTTACAAACGGGGTAAGCAGTGATCAGTAATCAGTTTTCAGTCATCAGTGTGCAGTGATCGTTCACTTCCCATCACGGCACACTGAACACTGAAAACTGCTCCTACTCGCTTTCCCCCGAATAAAAAATCAGGACAGGCCCTTCATGGATGCCGAACTGCACCTGGCTGCCATTGCGCAACTGCACATATTCATTCTGTTTTAGGGCGTAGCCGTCTACAATTGTCCCATTGGTACTATTTTCGTCACTGATCCAATAGCCATTATCGCGGCGTACCAAGTTGGCATGACGGCCGGACACGACGGAACCATTGGGTAGTTTTCCCAGGGAAATGGCGCATTTAGGCGAACGGCCGATGAGGCTGGATTTACCCCGACAAGGAAATATCTCACCTGTATCCTCTGCCAGAAAATGAGGTTTTCCCATCTGATGGCTGACCGGCGGTTCCAGAATAAATGTCTTGTCAGGGTCCATCGTCACACTTTGCGCCGAGGTCAATTCCAGGAAATTTCCATCTACCACACCTGCCTGGGCCAGCGTCTCATTCGGCCGTACTACGACACCAGACTCGCGCACATGCCCCACAAAGCGAGCGGTATCCTGAAGAGTACCATCCCTTTGCCAGGAGAGTGAGTCGAGAATGATGGGGGCTAACACAAACATCGGTACGCTGATGGGCAGTTCTAAATCAGCTTTTTGTTCACCGTATTTAAGGGTAACAACGATATAATCCATAACATGACCTGCGCAAAACCTGTTATCATAATGTAAGTGGTATTTAATCCGTATTCCGTATACCGTTATTTGTAACGGACAATGGGTTTGAAATAATTATAGAGGCAAACTATCAGTAAACGTAATAATTTTGTAGCTATACAGGTATTTCTTGATTGTCATACCCGCGAAGGAGGGTATCCAGGTGTGTGGATTCCTGTCCGTGCAGGAATGACCTGCATAGGTACATAACTTTAATAAGGAGAGACAAAAATGGCAACATTGCATTTTGATGTTGACGCCGGTTATCAAACGGCCGACCAATTGCGAGCCTTTCGTGAAGGGGTTCAAGAGCAGCTAAGGACACTGTCAGCCAGAGTCAACAATCAATTTATCGGTACCGAATGGCAGGGTCAATCCGCAGAAGCATTCCGTACGGAGTTTAATGATTGGGCCAATTACCAGTTAATGCCTCAATTAAATGCGTTGGAAAATTTAGAAACAGCTCTGCGTACCCAAATTGAGAACTGGAAGTACACGGCGTCCGGCATGACACCTTAGGGTCCATTCGTTTTTAACTTGGTAAGATTGGTTCAATCTTCAAGATTGAACCAATCTGGAAACTCCAAAGTTGTTTACGAGCGAACCCTTAGCGCCTTTACAATGAAAAGCGTATACAATAAACAACTGTGTTTATATACACGGATTAGGAAAAACACGGATCGGATTTAACAAAAAAACAGTGTTCTTCTCCATCAGTATATATAGAATCCTCTTTGATTTTGACTTATCCAGGTTAGGGTTCATCTGAAAATGACGCAATCACACGGTACACAATCTTTTAGTAGAAGCCAATATATTATTCGGCCGGAAGCGCGGCGACGTGAGCCTTTGCCCAGCAGCAAGGTAACGATTCGGGCGCCACAGCCGCTGTCGGCCGCACCCGAAAAACCCAGCCTGGTCTCTGCCTTGCCGCGAGTGATGGGCGTTTTTGTGATGGGTATGGTGGTTTTGGGCGGGCTGCTGTTTTCGACATCAGACGAACCATCAGCCACGCTGCCGGTCTATTTGCTCATTTCCCCTTTGTTATCGGGGTTGATGGCCGCGATGACGGTAGGGGTACAGTTCTGGCAGTATCGGTCGGCGAGGCGGGAACATGAAACGGCCGTAACCGAGCGCGAACAAGAATACTGCACCTATCTGGAGCATGTACACGATCAGCTGGATGAAGTTACCGCAAAGCAAAGCCGTGTTTTGCGCCATCAGGACCCGCCGGTTTCAGAAATGGTAAAACGGGTTGAAAAACAAAAACGCCGTTTATGGGAACGGTTGCCAGATGACAATGATTTCCTGGCCTTACGGATTGGTGTGCGTGACATGCCCCTCTGTGTGTCGGTCGTGCAGCCCGATATTCGAGAAGAAGATCCCTTACAGGCTGACGTCACCCGGCTGACAGAGCAATTTGCCACCGTACCCAAACTGCCTTTGACCACAAATCTGGTACATTTAGGCACAGTTGGGCTGCGGAGTCACAATCGAGAAACGGCATTGCAGCTTGTTAATACGGTGGTGGCTCATCTTGTCACTCACCACAGCCCGGATAATGTACATTTGTACCTTATCAGCCATCATCCCGATGCACCGCGCCAGTGGGCCTGGGTGCGCTGGCTGCCACATACCAACACATTACACGGCCGTGACGGGGTCGTCTCCCGTTTATCATTTGTCCCGGCAGCAGATGATGACGTCCTATCGGCGCTGGCCCAACAATTGCGACGGCGCGATCAGGTACAATACCAGCGCTCTTCTTTTCAATATGGTCAGTCAGAGCCGCATATTCTTGTCATTTTTGACACCGTTCCCGACTTAATGCGGCATCAGGTTATCTACATGCTCTTGGGGCATAAACCGAATCACAATGAAAACCGGCTGCGAGCTAGCGCCCTTTTCATTGACAGCATTCCCCCCCAGGTTAATGCTCAAATTCAACTACGTGGCGATAAATTAGAATATCGGGAAACCTGGATGGCCGATTCTAATCAGGTCAGGGTGGTGTGTAAGACTGAATTGACCCCTCTCGATCAGGTAACCCGGCTGGCCCGTCAACTGGCGCCTTATCGTACCGACGCCGGGTTGAGCCAACATGAAGGCGGTTTACCTGGCAGTGTGCGCCTGGTGGAATTATTGGCCGCCACACGGCCGTTAGAAGTAGATTTGGAAAACTTGTATGCCGCCAATTACGATCCCCAAACAGTGATGGCTTTTCCGATTGGCAAAAATATTGATCTACGGCCAGAAGTGGTGATTTTGCGCGAAGACGGCCGTGACGGCTACGGACATCATGCTATGTTGGCGGGTATGACAGGTAAAGGGAAAAGTGTCACTCTACAATCAATCGTCTTGAGTCTGGCCGCCAACAATCCGCCCACCCATCTCAACTTTGTTCTGGCCGATTTCAAAGGTGGAACGTCCCTATCATTTCTGCAAAGTTTGCCCCATGTGGTCGGTTTTACTTCAGACATCATCGAAAATGATGAAGCGGCCGTGGAACGATTCCGTCTGGCTCTGGAAGGGGAAGTGAAGCGGCGTAAAATGCTGTTTGATCAGGCTTCCCAAAACATTGATCGCCAGATTGAAAATATTTACGAATACAATGAACAGTTCTCCAATAATTTGCTGCCCCATCTGGTTGTGGTCATTGATGAGTTCAAAAAAGGGATAGATGTTAATCCCGAATTGAAGCAAACGCTGGACAAGGATATTGCCGCTCAAGGGCGGGCGCTGGGCATTCATTTAATTTTGAGTACCCAAAAAGCGTTGGACTTTTTGCCGGTGCGTCCCAATATTGAAGTACGCATGAGTATGCAGGTGCAAAGTTCAGAAGACAGCCGGGCTATCTTTGATCGGGATGACGCTTTCAGGAACCTCAAACGAGCCGGGCAGGCGTATTTGCAGGTGGGCAATAACAAGATTTTTGAGATGTTCCAGGTGGCGCGGGCCGATATTCCTAATTTGCCAGAAGAAGCGACCAACTTGAATCTGTTAGATGATTTTACGATTCGGCGACTGGGACCAGACGGCCGTCGTAAAACCATCTACCGTCACCAATCCACCGTTCAGGAAGATAACGGCAACGGACATCTGGCTCCTCTTTCTGAAGGAGAAGTGTTGGTAGGACATATTCGGGATTATTGCCGGGAGCGTTACAAACCGCCGCGTATGATTTGCCTGCCGCCGCTGCCGGAAGCCGACCAAATGCCTTTGTTTGATTTGTTAGGCGAAGAGCCGCTTTATTGTTTGTGGACGGATGCAGGTTGGGACATTGACCGGAAACTATCTCCCCGCCGCTTAAAAGTCCCCCTAGGATTGCTGGATTTACCGGAACAACAAGAGCAGCGGCCGTTGATTTTAGACCTGAATCAGCGCGACGGACATGTTATCGTGGCCGGGCCGGCCGGTTCCGGCAAATCAATGTACTTACGCAGCGCTGTGCTAGGTTTGGCGGCCGCCCATCCCCCTGATGATCTGCTGTTTTATTTCCTCAGCCGCAGCGCTACTCTGTCCATATTTGATGAACTGCCCCACTGTCAGGCGCTTATTCAGCCCAGCGAACAAGAACGAATTAACCGCCTCTTTGGCTATTTGGAGCAGGAGGCCAGCCGCCGCGCCCAACAAATGCGGAATGCCCGTTGTGATTCGATGGAGGCGCTGCGGGGCTATTTTCCCGACCAACCGCTGCCTTCCTTGCTGGTTGTGTTTGATGATTTTGCCGGTTTTGTAGCCGAAAATGGAGAGACCGCCCAGGTTATCAGTCGTTTGGCTTCGCGTGGAAAACAGGTAGATATTCATTTTATCTACAGCGTCACTTCAATGCGTGGTTCCCATGCCAAATATGTGGCCAATACTTTGAACCGGCTGGCGTTGGGGGTACGGCTGGGATCAGATACGCTGGAAATTTTGGGTAAACGAACACGGCCGTTAAAAGAGATTGCCGGACGTGGTTATATTCAGCAAGAACAAGAGGTGTTGGAAGTGCAGATTGCCGCGCCGTCACGCAGCAAAGGGTTAGAACTTCATTCCCAGGAAGCAGTAGATGAGATTCAGGCCATTGCCGCAGCCATGAATGAGCGTTGGGTTTGGCCTGACGGCCGTCGTCCCTTACCCCCCATTACTGAACTACCTGCTTATCTGGAATTGGAGACGTTGTGGCAAGAGTATGTGCATGACCGGCGACATATTGCCGAAATGCCCACCGCCACTCTGGGACTGGATTACAACTCCATGGAGCCGGTGACAATAGATGTGAGCCAGTTACAAGCGTACAGCATTGTGACCGGCCCCGCCCGCAGTGGAAAAACAGATTTTTTGCTGACATTGTGTCTAAGCGCGGCCGTGAATCTCAGCCCCAGTCAGGTAGAAATATTTGTCCTCGTTTTAGAACGCCATAACCCCTTACGGCTGTTGCGTGACCTGCCTCATATTCAGTTGGGGGCCAGCTTCACCCGCGCCCGTAAACTCCTGACCGATTTGCACACGCTTCTGACCCAGCGTATGGAGGAGCAGCAAGTACAGCAAGATCAAACAATGGTCACAGCGGCCGATATGACCCGTGTTATTCCCAAACAAACACTGATTGTGGTGGATGATTTGCAACAATTTTCCCATTTTGATGACCTCAGCTCTTTACTGGATAAATGTATGGACTTGGGCCGTCATTTGGGCATTCATCTTTTTGTTTCTGACACCAGTATTCATTTAAATCAGGTCAAGCAAAATTTTGGCATCAAATATATTCAAGCAGCCAGCAAATATGGCAGTGGGGTAGCCTTTTCGGTAAACCCCGGCGATCTGACACTACTTAATCAAGTTGGTAAAATTAGTAATCCTATCATTAACAGCCATCGTGCCCAAATGGGTAAGGGAAGGGCTGTGTTTGCTCACGACAGTCAATTGGATATTGTCCAATTTGGGCGCTTAGGCGACGTGAATTTATCTTCGCAGGCGTATGAGAACAACATCCGCCGTCTGGTTGAAGAGATTGCGGCCGAGTATACGGCCGCAGCCTCAGAATAGGGAAAGGTGCAACATGTCTATTTTACGCATGGACCCTGAGGAAGCCAGAGATGTATCCTGGAAACTAAATCAAATATCTAATAAACTACATACCGATTTGCCGGGGTTGCAAACGGCCGCCAGTAAACTGGAAACGGCCGAACCGGATGTGGAACTGGTGACACTGCTGAACGATTTGCGGACTACTTTTGATAAACTCATTGAAGTTGCCAACGTCGGTGATGAATTGAGTTTGCGCCTGAACAAGGAAGTAGCCAAATGGGAGACGATTGATGAAGATGGGGCTACGGAATTCAGTGGCGTGTGTGCTACCATTGGCCCGATGGAGCAGTCAGATTTAATAGCTGTGGCGCCTTCGGTGTCAGTGGCGCGGTCAACTGTGACTGCACCCGAACAACCGCCACCGCCAACCCAACCCCAACCAGAAAGCCAGCCGACTGCGAGTGAGGCAGAAGCGATAGCCCAACCTGAAGCAGACGTGGCCGACCAACTGCTTGCCGGTCAACATGCGGCCACTGCTCAGGCAGTGTTGGGTAAACAGGCAGCCGATCAATCCCCAACAAACGGCTGGAAACAACGACTCAACGATTTGGATAGCATGAATGGGGAAATCAAGGCTTTGGAATCCCGTTCTGTAACCAGTTTGTCGGCTGAAGAAGCCAATCGCTTGAACCAACTGCATAGTGAACGCAATGATCTGCGACAGTTAGTGAATGAAGGCATCTCCGAAACCGGTCCCGGCCCCATGCACAGGCTTTTCCCCGAAGGGGAATGTACCTGGTACGCTTCTTCCCGGCGCGATTTTGGTTATGACCTTAAAGGGGATGCCCGCGAGTGGGCTGACCGTGCCTTAGAAGCCGGTTACGATGTGGGGGATGTACCCGTCAAAGGGTCGGTGATGGTTTGGCAGCCCGGCGCTCACAGCGCTCATGAAGTGTACGGCCACGTTTCCTATGTGGAACGGGTTGTCCCTGAACGAGACGGTTCCTTTACTGTCTTCTACACCGATAATGACAACCCAGATTCTTCAGTGCGTGTAACCATTAACCCTGGTGAAGAAGGGGTGGATTTTATTTATGATAAGCTTTTGAGTTGAGGATTCATTCGTAAATGAGATTAGGAGATTAGAGATGAATCAATCTCCAACCTCCATTCAAGATGGACAGAACTGGATGAAAAATTTACAAGGCACACAAATAGACAAATATCGTATTGAATCTTCGCTGGGGCGGGGGGGGATGGGCAGCGTGTATCTGGCGCAGGATGTGAAGTTGAACCGCCAGGTGGCTGTAAAAATCATCCATCCTTCCTTGATGAGTGAGCCACAGTTTAAGTCTCGCTTTCTGCAAGAAGCACAAACGGCCGCCAACCTCGACCACCCCTCTATCATCAAAATCTATGACTTTAACGATCAGGATGATACGTTGTACATGGTGATGGAACTGATTCCTCAGGGAAATCTGTTGCGTTATATGGAGGAGTGGCAGATACAGCGCAAACAGATTCCACTGAGTGAGACGTTGTATCTGTTGGCCCAGGTGGCCGAGGCGCTGGGGTATGCCCACGAGCGGGGCATCATTCACCGAGATGTGAAGCCGGACAATATTCTGCTCAAAGAGTTACACCAACCAGAACGCCCAGGTGAACCAGCTATGCGAGCCATTGTTGTGGATTTTGGATTGGCGAAGTTGCAAAAAGGGGGACTGCAAACGGAAGTTTCTATGCTGCTGGGCACGCTGCCCTATATTTCGCCGGAACAGTTGAAAGGGAGCAAACCCGACGGCCGTACCGACCTCTACGCCCTGGGCATTGTGCTGTATGAAATGGTGACGGGCAAACTGCCCTTCGAAGTGAAAACAGTAGATGAAGCATTCCAACAACATTGTTACAGTCACCCCCAATCTCCCCGGCTGCTGCGGGCCGATTTACCGGCTGAGGTGGAAGAAATTATCATGACGGCCGTAGCCAAAGAGCCGCCTGACCGTTACCAGGATGGGGCTGACATGGCCGCCGCGCTGCGCCGGGCGCGTAATAATCTTGCCACCCAGATGGAAGCCATACCTGAAGAGGAAGAAGAATCACAGCCAAAGCGTTTTCAAGCGGCGGCTGCGGCTGCCGTAGCCGCCGTAAAACGCCAACCCTCGCCACTACCCATTTCATCCTCTCCTGCTGAGGGGCCGCCAGAACTTATCATTACTCGTGAGAACGAAAGTCCGCACAGCCAGGTTTTAACCAATGATACTTATCATGTGGGGCGTTCATCCAGAAATGATATTATGCTGGCAGAAGATTCTGTTTCTTCGCGCCATCTGCAAATTAGTAAAACGGCCGCTGGCTGGCAAGTGACCGATTTAGACAGTACCAACGGGACGTTGCTAGGCAACACAGAACTGAAAGCGAATGTTCCCGTAGCCTGGCCGGCCGGTAAAAAGTTAATTGTGGGGCCGTTTAGTCTGGTTTGGCAAACAGCCGTTGCCCCCGCCCAACCGCAGCCCATTTCGCCGTCGCCCCAAACTGTGCGCCAACCATCTCCACCGGCGGCCGTTCTGCCGCCGCAGCCGCTATCTGAACGCCTCTCATTAGTTGCGCCGGGTGAACTGGCCTATCTCAGCAGCATTCGTCTGGAACCACTCAGCATCAATCTGGCTCCCGGCGCGCAGGCATCGGTGCAGGCGCACATGTACAATGAATCTGACCGGGTAGACCATTTCACCGTCGCTGTAGATGGTTTGCCGTCTGATTGGGTGACGTTTTCCGAAAAAAGCGTACAGCTTATGCCTAACACGGAAACTACATTTCGCTTTAATATTCGGCCGCCGGTGGGTGATGGGTTAGCCAAAACATATCCCTACCGTCTGGTCTTAAAATCCACTTCCGATGAATATCTGCGCGGGATTGCTTTTGGTAATGTGTTGATTGACCCGGCGCCTCGTTTTACGGCCGAATTGAACCCGCCGCGTATCAAAAACTCTGGCAATCTTCAGGTCATCATCAACAACCAGGGCAATACGGATGAACGATATGCCATCACCGGCACAGATAATAATGAGGCAGTGCTGTTTGATAAATTAAACCATCGCCTTCGTATTCCTGCCGGGCATGAAGGGCGGGTCAATTTTCGCTTAAAGCCGATTAAACGGCCGTTAACCGGCAGCAGCAAAAAGTCATTACCCGTCCAATTTCAAATAGTTCCTTCACAAGGAGATATGCAAACACAAAATGGACAAATTGAAGTTTCGCCCCGCTTGCCACGCTGGTTATTGGCCATCATCATGATGATTTTCCTCGGTTCAGCCTTTATTCCGGTGATCTCTGTCAACAGCATCAGGAACACGGCTAAGGCCGAGTTACAAAGACAAGTAGTAGAAAAGGCTGAAGAAATACGCACGACTGAAGAAGAGGAAGAAAGGATTTCAGCAGAATCAGCTACCGCTACGGCCGAGGCCACGGCTGAGGCTGCGGTGGTTGCGGCCGCCACCGCCACCCGCGTCTGGGAATTATCCGATCCAGATGGGGATGGTTTAACCAACGAGGAAGAAACAAACCTGGGCACAAACCTTGAAAAAGCAGACACAGACGGCGATGGCTTGCTGGATGGGGATGAAATCAATGCCGACCGGGTCAAACGGTATGGAACCGACCCGATCAACCCCGATACAGACAATGACGGCCTGTCAGATGGTGAAGAGGTAAACGGCAATCCCAATGCGTCTGGTGCGGCTCAAGGGCAGTTTACGGATCCTTCTCATGGAGATACGGATGGAGATGGCGAACCGGACGGTGTAGATGCAGATTCTGGTTCATGGCCCACTCCAACCCCTTTACCGGAAGAAAACCTGTTAACCAATCCCTCTTTTGAAATGCCGCCCGTATCGTTCAAAGATGCCCATACCAACGCGGTGTATCAAGAATTAAGGGTTCCGGCCGGCTGGCATTTGGTGGTGCATGACAAAGCGCCTGTGGATGCTGGTGAAGGGGTTTATGTTTTCCCAGAAATGATAGAAAGAGAGAAGGGCGTCTTAAATGAATGTAATGGTGTTAGTGGCGCGCCGCCGGCCGAACTATGCAGTTTGTTTGATAAAGAAAAAATTCTCAAGGTGTTTAAGGGGCCGGGACTGCCAGTTCGTTTTGGCTTGTATCAAGAGGTCTTTTTGGAGCCGGGAGCCTATAACTTTACGATAACTTATTTTGCCAATTCAATCTGGTATGAAGAAGACGATGTCAAACGTTTTAGTCCCTTTGAAGATAACCGGGCGGAAACGCAGTTGTGTATCACTGGCGCCGAATACGATCATGAAGATTGGCAGCCGGTGGAAACAGGTAAAATTGTAACCCAGGAAATAAAATTTATCGTCCCGGAAGCCCAAAATGTGACCCTGTATGCTAAGTTCCGTAATCGGTTTGAACAAACGGAAAATGGCTGGTTTTTTGACCACTGGACATTACAGAAAATAGCTGTTATAGATGATGTAGAGGCCGGGGTATTAGAATCTAACCATGATTGTGATGGCGAAATTTTACAACCTGGGGTTCATAATGATTAGTAATTGGGTAAATGAGTAATTGGGTAATTAAGTAATTGGCGGGTGGAATTACCCAATTACCAATTACTTAATTACTAAATAACAACTCAACAGGAAACTTCTGAATGAACGATCTGACCGGCACAGAGTTTAACGAATATCAACTGGAAGAACGGATCGGTTCCGGTACGAGTGGAACAGTTTACCGGGCGACGGATTTGAAAAACGGCCGTATCGTTGCCTTAAAAATAATCCATGCTCATCTGGCCGCGCAGCCAGACTTTCGGGAACGTTTCCTGAAAAATGAGGAAGCGTATGACAATCTAAAGCACCGCACGATTGCCCGTGTGTTTGATTTAGATGAGAATGGCCCCGACCTATACCAATCTACCGAATTGGTGACGGGCAGTTCTCTGGCCCGGCTGCTACAAAGCCAATCGGCTATGGGATTGCAGGTGGCTGCCAGGCTGATAGAATTGGTAGCGGATGGGTTGGCTTATGCTCATCGGCAGGGAGTGGTGCATGGAGCCATTCACCCCCACAACATTTTGCTAAAAGCGCATGGTGGCGAGCTGCCCTGGCGGCCGCTGCTGACTGATTTTCGGCAAGCCAGTATGGTTCCGCCGGGGCAGACGCCTACGGCCGTCCTCCCTTATCTATCCCCCGAACAATGCGACGGCAAAAGAGCCAGCGGCCGTTCCGACATCTACTCGTTAGGTATATTGCTTTACCAATTCAGCACCGGTTTGCTGCCCTTAAATCCCCAAACCCCCCAAGATATATTACGCGCTCCCGCTCCCAATGCCCCCCGTTCTTTGCAGCCCAATATTCCTGCTGCTCTGGAAGCAATCATCTTACGGGCGATGGCAAAACAAGCCGCCGACCGTTTCCGTTCTATGGAAGAGTTTTTGCTGATGCTGCGGCGGGAAATCGGCCGTTTACCACGAGGCGGGGCGGCCGCTTTTGTACCTGCTGCGGCCGCGGCGGCCGCAGCACCACCACCACAGGTTCGGTCGGAACCCCCGCCCGCCCCCAAACCGGCGCCAAAACCAAAGCCTAAACCGGCCGCCCCCCATCCTCCAGCCACATCCTCAGATTCTGACTATCTCATTATTTCGCATGCCTCACAGGGTGAAAAGCAGTTTCAACTGGACAAATGGCTCGTCACTATTGGGCAGATGGCCGGGAACGATCTACTGTTAACCGGGGAGGGTGTGGCCAAAAAACATGCCCGACTAGAACGCACCGATATGGGATGGGATGTGGTGGATATGGGCAGCCTGAACGGCACAATTTTGGAGGGCAGTTCCTTATTGCCCGATGTGCCAGAGCCGTGGCGGTCGGGGCAAATATTGAAGATTGGGACTTATGAACTGGAATGGCGTTCCGGTACGGGCAGTGCACCGGCCGTGGCCGCAGAAGCATACGCCCCACCCCCTGTAGAAGAGCCGCTGGTAGATCGGGGCCGGGTATACATTTCTATGGGGCCTGATCAGTTGACGACAGTTCCGGGTATGCCGGCCGGATCGGTGTTGGAATTGGAGAATCAATTTGAACGTACTGTTTCAATCACGTTAGAAGTGTCGGGGATTCCGGTCACGTGGGTGGCAATAGACCCGGCCCCCATTCGGTTGGGACAGCAGCAAAAGGTGACGGTTCCGTTTACCATACGGCCGCCGCGCAGCAGCGATTCTACGGCCGGCAGCCATACCTTCCAGATTGCGGCTAAAGTGTCTCATAAAGCGGTGGAAACGGCCGTCTGTCAGGGCCAGCTTGCCATCACCCCTTTCCCCCAATTCTATATTGAAACCCATCCCTCCCCCTTGAAAAATGGACAAAAGGGTGAGGTTGTCATTTTTAATGAGGGCAATATTGTGGGGCAGTATACGCTGGCGGCAGCTGATGTGGAAAACAAGCTAAAATTCCAACTGCCACCTAATCAAGTTGCCGTCCATCCTGGTGATTCCCAAGCAGTTCCTTTCACAGCCCGGGCGCGGCGACGGCCGTTTTTCTTACGCAGCAAAATCATCCCCTATGAATTGCAGGTGAAGGCCAACGAAATTGGCTTAGCAGAAAAGGGACGGCTCATTGCCCCGCCTTATATTGCTTGGTGGATCATTCCTCTAATTATTTTGCCACTCATCCTTTTATTATTGTTTGGCGGCCGCACTCTCTTTTGTTCTGATGAAACGGTTAACCCGGTGGCTTTCCCCCGCATTTTTCCGTCTATGTGTTCCCGAACGCCAGCTATATCTTCAGCTAGAACCACTGCCACACCCACGGCCGTGCCCACCACAGAAAATGTCGTTACAGATGTTGCTGATGGTGAAGCTGTTGTTGATGTTGATGCCACCGTAACCCCATTCCCCACAGCTACAGCGACGGTGGAAGCGATAGCCACACAAGAAGGTGTGGTTTCCTCTCGTATCATCGGCCAATCGGTAAATGGGGTGGATATTGAAGCTAATATTTTTGGGGATGGGCCAAATGGCATATTGTTTGTGGGTGGGATGCACGCTGGTAATGCGCCGGCTTCGATTGATTTGGCAAACCAATTGGGGTTGGCGCTACGTGGCAACCCCGACCTAGTTCCGCCCGACGCCACCATTTACATTGTGCCCAATATTAACCCGGATGGCAACGGCCGTTTGAATGCCAACGGGGTAGATTTGAACCGCAATTGGGCTTGTAATTGGGAAACGTTGGCTGACGGCCGCAGCGGTCCATCCGCCCTCTCAGAACCAGAATCGGAAGCATTATTTAATTTCGCCACCGAGATTAGCCCGGCAGTCGCCATTTTCTGGGATTCACCGGCGCGGGCTGCCAATCAAAGTTTAGTGTCGCCGGGGCGGTGTAGTTCGGCTCAGGTTGCTGCCTCCCAGGCATTGGCCGATTTGTATGTGGCGGCGATGGATGGCTACACGGCCGATCAAGCCGACACCGCCCAAAGCGTATCCGGCGACGCCACCGATTCATTGGCTGATGAAGGCATTCCGGCCGTGTACGTATTGCTAGACAGCCCATCGGCTGCTAATTTAGATGACCATATGGTGGCAATTCAAGCTTTATTTGAGGAATATGCTGGCCCATAATTCCTGTGTAAATAGTGGGTGGTGGGTGGTGGATAGTACAAACTACCAGCCGCCAGCCACTATCCACCATTAAAAATTGGAGAAGATTGGGTATGACAGAAGAACCCAAAACAACAGAGCAACTCATTATTGGCTTGAAACAGGATATGGGTGGACGGCCGAACATGGAAGATTGTATTGACGCTCGCCACCTGACAACGGGTGAAGGACTGCCCTTAACGGTGGCCATGGTAGCCGATGGTATTGGCGGCCATAGTTGTGGTGAAGTCGCTTCCCAAATGACGATTGATACCACCTTTGCCGAAATTGAAGCCGCTTCATTGGCTAATCCTGATCAACTGCCGCAGCTGCTGGCCTATGCCCTGAAGAAGTCTAATGAGGCGGTGCACAAGGCAGCACGAGAAGATAGGGAAAAAGAGGGCATGGGAACGACAGCGACTATCGCGGCCGTCCATGAAAACAACCTCTATCTAGCCAATGTGGGGGACAGCCGCGCCTATTTAATCCGTGACGGCCGTGCCCAACAACTTTCCGTAGACCATACCTGGTCACGGGAAATGGTGCGGCTGGGTCATTTGACGCCCGCGGAGGCGGAAGCGCATCCTAAAGCAGAGGCGCTGGTGCGTTCCATTGGTTACACCAGTAAGCTGGAAGTTGATACCGGCCTTTACTTGAATGGGGATGAGGCGGAAGAAACAGCCCGACAAAATCAGGGGTATCCCCTACAAAAAGATGACCGCATTGTGCTTTGTTCTGACGGCTTGATTAAGGAACTGCGCCATAATAAAGCGGTGCATTTTGTGGAAGAGGCTGAAATCATCCGGATCGTCACCCAGTATCCGGCCCAAAAAGCGGCCGAAACCTTGGTTAAGAAGGCGCTCTCCCGCAAAGCGGATGATAATGTGAGCGTCATTGTGCTGGAAATGCCGGATAGTCAACGCAAGAAAGCGGCGGTCGTTGCTGCGCCAGCACAAGGCGGCGGCAAAGGTTTGCTTTATGCTGTTATTGCTGTATTGGCCATCATTATCTTGGGTGGCGGGGCTTATTTCATGTTTTTCGGCGGGGAGGAGACGACGGCCGTTGCGCCCACAGAATTACCCCCAACCGTAGAAACAGTAGAAGAGGTGGTGGTGGTAGTGGAAGATACGGCCGTGCCCGAAGCTACCCCAGAGCCGCCCACAGCCTCCCTTGATGTGGTTGAAATTTCTATTGCTTCCGGTGGGAATGGGTTACGTCTGGATGGCGATGCTGTGTCTGGGGACACCGCGCAGGTAACGGCCGCCCAAACATTGGAAAATCAGGTCGGCATTGCCCAACTCAAGCTGCCCGGTGATGTGGATTTATTTATGGATGCGGACACGGCCGTGCGAATCATTGCCGTTACACCCCAAACCCAAATTCTGCTGTTAAAAGGGCAGGTGGTAGTAAATACCCGTTCGCAGTCGGCCGTTGTTGAAAATTCAGTAGACGATACGGCAACTGTGACTAATGGCATTATGGCAGCCAGATATAGCGACGCACCGTACGAATTTATCGTTAGCTGTCTGGTGCGGGCGAACTGCCAACTGCTTGGCGGCGCTGGCGGCGCCGAAACGCTGGCTTCTGGAGAAAGAAGCTTGTTTGACGGGGCCGGCCCTGGAGAGGCAGAACCGGCCCATTTTGAAAACTTCTTACACCTGGCGCCGGGCCTGGTTCCCACCCCAACGAATACACCCACCCCGACGAATACACCCACGCCAACCTTCACGCCATCACCCATACCACCGACCGCAACCTTTACGCCCACACCGACAGAAACACCAACAACAGCGCCGCCATCGCCCCAACCACCTCCAGGTGGCGGCGGTGATGGGGGGCAAAATCCGCCATCAACAAAAACGCCGCCTCCAAATCGGGGTGGTGGCGGTTAATACTGTTTGCGGCTTGTTTAACAACCAACCTCCGGAACGTTTGTTTAGCAGTTGGCTTATCGCAACAGGCGAAACCTCCCGGATGTTTATTTACAAGAAGAGGGAAACAAGATGAACAAGATAACCACTGGGATCAAAGCTAATCAGAGTATCAGAATTGGAACTCTTTTTTTTGCGCTAGTTGTGGCGGTCACGGCCGTGTTCACATTTGTCAATGCCATGGCCTTGTTGGCTGAACCTTTGCAAGCTGGCGACCCGGAAATATTGCAAGTTGATTTTTCTAGCGATCTGCCATTGTATGAAAATCCTGGTTCAGATCGTATAGTCTATTTCAATAACAATCAAGCCGGGCAGTTGACTGCCAGCTTTCAGATTTCAGGAACGCCGCCGCTAACTTTTACGGCCGGGCCAGGATTTGATCAGGCTACGTCTATCACTTTAACGAACAGCATAACGAATTGGACTGTTCCGATTGTGTACCAGGTTACGACCGGGGATGTTTCAGAAAATATTGCCTACACTGTTAATAATGCGCTGACGGATACGGCCGTCATCACCTACATCCAAGACATTACTGCCCCCACCACAACGTTACAACCCATTCCAGACATCATTAGCATGACAACATCCACATTGGTTTTGAGTGGAACCGTACAAGATACTGAGTCTGGTATCTCTGACACACATGCGGCCGTTAACAGCAATCCTCTGACTATAACCTTAGACAATACCACAGACCCCATTACACAAAGCGGCTGGTCGGCAAGCTGGTCAGTTCCTCCTAATACAGATGGGGGCAGCTACAATCTGGAATATTGGTCAGAAGATAATGTGGACAATATAGAAGGGACACAGTCGGTCATGTTTGAAGTAGATAATGTGCCCCCGCAAATAACTTTGTCTACCACTGTTCCGGCGCTCATTACCTCGTCCTTTTCCTCTCCCTTGATGTTAACAGGGTTTGTGCAGGATGGCCGCGGCATTACGCTGACAAAAGGGGTAACTGTGTCCATAGATAGTTCACCTTTGACAGTTGTGTTGGCTAACCAGACTCCACCTATACAACAAAGTGATTGGTCGGCCGATTGGCCTGTACCCGCTATGACGGATGGCGTTTTGTTTAAGCTGGCTTATGGAGGCAAAGATGATGCTGGCAACACGGCCGCCCCTTCCAGCCAAACCTTCCTGGTTGACAATTATGTTCCCGACCCCCTCAACCCCACACTGGCAATAGTTAATTCTACGGCCATGGTCAGTTGGGGAATGTCGGCCGCAGATGTGGCCAAATATCAGGTGCAAGTGCAAAATGATGATGGCGCTACGATCAGTGATCAAATCGTGACAGATACCAGTTTGACGCTGCCAGTAGAGTGTGGTCATACCTATCAGGCGCTGATCCGAGCCTTTGATCAGGTAGGGAATGTGAGTGGTTGGGCAACGACGGCTATGAGCAACGTAATCAACTGCCAAATTTTCCTACCGATGGTAGTTTATCAAATTACCTTAATTGCAAATGGCGATATAACGATAGACTCTGCCCGCTTTGCCGGGGCCACCAGCTATATCCCCGCTGTGACGCTTGATTTTAGCAGCATCACCTTCTCACAGACTCCTACCGAGATGCGTATCTGGCGAGCCGACCAACCTGTACCCAATACCTGGGTAGTTTACCAGGAAACAGGCAATACCCTGACCTTGAATGACCAGACCTTGGGGTTACAAGAAATCAACGCTCAATTCCGCCGGCCAGGTTTCAGTGAAGCTGCCGTGACCACCACGCCTGTCTTTTACATACCCAATGGGGATTTTAACGATAATTCTCTGGCTGATTGGGTGACATCTGGCGGTTTGCCGGCCGCAATTGTGAATGGCAATTTGCGTTTGGGCGACTCCACCTCCTCTTGTACAAATTCACCGCCGGGTGTGGCCACGGCCGTCATAAACCTGGATATGCCTACTGACTCTGGCTACAAATTATACATAGATGC
>JAAEOP010000032.1 GCA_024223125.1 Chloroflexota bacterium
GCCGGAAATCTGGCTCAGGCCACCGACGAACGCGGCATCCACACCGGTTACACCTATGACAACCTGAATCGTCAGACCCAGGTTTGCCAGGATACTCAGGGGTTATATCTTTGTACTGACAATGGTTACGACGCCCTCAACAACCAACAAACCATTACCGATCCCAATGGTATCGTTACCTTCCAGGACGTTAACTTTTTCGGCCAGCCGGGACAGATTATTGATGATTTTGGCGGTTTGAATGCGGTCACATCGTACAGCTACGATGGGAACTTAAACCTGACCCGTATCATAGACGCCAATGGCAACGTTACCCAATATAGCTATTCACCGCGCAATGAGCTGACCCTGGAAACGTATGCTGACGGCACAACGGTGGGGTATGCGTATGACGGCCGAGGCAATCTGACCGTCCGCACCAATCAAGACGGCGACACTATCAACCACACCTACGATGGCGCCGGGCGACTGCTGGGCAAGAGTTTCTCCACCGGCGGCAGCCAGACCTACACCTACGATGACGCCAGCCGCCTGCTTACCGCTGGGCAGACGATGCATGGCCATACCAGCCAACTTACCTACATTTACAATCCCCTTAATGACGTCACCGCTACCAGCCAAACATTGGCTGGCGCCAGTTGGACCGTGGGCTATGCTTATGATTATGTGAGTGGCGTTTATACGATGACCTATCCTTCCGGGGTAGAGCGGGTACAGGCGATTGATCCACTCGGCCGTTTGGACAGTGTCAACGATGGCGGCGGCAGTGTCATTGTTGATTACACCTATGACGACCTGAACAGTTACATCACGGTGGCCTATGCCAACGGCATCACTAACCGCACCGATTATGATGCTTTGTACCGTACCACTCGCGTCAGTTCGGCCGTGGCCGATTATCGTTATGGTTACGACGCGGCCGGCAACCGCACCTACATGCAGCGGGCACACAGAACAGGCCAACCGAGCGACGTATATGAGTACGACGACCTCTACCAGCTTACCCAGGTTTGGTACGGCGCCGATGCGACTAACCCGACCAGCATCAACAATTACGACTCGTTGCAATGGTACGATCTGGACAACTTGGGTAACCGCTTAGAGGTGCAAAATGACGGCGCCAGCGTCAGCTACCTGCCTAACGATGGCAGCCAGCTTACCAACGTCATGAACCGGTACGAAGCGGTAGACAGTACAGCTTACACTTACGATTTGCGCGGCAATACCCTCACCGACAACAACAATACCTATACTTATGACATCCTCAACCGGCAGACGGGCATGTCTGGTCCTGGTGGTACAGCCGAATATGTTTATGATGCTTTCGGCCGTCGGCTGGCCAAAATTGTCGGCGGCGTCACCGCCCACTTCATCTACGATCTGGATTACCGCGTCCTGGAAGAAAGAGATGGCGCTGGCAGCCTGACAGCCCAATACACATATGGCAGCGGGATAGACGAACTGCTAACGATGGAACGCGGCGGCAGTGTCTATACCTATCATCGAGACGCCTTAGGCAGTGTCACCGAAGTCAGTAACAGCGCCGGTTCCCTCGTGGAACGTTATGAGTATGATGTTTATGGCACACCCTCGTTCTTTGACGCGGCCGATAATCCCCTTACCAGTTCGGGCATCAACAACCCCTACCTCTTCACTGCCCGCCGTTACGATCCTGAATCTACAAACTACTACTATCGGGCACGAATGTACCATCCAGGAAACGGCCGTTTTCTACAAATGGATCCCTTAGGGTATGCAGATTCAACAAATCTATATCTCTACACAGATAGTCAACCGGTTCTGCTTACAGATCCAACCGGACTGTTTGCCTTAAAAATAGGATTTAGTGGTGAATACATAATTGCTGCTGGGCCGACACCTATACCAGGCGTTGGCTGGATAGTGAAAGTGTTTATAGATACAACGGTGTTTGAATGTTGTAACAAAAATAATGGAAATCGTGAATGGTGGGGAACGGCAACCCTTGGTATCTCTGCTGAAGTTATGGCAGGAGGTAGCTTCAAAGGTAAAGAAAGAGCGCCAAATTCCAGAGGTTCACAGTATCGCGATACACAAAACAAACGATATGTGAAAGGACCAAAATCTGGAAATTATAAATTCAAAAGCAGTGACAGGGCCATTACCAACTTATCTACATGTCCTAAAAGAGGTTGTACTGGCTTTGCAGAGGGGTTCATCAAAGGAAATGCCGGCTTCGGCATTGGCGGATCGTTTGATATTACATTTCCGATTTATCCTAAACTTCAAAAGCCAAAATTTAGCGCCCAGGTAGATGTATGGAGTTTTGGGGCTTCAATAAGTATTGGAGCGAAAGGAGGCGGTAAATGTAATGGTCCCTTAAATGCCGTTTTTAACTTATTCTGATTTAAAAGATTATCCTCTGTAATTAGATAAACTCGATCAGAAGATCGTGACGGTTACGGCCGTAACCGTCACGACCCATTTTGTATATCCCGGCTATTTTCATTCTGCGAATTACCTCTGCTGAACGGCCGTACCCTCAACCCCCCATCCCTGATACAATTCAAACAATATCCATACCCCAAATAGGAGGAAACGATGCGTAACATCATCATTAAAATTATTGTGAACATGCTTGCTTTATGGGCGGCGGCCTTTTTTGTGGGCGGTATTTCCCTGACCGGGAATCTCTTACAATGGCTTGTGGTCGCCATTGTTTTTGGTCTGGTAAATGCCTTTATCAAACCATTAGTTAAATTGCTCACCCTGCCCATCAACGTCGCCACCTTAGGTTTGTTTTCATTGGTCATCAACACAGTTTTGCTGCTGCTAACTGGTTTGTTAGCCAACGGGCTTTCATTTGATGGCGGTCCTTTTGCCAATATATGGTCTGCCTTTCTAGGCAGCCTAGTTATCAGTATTGTCAGCACCATCCTCAACTGGTTTTTGAAGGATTGAATGTAGCATCTCAATGAATGAATAGTGTATCCTCCGTTGTTAGTTTTTGAAAGTTTGCGTTTGACCACGCCAAATCAATCCTTAATTGTTAGATATGTGTCAAGCGCTATAGAAAGGAAATCACATGGACTTATCAACTAAAAGCATTGAGGCCATTAACTTACTAACGGGAACCAACCCAGAATCCTATGAAATATATTTAGACGGAAACTGGATTAAAACAGATTGTATCGTCTGGCAAGTTTCAAATCGATTTAATGTTGAATCAAGTAAGGGTGATTATCAAAGATGAATCTGTTCTGGCTTACTTGAATGAAGCAGACTAGGTCGTCATTGCTCCAACTACAAACCAATTTGATATTCTTGAAATCGAACGGACTGAGGGCAACAATTATGGTTTTGGGACCGAGACAATCATTGAAGGATTAACAAAACTAGACGAGAAATATAGGATTGACATTATCAAGGCTTCAAGCACTTCGGTCGAGTTCATACTCCAGAATGTTCCGAAAGGGCAAGAAGCTCAAAAGTTAGGTAAATGGTTACTCGAATTTTGTCCTGACCTATTTGAAACACCTGATAAATTTCCTGATGGCAAAGTTTCTTTGTGGTGGGATTAGGATATAGACAAATAAGCAATTAATGTGTGGCGCGGTGTCTAATCAAAAAAGCCTAATGATTTGCTCACAGTCGACTGCCAACTCATGCTAAAATAGTGTTATCTACGTGTGTAGGAGTATGTAAGATGACTGTCTCAACATTAGAAGCGACGGCCGTACAACAGCTAAAAATGAGTTATGAAGAATATCTAAACATTGCCACTGACGCTCAAATTATGGAATGGGCTAATGGGGAGGTTATAGTTTATATGCCGCCAATATATGCACATCAAAATGTTGTTAGTTTTCTGGACAGAATTCTTTCCAATTTTATTGATCAGTTCCGTTTGGGTGTCCTCGTTTTGGCTCCGTTTGAGGTGAAACTGTGGCCAGATGGCCCCTCGCGTGAACCAGATTTGCTTTTTGTGCGCCAGGAAAATTCACAAAAGCTGACCGAAAAACGATTTATTGGCGGACCTGATCTGGTGGTGGAAATTGTGTCGCCGAGCAGCGTGACGGTAGATCGGATTGAGAAGTTTGCGGAGTATGAACAGGCGGGCATACAGGAATATTGGATCATTGACCCTCGGCCATTCCAACGGCAGGCGGAGTTTTTTGTCCGGGGGGAGAACGGCCGTTTTCAGGCTGCGCTTTTGACGGATGACGGCCGTTTCTATTCCACAGTTCTGACTAACTTCTGGCTGCATGCAGGCTGGTTTCTAACTGATGATTTACCCAACCCCCAACTGTGTCTGGCCGAAATTATGCTGACGGTGGAATCCCTCTCTGCCCAAGCCCAGATAGCTTACCAGGCAATGTATGATTTTTTCAGCCAAGACAATCGTTAATCTTCTAGTACCATCAATCCAAATTGTTAGCCGATACAATTGCGTGACCGTTAAAATAGAGTCATGCAGCTTAGAAACCCGATTTCTCTAAGAAATCGTTTTTTTAGGAGTTTTCAAGGAAGGCACTATTTGATGAAGCTAAATTTAAGATTTGCTGTTTTGGTGTTGTTGGCGTTAACGGCCGTCATTCTCTCCGCCTGTACCAAGTCACAAACGCCTCCCACGCCCCTACCGAGCGCCGCCAATGTGTTGGGCGTGCCGCTGGCTGTTACAGCTGCGCCAACCGAAAGTTACCCGGTAGTCATAGCCCCAGCCGCAGCGGCCGCAGCCTATCCTGGGCCAGAAAATCAAACGCCAATTCATACCTACCGGATTGTGAACACATATCCCCATGATCCTAATGCTTTTACGCAGGGGTTGGTTTGGTATAACGGCCGTTTGCTAGAAGGAACCGGCTTAAACAATCAGTATCTGGCCCAACGCAACCTGACTGCTGGTTCCTCTATACGCCGGGTAAATCTGGAAACGGGAGAAGTAGAACAGATCGTGCCTCTGGACGATCCCTATTTTGGCGAAGGAATTGTGGTCTGGGAGGATAACCTCATCCAGCTTACCTGGCAGGATCACGTGGCTTTTGTTTACGATAAAGAGACCTTTGCCCAACTGGAGCAGTTTTCGTATCAAACAGAAGGGTGGGGGGTGACGCATGACGGCCGTCAACTTATCATGAGCGACGGCAGCAGCTACCTTACCTTCCGCGATCCGCAAACCTTTGCCCAAACAGGCCAGATTCAAGTGTTAGATAAGGGTACGCCGGTACAACGATTAAACGAATTGGAATATATCAATGGAGAAGTGTGGGCCAATGTGTGGCAAACTAACCGCATTGCCCGCATAGACCCCCACACAGGCCGCGTAAACAGTTGGCTGGACCTGAGCGGTATTTTGGATGGGATCGAAATTAGCCAACAAATTGACGTACTCAACGGTATCGCTTACGATGCGACTAATGACCGTATTTTTGTTACCGGCAAATTGTGGCCGGTTTTATTTGAGGTTGAAATAGAACAATGAAAGTAGGTATCTTAAATGCCATCCATCCCGACGAAAGTAAAGTTAACTGGCAGGGAACGCCTGTTGACACATACATCCACTTTTTCCAAAGTGTGAATGCCCCTTTTGAATATACTGGTTACGATGTTGCTCAGGGTCAATTTCCCGCCTCGCCAACCGAATGTGACGCTTATATCATCACTGGCAGCCCCAGAAGCGCTTACGAGTCAGAGACCTGGCTTGTTACCCTGGCTCAGTTTATCCGGGATGTTTATGCGGCCGGCCAAAAAATGGTAGGCATCTGTTTTGGACATCAAATGTTGGCGCAATCGTTAGGCGGCCGTGTCGAAAAATCAGAAAAAGGGTGGGGCTTTGGTTTGAAGCAGTTTGATGTGGCCGTTCAAAAGCCGTGGATGACCGGCCACCCAAACGAATGTTCATTGTACTTTGTCCATCAAGACCAAATCATGCAGTTGCCACCCCAGGCTGAATTGTTAGGCGGGAATGTGTTTTGCCCTAATACGATGTATGAGATCAACGGCCGTGTCCTGGGCATTCAAGGTCATCCAGAAATTACGCTTGAAATTATGGATGATGTTAGCGCCAGACTTGAGGATATTATGGAACGGGGGATGTATGAAACGGCCGTGCAATCCCTCCAAAACACCCAACCTGACAACCAACTGGTTGGGGAATGGATCGTCAATTTTCTAACAGCGGCTGAATGACGCCAACATATTGATAAGACACTGAAAACTGATTACTGTCTACTGGCGCTAACCGTGCCGCCGCCGCACCCACACCAGCGCCACGCTCGCAGCCACAGCCATCACGCCTGCCAGAACATTGAACAGGATGTCGCGCGGGTCGAACACACGGCTGGGCAGAAATGCCTGAATGCATTCGTCGAGTACGCCGACCAGCGCCGTCGCCAGAACGGCGAGCAGGGCGGGTACAGGAACGCGGCGACCCTGGTTTGCTCGCTCCATGAGCGCTTCATAGATTAAGACGGCTACCACGCTGTACTCGATGAGGTGGCTGCGCTCCTCCGGAATCGTCATCCGCAGGAACACAATAAGGTAGGCGCCCGCGACGCCCAAAGCAACGCCGATCTCAGTGCCGCCCGGCCGCGTTTTCAGCCCTAGCATCACGATAGCCGCCCCGATCAGGAGCAGGCCGAGCCAGAAGGCGGCGCCGATCATCTCTTGGTCGCGCAGGACCCCAGCCAGCGCCCGCGCTAGACCGAGAGTCAAGTAGATCGCCACCACGACGGCCAGCGCCCAAAGCCAGAGGCGGCGCTCACGAGTGGAGGTGAAGAGAGACATAGAGGAAATTATAGCATACAGAGGTAAATATCCAGCGTTCCCTGCGCCCATGGCGATTCCCCCTCTGGTCGGGTAAAGACGCGGCGTTGCCGCTGCGCCCTCCCCTCCTGTCGGGTAAGGGAGCACACGTCGCCGCGTCTCCCTCCCCTAAGAACCGCCCGTACACCTTTTAGCGTAAGCGGCTCAAGCCTCCAGCAAACCAGGAATGTTACTCATTTGGTGTATTTGTTGATGACAGACTCTGTGTAAGATGATGAGATTATCTATTTTATTTGAGCCGTTTCCACTAATGGGTATTTTGTGATGAGTTTGCAGTTCTTCGCCATTGTGTAGGTGTTCGCCGCACATGGGATAATGCCAGTTTTGGTTTTCGGCGACTCGTCGTTGTTTTGAACCTTTTGCCCAATAGCTTTTGCCATATCGAGTTTGTCGGCTTTGCCAATATGCGTTGAGTTCGGGGTCGTCGGGGGATGCTGTTCCTCGTACTTTGATGTGCCTTTCAATCGGAATATCACTCAGTTAGATGAGCCGTAAGAGGCTTTTCCCGCCTTTGCGATTGTCGATCGTTGTATAGAAAGTTCATCGTTTGCCTTTTGGGGGCATGAATTACTTCTGAGCAATCCACTTTTTACCCTTTTGCGAATGTCTTTTACGTGCCCATAGCCATAAGGTTTTCCAGAGTTGGTGGTCTACGTATCGGAACGTCTGCTTGCTAACACCATGGGGTTTGCACTTTGGCCTTTCCCTTGAAGATCAAAAGACAACTCATTTTCGTTACGATTATAGCGTGTTTCAAGTCGAGTACAGCCGTAACTTTCTCTTTAAGCGTGGTTGCCAATTGGAGCAATGCTTCCAGGGATTGATTGGCCGTACCCGAACGCACTTGGACCTCAAGCGGCTGAAAACGATTTTCGGTCTGAAACGTCGTCCCTTTTGGTCGCAAGATAAACTCAAACCAGCGCCGTGTGAGGAAATCGTCATTGAGCGTCCTCGGCATGACCTGACCATCTTCAAGATTCATTTCGGCAAACTGACCGTCAAATTGTATTCTAAAGGAGCGCGAGTTTTGCGTTGCGAAACGATTATCCACAACACCAAAGCCCTCAAAGGTAAGCGCAGCCTGCCTGCTTACCCACGTATTGTAGCCAAACTTAAACAAATCCTGATTCGTTTCCTCGACCAACTGTAAACAATAGATAC
>JAAEOP010000033.1 GCA_024223125.1 Chloroflexota bacterium
GCGCCCGGCCAGCACCGGGTTGATTTCATTCAAGGTCCGCACCAGTTGGTCGTCGTTTTCCGGGGCCAGTCCGGCGGCTAAAATGGTGGTCTCTTCCCAGCCGGTCGTTTCGGGCGGGGGGATGGGGTCGTAGTTGTTTTCGGGCCGGACCCAGAGGGGGGTTTCTGATTCCTTCCATTTCCAGCGCCAGAGTGACGATAGCCCCCCCTCAATCCCCCCCAGAGGGGGGGAAGAAAAAGAGTCCTCCCCCCTTTGGGGGGAGTTAGAGGGGGGCAATCGCTTTAGAAGCTCCCTCGCCGCAAAATACTCTTGCAGCAGTTGGTGGTAAAATCGCACGGAGGAATGGTTTACCGGCATTTCTACGATTTTAGCGCCGTGGGCCAGAGTCAGGACCCGGTCAAGCGACGGGGTGGGAATTAAATTTCGGCCCGGCCGAATTTTGTGCGGGAGCACAATATCGTACGTTTTGATCATTGTGCCGGCATCAGGGCGCTCTTGCATATCAAAGGCCACAATGGATAAAACCTCACGCTGAATATCAGCGTCGAGCCACTCCTCCACTGAATATTTGTCTTCATCCCGATTCAATAAATCTTGGGTAAATTCAGTCATCAATTCGGCCTGATTTTGACCCAGGTAACCTTGCTCGGCAAACACATCAATCATCATCGTCAGGATGTAGGGGTTTCGGGCCATTGTCAACAACTGACGATTTTGGGTGGCTCCGTTTTCATTGAGTTCGGCCCACAATTCGGTCCAGTCGTCCGGCCGCTCCTTTTGCAAAAAGGCTGTAATCTGGTCATCGCTTAAAGGCTGGACCTCAACCCGTTTCAAGCCGGTCAGATGCTTGCCGTAATCCAGCACCCGGCAAGTCATCATAAAACGGTTGCCTTTGGCTGCCCACTTGTCAATAAAGTCCCGCAGCAGCCCGGCCTGTTCATCGTAATGTTCAGCCGGCATCTCGTTCAGGGCATCAAACAGAATAAAAAGTTTGCCCTCCTCCAGATACCCTCTCAGGTTGGCCGCCAACTCCGGCATCCCCCAATGCCCCGCTTTCAGCGACCCGGCCCAGCCCTGCACAATAAAGTTCTCAACCGCCTTCAGTCTCGGCTCAGACTCGTGGAGGCGCAGCAGGCCCGGCTCAAATTCGCTCAGGCGTAGCGGGAGAGGTATTTTCTCGATCCCATCCGCAAATTGATAGGCCAAATGTTCCAAAGCTGTTGTTTTGCCGGATCCGGGATCGCCCAGCAGGATCAACCGGTCGTACCGGTCCACGGCCTCGCGCAGGGTGTTCAGCTTAATCCGTTGGGTTTCCTGCCCGACCTGTTCCAACTGATGAAACTCGGCCTGAGCCTGGCCCCGTCGTTTTCGACGACGGGCCGCGCGGGGGGTTGTCCGGCGCGGAATTGAGAGGGGAGAGTCGCCCCTTTTGGCAACCCGTTCTTCGGTCGCCTCACCTTTGAGGGGAATGTAATAGGCGGCGTCCTCGGCAAATAAATCTCTAACGCTCTGGCAATAGGCCTGCTCGTGGGTGGGCAAAGCGTCAATGGCCTCTTTCAGTTCGGCAATCGTGGCCCGGGCCTCGTTTTGATGAAACGGGACAACCAGTTCCGGCAAAGCCCGGTTGAGAATGTCCAGTTGGCCCTGTAAATCGTTGTTGGGCATCTTCAGATTGGTTAAATCCTCGGCCACCTGAATCACATCGCGTCCGGCGATGATAGAATTACGAATATCGCCGCCCACATCGCCAATGGTAACGCTGGACACCTCGCCGGTGGTCGGGTCAATGGGCAAGCGCGCTTTGGTTGCAAAAAGCTGATTATCCGGCAACCGGCTGAACAAAACCGGAATAGCGCTGCCCGGCAAATCTGCCGTTAAAACGGCCGCGCGAGCCTCGTTGCCGGCCAGGTCAACCAGGCCATGCTCCAGGAGTTGGCGGTAAAAGGTGCGGGCAAAGCGACCGGCAGTTTTAACCGGCACCAGGTCTTGCATCGCCACCACGGCCGGCACCCCGGCTTCAAGCAATTTGGGCGCAAATCCGCGAAAGGCGTCGGCGGGACTGCGGGTGGCGGTTTGGCAACTGCACAAAAAGATCAGGTGGGGTAGGTGGTCGCTTTGCTGCCGGAGCATTTTTTCAACCCTGTCCGCTCCTACCAAAGCCACTTCGCCAAATGCATTCGCCAGGTAAAGTACAGCGCCTTTGCTTTTGCCAAATGTGCCGTGGGCTACAATATGGAGAATGTGGTAACCCTTTTTTAACTCCGAGGCAATTGTTGACAGCATCGCCTCGTCATCATCTATGTCTAA
>JAAEOP010000034.1 GCA_024223125.1 Chloroflexota bacterium
GCTTTTGGCGGCCGGCGCACCATGAGCATAAACTAGAAATTCGCGGGCGTAGTCGGCATTGGGGAAGCTGGCCATATAGGCAAAACGAATGGTGAGCAGGGACAAAATGCCGAAGATGCTGAGGGACCAGAGGGCGCTGCGTAGACGGCCGTCTACAATCCGCTCCCGAACCAATTGCCACAAGTAAAAGAGGATGCCGACCACAATGAGACTGCCAATGACACGACCGAAACTGCTTAAATTATCAATATCTTGAATGCCCAACTGCACCACCCCTAAAATGACCGGGCCAATTGCCAGGAACAAGGCGATGACGGTGACGATGGTCAACCCCAAATACATCAGGCTGTTTTTAGAGAAGAGGGTACGGAAATCAAAATATTGCAATTTTTGGTTGAAGTACCAGCCGCTCAAAATACCCATTGGGATGACAAAATGGGTACTGAGCCAGGGCATTTTTTCTCCGGCGTAGCTGTAAGCGACCCAGGTAAGCAGCAGCCACCAAGTTACAAAGGGGACAAAATCGATCAGCAACGGCCATTGGAAAAGGCGGAATAAACTACTGTCTAATTCATAACCTCGTTTGATTTGGCCGGCGCGGATCAGGAACCAGTAAAGTAGACCAGCCATGAGAATGAGGCTGGCGATGAGCAGGCCAGGGAATTTGGCGCTCTCTTCACCGATGGTGACGGCCGTAATATTGAACCACCAATTACCCAGACTGTACCCGGCCCAAGCCAGCACAAAAACGAGCAGCCAGTAGCCCAAGATTTTGCTCAGACGATACTTCATCGTCCACAATCGAATTGCCAATAACGAGAAGAGCAAGGGCAGGAATTCATAAAAAGGGACGACGAAGAAGTAGTAGAAAACGGGCTGGCTACCGCGTTGCACCTCTTGCTGTTCCAGCCAGTAGCCTAATGAGCCGACCATGCCGCTGGTGAATCCGGTCATATTGGTGAAGAAGGAGGTGTACAGCAGCAGGAAGATGGCGTAGAAAACGGCCGCAGCCACAAGCCAACGGCGACGATTCCACCACAACCCTACCAGGGCTGCAATGACGATGGTGCCGATGAGGAAGGCACCCGTCTTCATCAATGCCGAACCGGCTATACAAGACCACCAACTGCCTGTCGTCAGACGGGCAATTGCCAGTTGGAAACCAGACATCGTTTCTTGCCCATTTAGCAAACAGTTGTTAAAGGTGTACTCTTGCGGATTCCAACCGGCCATCACCACCAATAATGGAGACACCATTGGTAGCAGGAGGGTGGCAAAGAGCATGATGAGATCAAACTCGGGATACTCATCCAGATGGGGGCGCATGGCGTTGGCAGCCAAAAATAGCCCCAGGCTGAAAACACCCAGGCCGGCAATTTGCAGCCAGCGCATCATTGTTTCGGTGGGGGAGGCGGGTGGTTCTGTTTCTACGGTGGCGTCTGTTTCGGGATCGGCCGCAAACGGTTCAGTGGTTTCTGTAGCGGCCACTTCTTCAGGGGATTGGATAAGAACTCTTTGACCGATCAGCCCACCCGCCAACAATAATAAGCCCAATATGATGATGATGAGAGGTAGGGTGAATTTGGCGCGTATTTTAGGGAACCAGTCGGCCGTGATCAGTTGGGGCAGCAGCCGAATAACCAGAAAACTGCCAAAAATAGCCACGTAAATGAAGGCCACTTCTTTGGTGGCAAACATCAAGGCCAGCCCGACGGCAAACCAGTACAAATATTTTTCACGCCGTTTATCCAGGTAGTGCCAGATAGCAATGAACAGGATTATGGCAAAGGTAATGATGTAAATATCGTGCCGGATGTAGCGGGAGTAATAGAGCAGAAATGGGGAAATGAGGAAGATAAAACTGGTGAAGATGGCTCCAATACGGCCGAGCCACGAGCGCAAAAAATAAGGCAGCAAAACCAGCACAACCCCAAACAAAGCCACTGGTACTCGCGCCGAAAAATCATTGTCGCCAAACAACCAGTAAGCAAGCGGGGTGATATGGAATAAAAATGGCCCGTGCATCAAAGGGGTGTGGTTGAAGCCGTCACCCCGAAAAAATTGGTAGGAGAATTGGGTGTGCAAACTTTCGTCATGGCTCATTACCCGGTCGCCCAGGCCGTAAAAACGGGTAACAAGGGCTAGAATGATAAAAGCGATGTAGATTGCTTTTTCCCAATCCAGGTTGAGGCTGGCAATAAGCGGCTGGGAAAGAAAATCGGTGTTGGTTTTTTGAGGGGGGGAGGTTAGTTCGGTCATATTAATTGTCAATTGCTAATTATCAATTGTCCGTTGTTCATGGCGATGGGGGTTGGTTGGGGAGCAGGTGTGGCGATGGCGGGTTGGGTTTGATGGGCAACGGCCGTGCTGGTCATTGTCAGTTCATTTGCCGGTTCGGTTTCTGCGGCCGTTGGTTCGCTGGTAAAGGTGGCGGTTATGGCTACGACGGTCGGGCTGGTCAGGGCTGGCTGGCGGTTGACATGGTACAGGCCAAACCCGCTCAGACATACAATGAGCATCACTGTCATGGTGGCTAACGGCCGCTGCCAGGAGAAATGCCAATCCAGCCACCGTCTTTTTTGGGGGATGGCAGGCATGAGTTGTTGGAGACGGCCGTTATCCGGCTGCGTTGCTTTGTGCAACGTGGCTCGCACCATCCGAGCAATTTGTTCTTCTGAAAATCGGGGTGATTCGATCATAACAATTAGTCGCTATTGGATAGAGATGGGAGATAAGGAATAATTAATAATGAATTTTTAATAATGAATAATGAATTGTGAAGTTGGTTTGTCATGTCGTTTTGTTTTGGTTTTTGCGGGATGTTTTGATGCTGGCATTGATGATGCGGCAAAGTTCATCACATTCTTTGTATAGGTTGGTCATTTTTTTAGTTTTAACCATCTGGCTTTTGATAATGATTTTCAGCCAGACACGAGATTCGTTTAGTTCTTTGAAGCAAACTTTAAGTTTGTGCTGAAAATCTTTGGCGCTTTCCGCCCCTCTAGCTTCAGCATAATGCGCGGCCGGAGATGTGCCGCTACGCAATATTTGTCCGGCAATATGATTTGCAGATCGCCTATTAGGCAAGTTGTCACTCAAATTGATAATTCTCACCGCAAAGTCTACCAGTCTATCTTCGATATCATCGCCTTTTGCCATTTTATTTCCTTCTGATTTGATTCAAATGTAAAACAGTTACTCGTATCCAGCCCCACTTCACACTTCATTATTCATTATTAACAATTCATTATTCTATTTCTATCCTTCGCCAGAAATAGAGCCAATTATTGGTCTATCACATCCACTAATAATTTTTTGAGCGCTTTGTGGGCCAGGCGCATTCTGGATTCGGCCGTTTTGGTGGGTATGCCTAAGATATGGCCGATTTCAGCGTAGGTTAGACTTTCGTAGTAGCGCAGTACGGCCGTTTCACGGAGCTTGGGCGATAGGTTTTGTAAAGCGCCCCACACCTGTTGTTGTTCCTCGCTCAGGTCTGCCATTTCGTCCGGGGTGGGCGTGTGCTGGTCTTCAATCTGCCCCGAATTGATCTGACTGAGGGAGAAGGTGGGCAGCCATTTTCGCCGTCGTTTGTTGCGGCAGCGGCTGACGGCAATGCGGTACAACCACGTCTTAAAAGCTGATTTGTGTGGGTTGTATTGATCCAAACGACGAAAGGCGTATTCAAAGCTGTCTTGCAA
>JAAEOP010000035.1 GCA_024223125.1 Chloroflexota bacterium
AAGGGGTTGATATCCTAATTATTCGGCGAGGAGGTCATGTTGTTGATCGGAGGGTACTCAAGTTATCTCCGGTCAGATTGCAGATTATTTCCCTCTTTGGTGTAGCCGTCCAAAATTGTTATTTGGTCGAAGTTTAAGGTGTGGAATGTGGGTTGGAAACACAGGTTAAGCTGTGCGCTGGCCGCCTACCCGACTACCTACAGGCCCATTAGGGGCGACTACTACATCACGGATTCAGGTAGTACTAGTATCTGATCCTCAATATTCGCCAATATGTTCTCAATATCTTGATCAATCTCTATCATGAATGCCTCATCTGCGCTCGGCGATTCCAGGACAGCAAACTGACTTTGCAACATTTTTGCTTTCATATAATGGTTTTGTCGTGCCTGCATTCGCTCCCAGATCACATCAAAGCTGCCATGCAAATGAATAAAACAAACCTTGTTGTTTACCTGAAGCTGGTCCCGATATTTTCTCTTCAGGGCGGAACAGGCAAGAACGGCCGTTTCCCCCCTCACCATATGCCCAGCCAACAAATCATGCAGTTTTGCTAACCAAGGATGCCGGTCATCGTCGGTTAACGGGTTGCCGATCCTCATTTTAGCGACATTTTCCGGCGGATGAAAATCATCGCCATCATAAAACGGACACCCCAGTTTCTGAGCCAATGCCACGCCGACCGTCGATTTACCACAGCCGGAAACACCCATTATCACAAACACATTCGGTTTCATGCTTTTACCCGATACAATGTTTCACCGGCTTTGGGCACATACAAAATACCTTCCGCTTCCCGGTTCTGCCATTCGGTTATATCGATCTCACCTGGGTTTTGATAACCCAATGCCAATCGGGCGCAATCTTCCGGCGGCAATTTAGTCGCCAGCTTGACCGTTGCCCGCGGATATTCGATGCCGTTTTGAAAACGGCCGTCTCCTCTCACATGCGTACTATGTGCAAGAACACCCAGCGGAATATGCTTAAATTTATCCCATTGCTCAAGAAAATAGGATAATACATGATAGCCAATTTCATAAATGTACCTGCCATGAATATGGCTAACCACATCCAGATGCGGTGCATAGATAATCAGCTCACCCCCTGCCACCAGCACCGGTTCTAACTTGTACATCGCTTTCCCGGCCGTCCACAATTCATCATACATCGGTGGGGCGCAAGAAAGTATGCGTTGAAACGGCCGTTTCACCCACACAATATGCCGCTCTGAGGACAAATCGGCCGCCGCGCTCCAGGCAGACAAAAAATCACCGATGAATATCCCTGCCAACCCCTCCCCCACAACCACCAGGGCAATCAACGTCGTTGGGGTAGGAATGTGTTCAGCAGCGGCGTGAATCGTAGCACGAACAGGTGTCTCTTTGATGCCAATGGTGCCGTGCACGCCAGCCAGCGCCCCCAACCAATGGGTCACGTTAATCATATCTGGCCCAGAAATGCCTGGAAAGAAATATTTAGCGCCACCGGAAAACCCAACCACTTCATGAGGAAAGGTCGGCCCCAGAATCAAAATGTGATCATACTCCAAAACGACTCGATTGATGTTCACCTCAACATCGCCACCCAGCGTAGGATGCCAACACTCGCCGGCGATTTCTTTGATTTGCGCCTGGGATAACGTTCCCAATTTTGTGAGTACTTTGGGCAAATCCCAAACATGGTTAAGTAAACCCACATGACGGTAGGTGGAATGCCGTTCCTCAGCCGTAATGCCTACTAGCTTATTTAACTGCGTTTCAGCCAGCGGCGGATGTGTCCCCAACGCTACCATAAAGTCAAGCTGTCGTACATCATGCATAACGTCAACCAGATTACGGAACAACTGAGGCAGCGGGATTGTACGGGTGTGATCAGGAATCAACACCAGCACCTTTTGCCCGGTAAATTGCCTTGCCAATACTGTGGTCAAGCAGTGCTGTACAGTGTCCTCATTTAACAATTGATTATCCGGCGCAATCATTTTTGCCATCAACATCAGCACTCTCCCTGTTATCTCAAACACCCTGTTTCTAGATAATATATTTTGATGTAGTCAAAAATAGTGCTATATTTTGACAATTATACCGATTTTGTTATTATTATTACAATAAATTTTGATGTAATCAAAATTATTTGATGGAGAACTGTCTTATATCTCAATATCCATTTATGTGACGATATAAATAGGGTAGCTGTTACGATAACGGCTGTCATCATCAAAGAACATGATCTCACAAGACGAAACATCCCCGGCATCTTCAGCAACAGGTACACAATCGTTGGGTGAGAAAATTCGCCACTATCGCAAACAAAACCGGCTTAAATTGGTTGAGTTGGCAGAGCAATGTGGCATTTCCCCTTCATTTCTCAGCCAGATTGAACGTGATCAGGCCAATCCTTCTGTAACAACATTGTACAGCCTGGCTGATGGTCTCCATGTCTCTATCGCTAAGTTTTTTACCGATGCCGAAGCCGCCAATAGCGTCAACCAGCAAGTCGCGGTCAATACCGCCCAAGTGGTGCCGGCCGACCGACGCAAAATCCTCATCTATCCCGGTACTGGCATTCGTAATGAACTACTTTCCCCCGACTTACAACGAGCTATACAAATGATGCGGATTGTCATGCCGCCAGGAACAGACTCTGGCGACACCCCATTTGTTCATCAGGGCGAAGAATGCGGTATTGTTTTGCAAGGACAGTTGGAAACATTGGTTGGTGACGAACGATATGTGCTTGGCCCTGGAGACACCATTTACCACGATAGCACCATCCCCCATCGTAGCCGCAATATTGGCGATACAGATGTGATCATTATCGTTGCTAAAACCCCCCCTTCTTTTTGACAAGGAGCTATTAATGAAAGACTTTGATGTGATTATTGTAGGTGGCGGGCACAACGGTCTGGCCTGCGGCGCCGTCCTGGCCAGAGAAGATTTCTCAGTTTTAGTCGTAGAACGGAACCTCTGGTTGGGCGGCTGTGTCGCTACCCGCGAGGTCACGCTTCCCGGTTTCCGCCACGATATGTACGGTTCTTCCCACGTCTGGATCCATCTCAACGAGGAATTCAATAAGCTAAAGTCGGAATTGGCCCAATATGGGTTGGAATACATTTGGGCGGATAATCATATTACCGGCCATCCCAATCACGTTGGGCCGGGGATGATTGTTTATAAAGATATTAACAAAACTGTCGCCAGTATTGCCCGCTATTCGGAAAAAGATGCTCAACGTTACCGCGAGATTTATGATGGGTTTCTGGAAATCAAAGAGGGTGTGATCGCCAATATGTTTACCTCCCCAGGTCCGCCCAGCATGATGACGGCCGTTATGGAAAACAGCGAAGCCGGGCTGGAAATGCTGCGTAATTATCGGCTCAGTCCCAAGGCATTTGTCAAGGAAAACTTTAAAGACCCGCACGTACAGGCGTTTATCCTGGGGTGGGCGATGGCGCCACAGTTGTGGCCCTTCCAGGAAGGCGGCGGACAATCTTTTTACGTGATGATTCCGGCCATTCATTATTTTGGCGAATCTATTCCCAGAGGGGGAACTGATGCGCTACCCAATGCGCTGGCGCAGTATATTGAAGCGCGTGGGGGCAAGGTGATGACAAATGCAACGGTAGACAAGTTCATCATCTCAAATAATGAATGTAAGGGGGTGAGGCTGGCAAACGGCCGTGAATTCACAGCCAGCAAAGCGGTAGTTACATCATTAGACCCCAAACAAACCTTCTTACGCCTGATCGATCCCGACCACCTCTCGCCAAAGTTTTTGCGTATGGTACACAACTTTTCCTTTGGCAAAGTGAGCATCGTGCGGGTGCATTACGCCCTGAATGAAGCGCCTCAATTTAAGAACGGCACAGATATGAGCAAAACACCCTTCCAGCGTATTTTTGGCACAATGGAAGATATCGAGCAGCAGTATGCAGAACTCGGCCGTAATATCCCATCCAAAAACCCGTTTTTGTGGACAGCTTGCTGGACGGTAAAAGATCCCAGTCGAGCGCCAGATGGCAAGCATACGCTCATTATGGATACATTTGTTTCTAACAAGCTGCCGGATGGCGGACGTTGGACAGATGAATTGGCGAAAGAATATGTGGATGCGGTGATGCTGCCCAAACTACAGGAGTACACTACCAATATGGGTCGGGAGAATATTCTCGGTGAGTATATTGATCATGCTGAATCGTTGGCGCAGGATAATTGGTCGCTGGTAAATGGCACAACGACGGGTGGCGAACGGACAATGACTCAATCGGGGTATTTCCGCCCTTTCCCTGGTTACTCGCAGTACCGTTCCCCTATTGAGAAGTTATGGATGACCGGCCCGTCTACACATCCAGGTGCGGGAATTACGGCAATGGGGACGGTAACGGCCGTTGAAATGCTGAAATCATTCGGCATGAGAGATGAAGATGATGAGTTTGACTTTTAGGAGCAAAAAATGGGCAAAATAGAGAAATACACCGCCCTGGTCATACAGCCAGAAGTATACGTTGCCGAAACACGAGACGACATCTTCAAAAACTTGGAACGGTATCGCAAGCTGATTGATTTCGGCGTCGGCTACTTCTATGAACGACCGGTACGCCTAGTCGTTTTTCCCGAATACTTTCTACAAGGCGTTACCACACCAGGCAAAGGTGAAGACGGCCTGGAAGCGTTCATGAAAAAAGCGATTACCATTCCGGGGCCGGAGCTGGATGTGCTGGGCGAAAAGTGCAAGGAGTATGGCATTTACATTGCCGGCGGTGGCGTAGTTGAGCGGGTGCCGGAGTTTCCCGATCGTTGGTTCAACACCGCCTTCATCATTGGGCCAGACGGCAAAGTGATTCTTCGTTACCACAAATGGCACATCCCCGCCTCAATTGGCTTGGGAACCAGCCCCCATGACATGCTGGACGACTACAGCAAACTGTTTGGCGACAGCATCAAGACTCGCTTCCCCGTGGTAAACACCGATATCGGCAAGTTGGGTACAATGACTTGCCACGATGGGGCCACGCCGGAAGTGTCGCGGGCGTTAGGTTTTAACGGAGTGGAGATCATTTGTCATCCGGGCGCTATTCAAGAGGTAGAAGGGGTCAGTGATCCCTGGGATTTCTGGATGTTCACCCGCCGTACTCGGGCCCACGACAATATGTGTTATTTGCTAGGCTCAAACTGGGGTCAGGTTCATTACGATTATTACCCAAAAGCATTTTGCCCCGGACATTCGATGATTATTGATTACACCGGCATGGTTTTACGCCAAGCATCCTATCCGGCGGAACAAATTATTGCGGCCACGATTGATGTTGAAGCGCTACGCGACCACCGCACGATTGCTAACCATAACATGTGGATTGACGTGCGCACGGAAGGGTTCCGCGAAATGTATGAGCAGCCAATTTATCCACCCAATCTGTTCCCACCTGGCAATCCGCCGCGCACGTTGGCCGACAAAATGGAGGGAGCAAAGACGGTACTGAATACATTATACGGCCGTGGGCAATTCACCCCCCCCCACGAGTATACTCAAGAAGATATGCCAAAGTTATTTGAACAACGGATTCGTTATGCTCAGGAAACGGGCAGACTGCGGAAAGAGTGAGCGGAGTAAACAATGAAAGTTGCCAGCAAGCTTGTCAAGATGGATTTCGTCGTTGGTAAGATCGAACGGAAAGACACATATTTGATTATCCACAGTGATCCAGAGAAATCAACTGTACCGACAAAGGTCAGGCTGGATGCCACCGACGTTTGGACGATGATTCGGGCCGGTCTGAATTGGCCGATCATCAAATACATGTTGACATTGCCGTTCTTATACCGCCAGACACAAAAGAAAACGGCCGTTAAAAGCAGATCGTAAACTGAGCCATACAGCTCAATCAAAGAAGAGAGAGAGGTTATAAGGAGGTGAAGCACAAAGACGTGAAAATTAACCAGAGTTAGTGCAAAACTTATTGGCAACAATAAATAAATTCCCTTGAAGGAGATAAGGAAAATGAAAAAGAAATTTACTCTTCTGCTCGCATCCCTGTTAACTTTGCTGCTGGTACTCTCTGCCTGTCAGCCAGAAACCATCACCGTTGAAGTGACCCGCGTCGTTACCGAAACCGTTGAAGTTGAAGGCGAATCCGTTGAAGTAACCCGCGTCGTCACAGAAACCGAAGAAGTCCAGGTTGAAGTTACTCGTATTGTCGAAACTGAAGTCGAGGTTGAAGTTGTAGACCCGGCGATGGCCGAACGCGCCCGTACCGTCATCTTCGACATAGATAGCGGTTCTGTGGCCGATCCTGAACTGTGGAACCCCTTTGCGGCCGGCCGCCGCCTCGATCACGGGCTTATGCAAGCGATGATCGAGCCGCTCTTCATCTTGAACCTGGAAAGCCCCACGGGTGAAGTAATCAATTGGCTCGGCGAAAGTATCGAAGCCAACGAAGACGCCACTGTCTGGACAATCAAACTGCGCGAAGGCATCAAATGGAGCGATGGCGAGACACTCGACGCCGACGACTTCCTGTTCACTGTTGAAATGGGGATGGGAACCTCCGATCTAATGAGTATGCCCTCCTTCAGCAATGTTGCCAGCGTCGAAAAGTTGGACGACCTCACCCTGCAATTCACCCTCACAGAAACCGACCACCGTTTTGGCTACGACAACTTTACAGTTACTTCCACATCCTCCTTCTTCATTGCGCCCCAACACATCTGGGAAGGCCAGGATCCAACCACATTCACCAACTACGATCCCGATCAGGGCTGGCCGGTTTTTTCAGGCCCTTACCTGTTGGAGAGCGTCAGCGAAACTGAATTCACCTACGTCCGCAATGATGATTGGTGGGGCGTCAATGCCAGCTTCAACCTTCCCGCACCTGAAAAACTGGTCTGGGTGGCCTATGGTTCGGAAGAGACCCGCACCGCGGCGATGGCCCGCAATGAATTGGACAGCTTGATGGGCGTCAATCTAGGCTCATACCTGGCCTTGCAACAAATGACAGGCACAACTATCGCCTGGCATGCAGATTTACCCTACGCTTGGATCGACCCCTGCGCCCGCAACCTGCACTTCAACCTGACCGTCGAACCCTGGAACGACGTAGAGATGCGTGAAGCCGTCAATTACGCCCTCAATCGAGACCAGATCGTAGACATCACCTACGAAGGAACAGCGCCCGTTTCACAACACTGGCTGCCAGCTTATAATGCTTTCAACGGCTACGTACAATCAGCTGTAGATGCTGGTTTATATGATCAATACCCCCTCTTAACGCATGATCAGGATATGACAAGAGCGATCTTTGAGGACAAAGGGTATACGCTCAATGCAGAGACTGGGTATTATGAAATAAACGGCGAAGAGCTAACCATGTCCATTGCCAACTTTGATGATACCTCCATGAACAACGCCGTCGCCTTGATGGTAGAACAGTTCCAGGCTGTTGGCATTAACGCCTCACAAGATATTCAGCCCATTCCAGCCTTCATCGAGAATCTGACCAACGCCGGGTTCGATACCTATTACTTCTTTGTTTGCGGCCCGATTGATCTGTGGTCAAAGATGGACACCTTCAGTACGCGCCACATTCCGGCGGAGGGTGAAGCATCGTCTGGATTTTATGCCAACACGCAGCGTTGGGACGGTCCGGAAGCACAGGCCTACAGTGACATTATTGCCCAAATGGTGGATGTGCCTCCCGGTGATCCCCAGCTAGAAGGCTTGTTCCTGGAGGCAATGGAGATTTGGCTAGCCGAGAAACCAGCCTTACCCATTGTCCAGGCAATCAAGCTAGTGCCGTTCAACGAAGCCTACTGGACCGGCTGGCCTACGGCTGACAATCCCTACATCGCCCCGGCCACCTGGTGGCAGGTTAACCATGTGATCTTGCAAAATCTGGAACCTGTCCAACCCTAATTCCTATCTAAATTAGGGAGTGGAGATGGGTAATCTCCATTCCCTAATTTCATCTCAAACAGGCATATGCTGCCTTCCTAATGACGATCCTCCAAAATAGTAAGCCCGTCTAGCCCTTAAAAACCATATCAACCTTTAGGTAATAGACTGATATCGTGCCGAAAATATTTTGAAAGTATAAAAAGGAGCGACAAATGGGTGGTTTATCAACTGATTACATATTGAAACGAGTGGGGATGTTCTTCATAACCGTGTGGCTGGGTACAACCGTGATCTTTCTGGTGCCGAGGTTGGCGCCAGGGGACCCGGTGCAGGCTATGGTAGGTCGCATGTTGACCGAGGGGACCAATGTAGAAAACGCAGAGGCCATGGTCGAATCATACCGGGAACGTTTCGGTCTAAACGACCCGATCTACGTGCAATACTTCAAGTACCTTTATAACGCTGCGACTTTCAACAACGGTTATTCGCTGGCGTTTTTTCCTACCAGAGTAGATGATATGATCGCTCGTAGCCTGCCCTGGACGTTGGGGCTGCTATCGGTTGCGTTGATTCTGTCCTTCATTATTGGGAATATCATTGGAGCCTTAATGGCCTGGCGACAAACTCCACGATGGCTCAATATGCTGCTGCCAATCTCACTAACTTTCACATCCATACCCGCCTACATGGTTGGCATTATGCTGCTGTTCTTTTTCGCCTTTTCATTAGATTTGTTCCCCTTTTCAGGCAACTACGCGCGGGGAATGACACCTGGCTGGAATTTGTCATTCATCTGGAGTGTGATCAATCATGCTTTCCTGCCGGCGATGGCGGTCATTCTAGTGAGTATGGGTGGCTGGGCATTGGGGATGCGCGGGATGATGATCACCACAGATGGCGAAGACTACATGATTCTGGCGGAAGCCAAGGGATTGTCTCCCACTCGCATTTTCTGGCGCTATGGCATTCGTAACGCCATCTTACCCCAGATCACCGCTTTTGCCGTAGCTCTGGGGGCGCTGGCAGGCGGTGCGGTGTTAGTCGAGGTCATTTTCACATACCCTGGAGTAGGACAACTGCTTTATCTGGGGATACTAAACTCGGATTTCACGTTGATCCAGGGGATAGTGTTTTATGTGATCGTCGGGGTGTCTATTGCTGTGCTAGTTTTAGACCTGACATATCCTTTGATTGATCCCAGAATCACATACCAAAGGAGCTGACAATGACCTCAGCGGTAGATATCCAAGTAAGCGCTGGCCCCAGCCTGGCTAATATCCTCAAATCGCCCTGGGCAAATTGGAAAATGGTACTGGGAGGCGGCGTACTTCTACTCATGATTTTGCTGGAATTTATTGGCCCCTTGTTTTGGGATACTGAGATGGCAAGAACCGGTTCTGTTCCCACCAATATGGTTCCTGTGTGGATTGAAGCGGATAAAAGCCTGGGGTTCAAAGATGGTTCAGCAGAACATCCGCTGGGATCCGAAAGCACAGGGCGCGATATGTTAGCCCTGTTGCTTGTGGCGACTCCCCGATCTCTCAAGGTTGGCTTGATCGCCGCTACCATTGGGACCCTGATCGGAATAATCCTGGGGTTTGCTTCCGGCTTTTTGGGAGGCTGGTTTGACTCAGTTGTACGCATCCTTTCTGATGCCTGGATGACGATTCCCGGGCTGGCTGTCCTGATCGTCATCGCCAGCTATGTAGAAGAATTTGACATCAACTCGATGGCTTTGGTAATTGCCATGTTTTCCTGGCCAGGGCCAACGCGGGTTATTCGGGCGCAAGTTCTATCCATGCGGGAGCGCGGCTATGTGCAGATGGCGCAGCTTTCTGGCGCTTCAACATTCAAAATTATGTTTATGGAAATGATGCCCAATCTATTGCCTTATCTGGCGGCCACATATACCGCCGCGGTCTCTGCAGCAATTCTGGCAGCGACCGGATTAGAGATACTGGGCTTGGGGCCTACCCGTATCCCTACTTTGGGGATGACGATTAGCAATGCGCTGCGGGCTTCAGCTATCTTACGCGGCATGTGGTGGTGGTGGGGCTTTCCAATCATTATGCTGGTCGTTATCTTTATATCTCTATTTTTGATGACGATAGGGTTGGATGAGATAGCGAATCCACGTTTGCGCGGCGCGGGGAGAGGGTAAGATGGAGGCGACAGCTATGAAAGAAAAACAAATTGCTCTTGACGTAAAGGATTTGCGCGTTCATTACAAAACTCAGGAGGGAGATGTAATCGCCGTGAATGGGGTTAGTTTCCAGGTATACAGAGGGGAGTTGTTGGGATTGGTGGGCGAGTCTGGTTGCGGCAAAACAACGGCCGCTATGGGAATTTTACGCCTTGTACAGCCGCCCGGCCGCATTATTGGCGGGGAGGTTATTGTTAAGGGTGAGTTTGATCTGTTAAGCCTTGACAAAAAGGAACTGCGTCAGGCACGTTGGACAAAAGTGGCGTTGGTGCCACAGGGAGCCATGAATTCGCTCAACCCCACGATGCGAATCAAGGATCAGATTAAGGATGCAATTGAAACGCATGAAGGCAAGCAGCCACCGGCAGATCTGGAAAAAAGGATTCTGAATCTGCTGACGCTGGTGGGGCTGCCCGGCCGCACCTACAAGCTGTATCCGCATGAGTTGAGCGGGGGGATGAAGCAGCGGGTCTGTATTGCCATGGCAATTGCCTTGAACCCGACGCTGGTAATTGCCGACGAGCCGACGAGTGCGTTGGATGTGATTGTGCAGCGGGTGGTGGCGCAAACGCTCTTGGATATTAAGACTAATATGGGCGTTTCGATGATTATGATTGGTCACGATATGGGGCTGATGGCGCAAATGGCGGATCGGATTGCGGTGATGTATGCGGGGAATATGATGGAGATTGCGCCGGTGGCGGCGGCAATGAAGGAGCCGCTGCATCCATATACGCAACTACTGATTGAATCAATCCCTTCTATCAAGGAACGGAAGCCGCTTAAGCTGACGGAGGGGTTGACGCATGACTTGCGGAACCCGCCGCCGGGCTGCATTTTCCAGTTTCGCTGTCCGCACGTTATGGAACATTGCAAAACGGCCGTTCCCCTCTTGCGCGAAATCAAACCAGCCCATCAGGTGGCCTGTCACTTGTATGAGACGGAGGTAGGACAAAATGGCACAGCCACTGCTATACATTGAAAATGCCACCAAAATCTATGGGGGTGGCTTTATGTCAGGGGGCAAAGAAGTCGTTGCCCTGCAAAATTTCAACCTGACCATTTCCGAAAAACCAGCCCGCATCGTCACCATTGCCGGAGAAAGCGGCAGCGGCAAATCCACATTAGCCAATTTGGTATTGGGATTTACCGGCTTGACATCGGGCAAAATCGTCTTCAAAGGGCACGACATCGGCAAGCTGACCAAAGAGGAACGCGGCATTTATCGGCGTCATGTGCAGGCCGTTTTTCAGGACCCATATGCTGTCTACAATCCCTTTTATCCTGTTGGGCACATCTACGACATGGTGATCAAAAATTTCAAGCTGGCGGCCAACAAAAAAGAGGCGCGGGAGTTAATTGAAGAGGCATTAAACGTCGTTGGGATGCAAGGGAGCGAAGTGCTGCATAAGTATCCCCATCAGTTGAGCGGCGGACAGCGGCAGCGGATGATGGTAGCCCGTGCCTATTTGCTCAAGCCGGATTTGATTGTGGCTGATGAGCCGGTTTCGATGGTGGATGCCTCTTTGCGGGCCATGATTCTGGATATTATGATGCGCCTGCGTGATGAGCAGGGTATCTCCTTCCTTTATATCACTCATGATTTGAGTACAGCTTACCAGATTGGCGACGACATCTATATGTTGTATCAAGGGGCTGTGGCCGAAAAGGGGAATACGATCAGCGTGATCGAAAATCCCACCCACCCTTACGTACAGCAGTTGATTGGTTCGATTCCGGTGCCGGACCCGGACCAGAAGTGGAGTACGACGATTAGCCTGCCGGATGACGAGGAAATGCGCCAGGATGCAGAAAGCGGCTGTCGTTTCTACTCGCGCTGCCCGCATCGTTGGGATAAATGCTTGACGGCACAGCCACCCCTTTTCCAGATTAATGGGGAAGCACATGAGTCAGCTTGTTACCGATATGAGGAACAAAATCAATTGAATGATAAACGCTGAAAACTTAAAAGACAGTTCGGGAACGAAACCGGTCGGCACATTTCTCCTTTTGACAGTGAAAGGGGATATTCATGACATCGGCAAAGACCTGGTGCGCGTCATGCTGGAAGGAACCGGATTTCAGGTCATTGACCTGGGGGTGAATGTTGAGCCGGAAGAGATGATTGTCGCGATTCGGGAACATCGGCCGCAAATTGTAGGCTTTTCCGCTTTTTTTGACCACGACGATTCCGATCATCATTACGGCCGTTATCCGCTAGACCTGGATATGTTGGCATCAGTGAGCGGTGAGCAATGAATAGTGATAAGTTGGAGATGGTATGGTAAATATAACTGTGATACGAGCCGGGTGGGTGATAGATGGGGCGGGGCGAGAACTGCTTCCGGATCAGGCGGTGGTGGTGGGAAACGGCCGTATTCAATCCATCACCCCCTGGCAAGCCAACAAATATGAAGGCAGGCTCATTGACCTGCGCCAGGCCACCCTCTTGCCCGGCTTCATTGACACCCACCTACACCTCGCCGCCGATCCCGGCAATCCAAAAAGTTTTTTCGACACAAACCAGAACACAACTGAAATCATCCTCCGCACAGTCGGCAACGCCCAGGCCTGCTTTCGTGCCGGTGTCACTACCGTCGGTGACTGCGGCGCGGAAAACCACATCATCTTCCCGGTGCGCGATGCTATTAATGCTGGCCGGCTGATTGGCCCGCGTATCCTGGCCAGCGGCGCAGCTATCGTGCCCGCAGGCGGGCATGGGGCGGAGCGCATCGGCAAGATTGCCAGTGGGGTGGATGGGGTGAAAACGGCCGTTGCCGAACAAGCCCAAGCCGGCGCCGACTTCATTAAAGTGATGGCCACAGCCGGCGGGGGTGAAGAACCCGGCGCCAGCCATTACAACCTGGCCGAACTCAGTGCCATCCGCGAAGAAGCGGCACGGCATGGCCTGGTTGTAGCCGCTCACGCCCACGGCACACAGGGCATACGCGACTGCACAAGGGCAGGCATTCAGCGCATCGAACATTGTACCTTTTACAACGGCGAGGATGGCTTTATTTTTGACGAAGAAACGGCGCAAGCCATCGCCGCCAATGGTATCATCGTCTCCCCCACCAACGTTATTGATTACCGGCGTATTGAACAGGGCGGGCAGGGCGCACCCCGCGCCGAACTGAACGAAATATGGCGTAAATTACTGACTTTCGGTATCCCCTTTGCCACCAGCAGCGATGCTGGCGTTCCCGATATTTTTTATGACGATTACGCCCTCATCCCGGAATTGATGGTTGCTGAATTGGGTATGTCGCCCATGGCGGCCATTGTAGCCAGCACAGTGATGGCGGCCAAAGCATTGCGGCTGGATGCAGAAATCGGTACGCTTGAAACCGAAAAACAGGCAGATATCGTAGCTGTTCGGGGCAATCCCCTGGACGATATTTCGGTCCTGCGGCAGGTACAAATGGTCATGCGAGGGGGCGCTATTGTTCAGACAACGGCCGTAGCGACTGGCCGTATTAACCGGGTAGAGATGTAAATAAAGATTCCCCCAAAGAAAGGTGAGACAATGAATGTTGCAAATTGGATTGAACGAAACGCTGATTTTTCGCCTAATAAAGTTGCTCTGCGATGTGAAGGGCGCGAAATGACATATGCTGAACTGGCCGTTCAGGTAGAAACAGTTGCCAAAATCCTTAAATGGGAATTAGGCGTTGGTCGTGGCGACCGCGTTGCCCTGCTTGGTTATAACAGCCCGGAAATCCTGATTCTCCTGTTTGCCTGCGCCCGCCTGGGTGCAATGATGATTCCCCTGAATTGGCGTCTTGCCATCCCAGAACATCTGTACATCTTGCAGGATGCCTCAGTCAAAGTTTTATTCCTCGAGGAATCTTTTACCGGTTTAATTGAGCCGGCGGGCGCGGCAATGCCGCGCATCCAGATTGTCGGGTTGGACTTTACCCCTGTAGACGGTCTTCAATGGAACGAATTGCTAACATATACTGCTGGCGATAGCTATAACCCGCATGTCACCTTAGAAACCCCGCTGCTGATTGTGTACACTTCCGGCACAACCGGCCGGCCAAAAGGTTCAGTTATCACTCAAAACGCCTTGCAGTGGAATGCCATTAACAGCATCCACATGCACGATATGACCAGCCAGGATCACATCCTGACGCCGCTGCCCATGTTCCATGTTGGGGGACTGAACAATCAGACAACCCCCGCATTGCACTGCGGGGCAACAATTACCCTGCACCGGCGCTTTCACCCTGATCAGGCACTAGAAGCAATCACCGACGACAAACCCACTCTCGTTTGCCTCGTCCCGACCACCATGCAAGCATGTATTGACTCTGACTTGTGGGCAAATACTGATTTCTCTAACTTGCGTATTTTGTTGACGGGTTCAACAACTGTGCCTAAACATACCTCGGATACCTGGCGTGAAAAAGGGGTCGTTGTATTGGAAGTTTACGGCTCGACAGAGACGTGCCCTATCGCCATTTACCAACGACCTGACTCCGATTTTAGCAAGCACGGCTCAGTTGGAATGCCTGGGTTGCATTGCCAGGTGCGTATTGTAGACAATGATGGGAATGAATTATCGTCCGGCCAGGAAGGGGAAGTTTTGGTGAAAGGTCCTAACGTGATGTTTGAATATTGGGGGAACGAGGCTGCCACGGCCGCAGCTTTACGCAACGGCTGGTATCACACTGGAGACATTGGCTACCGGGATGAGGATGGTTACTATTATATTCGCGGCCGAAAGAAGAACATGATTATTTCTGGCGGTGAAAATATATATCCGGCTGAAGTAGAACGTGTTTTGTATACCCATCCGGCAATTGCGGAAACGGCCGTTATCGGTATCCCTGACCAAAATTGGCAGGAACTCCCAGTAGCCGTAATTGTTTTGCAAAAAGGAATGTCAGTTACGGCCGAAGAACTAAGCGCGTTTCTGGGAAAACAATTGGCGCGTTACAAACTCCCGCACCGCTTCATTTTCACCACTGAACTGCCTAAAAACGTGATGGGAAAGATTCAACATTTCCGCGTGAGGGAGCAGTTTCAGGATATTATACAGGCATGATTGAAGCGGGATTTTAACTATGAGACCAATCCATTACAAAATATATCTCGAACCTGATCTGGAAAATTTCACCTTCAACGGAAAAGTCCATATTCATATCCAGTCAGATGATGCTGTAAAAGATATTGTATTAAACGCTAACGAACTAACAATTCAGAGCTGCAAGCTGCAACAGGGAGACGTATCTCTGTATTACTCATTTTCCATGAACGCCTCCCGGCAGGAAGTTGTCATTAGCCTCCCAGAAAGCGTACCGGGGCGTTTTATAGTAACCCTTGACTATTACGGCGCGATCAACGACCAATACGCCGGGCTGTACCGCAGCCGGTACGAGGTAGACGGCCGTATCCGGTACATGGCCTCCACCCAATTCCAGGCCAACGACGCCCGCCGTGCCTTTCCTTGCTTTGACCATCCAGGCCAGAAGGCAACGTTTGACATTGAACTACTGGTGGATGAGGGATTAACGGCCGTTTCCAACACGGCCATTCTCAAACAAACCCCTATCGGCAACGGTAAAAAACGAGTGCAGTTTGAACGCACGCCCCCCATGTCCACCTACCTCATCTTTATGGGCATTGGCGAATTTGATGCCATTCATGCCGATACCGACAGCTTTCGGGTGCGGGTGTTGACTGCGCCGGGCAAGGGGAAATACGGCCGTTACGCTCTCAACATCGGCCAAAAATCGCTCCAATTTTGCGAAGAGTACACCGGCATTCTCTACTCCCTCAGCAAATGCGACCTCATCGCCATGCCGGACTCCATTGGCGCCATGGAAAATTACGGCGCCATTCGCCACAGCGAAGACATAATGCTCGTCTATCCCGACCAGACACCCTTCTCCACCAAAGTTCTGATCGGCCAGATCATCGCCCACGAAGTGTCCCATATGTGGTTTGGCAACCTTGTCACCCCCGCCGACTGGAAATATCTGTGGCTCAACGAATCGTTTGCCACCTACTTCACTTTTGTCATTCCCCACGCCCTTTACCCGGAGTGGCATATCTGGCACGATTTTGCCGCTGACCGGATGCGTTCTGGTCTGGATAGAGATGGCTTGCTGGAAACCGTGCCCATTGAGTTGCCACCCGGTCAGGCATTGACGGGCAATCCGGCTCCAACACCGTCTAATGCGCCCATTGTGTACAACAAGGGCGCGGCCGTTTTACGCATGTTGGCCGCTTACGTGGGTGACGCAGCGTTCCGGCGTGGACTAAACCATTATTTGTATACCTGCCAATTCAAAAGCATCACGTCGCAGCAGTTTTGGAACGCATTTAGTGCGGTGGTACAGCAGGATGTATCTCAATTTGCCGAGGCGTGGATTTACCAACTGGGCTTTCCGTTGGTAACGGCCGTTCGTACCCAAAGCACCCTCCATTTGCGCCAACAGCGATTCACATTCTCGCCAAACGACTCCGACGCACTGTGGCCGATCCCCATCGAACTGCTCATCATCGGAGAAGATGGCGTGCATAAAAAGGAAACGATTATTTTTCATGAAGCGGAAACGGCCGTTTCCCTCCCCCCTCATACCCGTGCCTGCAAACTCAACCACAACCAGACCAGCTTTTACCGCGCGCAATATGATGCTGCCAATCTGGCCGCGCTGGGCGAGTTGATTAGTGTTGGACAGTTGAACGAGCTGGACAGCTTCAACGTACAAAACGATTTATTCGCCCTCATGCGGCGCGGCGATGTGGCCGCAGCCGACTATCTGGCCTTTGTCGCCGGCCACTTTGCAGCGGAAACACACTACTTGCCTCTGCTAGACATCGCTCAAAATTTGCGCCAATTGTACCTGCTGCTACCCGCCCAACGGCCACAAATCATCAATGTGGGACGTGTCCTGTGCAAGCAGGGGTTGCAGGCCACCAGCATGATGCCCCAGTCCAACGAAAATCATCAGCAGGTGCGCTTGCGGCAGGAACTGCTGTGGGCGGCGGGGCTGTTCGGTTCAGAAGATGTGCGACAGTTTGGCAGGAGGCAATTTGCAGAATGGGATGACGGCACGGCCGTTGTCACCAATATTCTCCCCGCCATCCTCAAACTGGGCGCGATGACCCATCCCAATGCTTTACCTATTCTGCTAGAAAAACTGCACACGCCTGATCTGCCCGAAGCAGAAGCCGTTCTCATTTTGGAAGCTTTGGGGCAACTGCCCCAGGTTAACCAGCTGCAGCAAGCCTTAGCCCACAACTGGCAGGAGGTTGCTAAAAGCCAGCGCATTCACATGATTGCCGCCACCGTGTTTAATCCGGCGGCCACCGACTTTATGTGGAATTGGCTATTAGAACATCAGGAACAGTTAGGACAGTTGCATCCGGGACAGGCAGCGAGGACGTTGGTGGGCCTGCTGCCGGTAGTAGGCTTGGGACGAGAAACGGCCGTTCACAACTTCTGCCAAACCTTTGCTACAACGCATCCTCCTCTGCAAGATACGCTGACGATGGCATTGAAATGGTTGGCGATAAACGGCCGTATGCGAGGAAAGTTATGACTTTTGGCTGGCGTGAACGAATATTAGACATCAACCTAACCAGCGGCGAAATCAGTGTCCGTTCTTTGCCACGTTTGCTCTATCAGGAAACAATTGGCGGCATTGGATTAGCAGCACAGCTCATTTACGACAATGTACCTGCCGTTGCCGATCCCCTTGGCGCCGACAACGTGTTAGCGCTGGTTGCTGGACCGCTCAGCGGCACAACCTGGGCGGGAACAGGGCGGCTGGTCGTGGCAGCACAATCTCCCCTGACCGGCCTATGGGGTGAAGCGTCGCTGGGTGGTTATTTTGCCACCCAGCTCAAACGCGCCGGATATGATGCCATTCTTCTGCGCGGTATCTCCCCGGAACCGGTGACACTGGTTATTTTGGAAGATGAAGTGTACTTGGAAACGGCCGTTGACCTGTGGGGCTTAGAAACATACACGGCCGAAAACCATCTCCAAGCCCAATATCCCAAAGCAGAAATTATCACCATTGGTCCCGCCGGAGAAAATAAAGTACCGATGGCTTCATTGGTACATCATCAGGGGAACAATGTGGCCGCCCGCTGTGGGCTGGGATCTGTGGCCGGTAGTAAACGGTTAAAGGCATTGGTGGCTCGTGGCAAAGAGCCGGTTCCTATTGCCGATCCAGAGGCTTTTAAGGCGCTTAAACAGGAAGCCATCAAGCTATTTAACGCCCATGACTTCATTCAGGTCATCCGGCGCGGTGGGGGCACGGCCGCTGCCACACCAATTGCGATTGAAATGGCCGACCTGACGGCTAAGAACTGGAATTTAGAAGTCAGTGAATGGGGAACGGATAAGGCCGACAAAATCACAGGCCCGGCGATGCAAGCGCAATTCCCCACCAAACAAGATACATGCTACGCCTGCCCGGTGGCTTGTAAATGGACAGTGACAGCTACCCAAATCGAGGGTGAAACGGGTCGCCTTGCCGGGCCGGAGTATGAAAGTCTGGCCGGATTGGGAACGCAAACCCAGACCAATGATCCGCTGATCGTCATTCAAACGGGGGATTTATGCAACCGGCTTGGTTTAGACACAATCAGCGCCGGAGCCACCATTGCCTGGGCGTTGGAAGCGCACGAGAAGGGCATCCTTACAGATAAACAGATTGACGACGACCTGGAATTAAAGTGGGGCGACCCGCAGCTAGTGCAAGAACTGGTGCGGCGCATGGGTAAGAATCAGCCGGGATTGGGGACTTTGTTGGCTCAGGGAACACGCCGTGCCGCGCAGATCATTGGCGGCGGGCTGAATTTTGCTATTCAAGTAAAGGGATTGGAGTTGCCATTCCACCATCCCCGTGCCCTGCGCGGTCTGGAAATCGCTTATGCTACTTTGCCGCGCGGGGCAACGCACAATGAGGAAGGGGTAGCCTGGGATTGGGATGATAGCACTTACGAAGCGTGGGTACGCGAGAGTATCGGCCATATGAATTTGGCGGGGGCTAACAGTTCGATGGTATATTGTCAATTCCTGGCGGGGGCGTTGAATACGGATTATACGGTACGATTGTTAACGGCCGTTACCGGCATTCCCTACACTCCCGCAGATTTGAACCGAGTCGGCGAACGCGCCTGGTATTTGCGCCGTGCCTTCAATCTACGGCTGGGCATTGGTCTGGAAGCCGACGAACTGCCCCGCCGTATTATCAGGCAGATTGAGGAAAGCCAGGCTACGTTGACAGATTTTGCACAGGCGCTGGCCGAATTCCAAAAACAACGTGAATTAGACAAACAAGGCATACCCTCGGCGCGGAAGTTGACCGAAGTTGGTCTGGAAAAACTGGTCGTTGAGTTTGATACGAAAGGAAAGAAATTTGACTGAAATTTTTGGCGCGCAAGCGATTGTGAAATGTTTAGAACGCGAAGGTATTGAGATGGTGTTTGGAATTCCCGGCCTCTACAGTATGCCTATCTTTGATGCCCTGTATCGTCACCCGACAATAAAAACAATTACGGTGCGGCATGAGCAAGGAGCTGCTTTCATGGCTGATGGGTATGCCAGAGCGACGGGCAAACCGGCGGCCATCATAACGCTGCCCGGCCCCGGCTTGACCAACGC
>JAAEOP010000036.1 GCA_024223125.1 Chloroflexota bacterium
GGCCCCGGCTTGATAAACGATTCGAGTGCCGTCTGTAGCGGGACGACGCACGTAGTAGTTGTTTTCATGCGTGTGGCGCTGAATCTTTGTGCCTCTGGGCGTGCAGGAATAGAGATTGCCCACCCCCTCGTGGTCCGACAAAAAATAGATACGCTCGCCTAACCAAATTGGGCTAACAAGATTGCTTTTTAACTTGAGTAACGATCTAAAGCGGCCGTTGCCTTTGGTATCTATCCAAATTTCGCCGGTTCTGCCGCCCCGATATCGTTTCCAATAGGCCAGTTCCTGCGCTTTGCGGCCAAGCACAACCCCACCTTCAGGGCCAAAAGAGATAGATTGGGCCGGACCATAGGCTAACGGCTCGGGTTGGCCCCCCTCAGGGTTAATGGTGTAAAGTGGGGTCAAGCGCTGAAACGGCTGCGTCGCGGTGCTGGCAAATACAATCTTTTTGCCGTCCGGAGTCCAGCCCAGCACGGTGGTGATACTCCCCAGATGGGTTAAACGAGTGGCCGGACCACCAACCGCCGGCATGACGTACACCTCGGCTTCTCCATCCTCGCGACCAATAAAA
>JAAEOP010000037.1 GCA_024223125.1 Chloroflexota bacterium
AAGTGCCGGGGACTTTGAATGGTTAGAAGAAGCCCAGAAAACAGAAATTCAGGAGATCATATGCCTGGGGCCGCGCACCGAAACCCGATGTAGTCGTTCCGTACCGAGGGCGTGCCGTAGCTACGGTCGGACGACCGCGCGCTGAGAGCAAGGCTGTCCCAACTGCCCCCGCGCAGCACCTTGAATTCACCATTAGATGGTCCAGTTGGGTTGTTGGTAGACGAATCAGCATAATAATCACTGTCATACCAGTCATCAACCCATTCCCAAACATTGCCTGCCATATCAGATGCGCCTACCCAACTATCTCCTTTAGAATATGACCCCACTGGGGCGGTAAATTCATAACCATCATCCACACTGTCATCTTTCCAATCTTCCCACGGGCAATTCGCGTCGCAGAAATTCAAATTATCGCCGTCAAATTCATTTCCCCAGGGATACGTCAAGCTATTTTCACCTCTGGCCGCATATTCCCATTCGGCTTCGGTGGGGAGACGGCCGCCCGTCCATTCACAGTACGCTGCGGCATCCTCCCATGAAACTAACACAACCGGGTGTTGTGTTAATCCATCTAAATTGCTGCCGGGGCCGGCAGGATGCTGCCAATCCGCACCTTCAATTTCTTCCCACTCTGATCCGGTAAGCACCCACCCATCACCCTCCTTTTCAGCGGTTGTCACATGGTTGGCATCGGCCGCGAATTGGGCGAATTGTTCGTTGGTCACTTCTGTCTGGTCAATCCAGAAGGCGTCCAAAGTCACATCATGTGCCGGCCGTTCGTCACCGCTGCTATCATTGCTGCCCATCGAAAATGTGCCGCCGGGCACACGCACCATTATCATGCCATCTTCGGGGCGTTCCCATCCTTCGATAGCTTCTGCCGTTACATCATCTAGATCATTTCCACCGCCTCCGAAAACTGCATATCCACCGACAAGGACAATCATCAAAGCCACAACAATGCCGCCCCATTTCAACCAGGCAGGCATACCCGAAGTCCCCCGCGGTTGCGAAGTCCCCGGCACTTTGGAAGTGCCGGGGACTTGGGGTTGGGGCGTTTTCTCCGTCGGCCGTTCTGGTTTTTGCGGCGTCAGTTCTGTAATACTTTCCGAAGGGTCTGGCTCCAGGGTATCGTCGGAAGTCCCCGGCACTTGGGAAGTGCCGGGGACTTGTAACGCCTGGCGCGCTTCGGTTTGCACGGCCGCAACATCCTTATAATCAGGCAGCAGCACATCAATTTGGGCAGCCAGGGTCATCACTTGCAACCAGTCACCCGTCTTTTTTGCTGTTAGCAGGTTGCTATACAAGGGGGCTACCTGGGCTTCACGTTGTTGGCTTTGGACGGCCGTTTGCACAGATTCCTGCAACGCTTCCACAAAAGCCATCGCTGTAGGGTAACGGCCGTCTGGCGCTTTAGCCAACATCTTGACCAGAATCTCAGCCACTTTCGGCGACAAATTCTCATTCAATTCTTGAGGCGGCGGCACAGGTTTGTACTCTTGAGCGTACAACGTGCTGCTGGATTGGCCCGGAAAAGGGACACGGCCAGTTAACATCTGGTAAGCCACAATGCCAAAGGCATACAAATCGGTGTGGGGGCCAATCTCATCACGCCTGTTGGGGTCAGCCTGTTCCGGGGCCATGTATTCCGGCGACCCTAACATCTGGTTGGTCATCGTCAGGGCCACACTGCTTTCCATGGCCTTGACCAGCCCAAAATCAGTCAATATCACGCGCAAATCATCGTCACTCTGTTGCAGCATATAATATTACTGGGCTTGATGTCCCGATGCACGACGCTGCGCTTGTGAGCGTAATCCAGGGCGCTGGCGATTGGTTTTAGAAAGAGGATGGCTTCGGGGACAGTTAGCGATTTCCTTTTGTGGTTGAGCCACACTTGAAGATCGCCGCCAGACAAAAATTCCATGGCAATAAACAACTGTCGTTCTTCCTCGCCAACTTCGTAAATGGTAACGATGTTGCGGTGGCTGAATTGGGCAATGGTTTGGGCTTCTTGTTGGAAACGCTGCACAAATTCGGGGTCACGGCCGTAACCGGCATGCAACACTTTCAAAGCCACAGCCCGGTTAAGTTTGGAGTCTCGCGCTTTGTATACGGTGGCAAAACCACCCCGTCCTACTTCTTTGAGGTCTTGGTAACGGCCAAATTGGATCATGACATTTTTCCTTGTGTTACCGGTCTAGATGATGGCAGTTAACATATTATACGAAGGGGCAAAGGTGGGAGCAAATGCTGAATATTGCCCAGTTGTAAACCATGCACAATAGGCGGTTTGCAGTACAATTAACCATTGATAATTAACCATTGGGAGTTTTTATGCTTTTTGTAAATAATCAAAATAGAACTGACCCACGTTGGAATCTGGCGCTGGAAGAACATTTATTACGCAACGTACAAAGCGAACGGCCGCTGCTCCTTTTTTACATCAATGAACCGGCCGTCATCATCGGTCGCAATCAAAACAGTATCCAAGAGATAGACCCCGACTTCATCAAGCAAAACGATATTCACGTCGTGCGTCGGCTGTCAGGGGGGGGCGCTGTGTACCATGATTTGGGGAATTTGAATTTTAGCTTTATTACCAACGGCCGTGAAAACTTACACAACTTCGCCCTCTTCACCGAACCAGTCATCCGTGCCCTGAACAAGCTGGGGGTGGAGGCTGAATGTCGCGGCCGCAGCGACATCTTTGCCAACAACAAAAAGATTTCCGGCAATGCCCAATACGCGACCGCCCAACGTATGTTCAGCCACGGAACCCTTCTGTTTGACAGCAATCTGGAAACCTTGCTCAAGGCTCTCAACCCGCGTCAGGCAGAAATCAGTTCCAAAGCGGTACAATCTATCCGCAACTTTGTGACCAATATCCGGGAACTGCTGCCGGTGGAGATGGAAATTCACCAATTTAGAGAAACGCTGCTCAAGGAACTATTTGACGACGGGGCTGTATCCACTTACCCACTCACGGCCGTCGATTGGGATAAAATCGCCGAGATTGCCGCAACCCGCTACCAAACGTGGGAATGGAACATCGGCCGTGCCCCCCAATTCAATGCGCAGAAACACGGCCGTTATGAGGGCGTAGGTACAATTGAAGTTCGGATTGATGTGGTTCACGGCCGTATCCAACAAATCAAATTCTACGGCGACTTTGCCGGACTCAAACCCGTCTCCATTCTAGAACAACAATTGATTGGCCTGCGCTACGACAAAGACAGCCTCAGCGAAGCTTTACAAAACGAAAACCTAACCTCCTACTTCGGCAATCTCTCTTTCACCGATTTTATTGAGTTGTTGTCCTAAACGGAATACCGAATACGGAAAAGAGGGAAGTAAAAATGAAACTAACGACCAGCACGGAAATACGCACTGCGTTTCTAGAATTTTACAATGAAATGGGACATGAAATTGTGGCCAGCGCGCCGCTACCGCAGCATGATAACCCCACGCTGCTGTTTACAAATGCGGGCATGAATCAGTTTGTGGATACATTTTTAGGGAAGGAGAAACGGCCGTATCTCCGCGCCGTCACCTCTCAAAAATGTATGCGTGTCCAGGGCAAGCATAATGACCTGGAAAACGTCGGCCCCTCGTCCCGCCACCACACCTTTTTTGAGATGTTGGGCAACTTCTCCTTTGGCGATTATTTCAAAGAAGGAGCCATTCTTTTTGCCTACAACTTCATCACCAAAGTGTGCGACGTTCCCGCAGACCGGCTCTACTTCACTGTGCATACCAGTGACGATGAAGCGTACAACATCTGGAAAGACGAGATTGGCGCGCCTGAAGAACGCATCCTACGCATGGGTGACGAAACCAACTTCTGGATGATGGGTGACGTTGGCCCTTGCGGCCCCACCAGCGAAATCCATTACGATTGGGGGCCAGAAGCGTGTACCTGCGGCCAGCCAGATTGTTCGGTACTGCTAGATAATGATTGTGACCGCTGGCTGGAAATATGGAACCTGGTTTTTATGCAGTTTGACCAAGCTGAGGATGGGACACGCACGCCGCTGCCCAAACCGGGTGTAGACACGGGTATGGGGCTGGAACGGCTGACCAGTGTCGTGCAACAAACACCAGTCAATTACGACAATGACCTCTTCCAACCGGCGATGGCCAAAGTGCAGGAACTATTGGGCGATTCTGATGCGGAACGAGAAGAACAGTTTACAGGCTACCGGGTTATTGCTGATCACGGCCGTGCGGCCACATTCATCATCGGCGACGGGGTAAGGCCGGGTGCGGCCGGGGCCGGTTATGTGCTGCGCATGATCATCCGGCGGGCAGCCCGTTTTGGGCGGGCAATTGGGTTCAACCAACCCTTTATGGCCGAAGTGGCTAAAGTGTACATTGGACAGATGGGGGATGCCTACCCGGAATTGGCGCTGCGGCAAGATCATATTCTGCACACTATTACCCAGGAAGAAGAACGTTTTGCCCGCACGCTGGATAAAGCCCTCATCCATCTGTATGAATTAGTGCAGGAATTAAAGGAAAAGGGTGAGGATGTCATTCCTGGCGAGATGGCTTTTAATATGTATGCTACCTATGGTCTACCATTGGAAATTACCAGAGATGTGATTCAAGATTGGAATATTGGCGTGGATGAAAAGGGGTATAAAGATGCCCGGCGCAAACATGCCATAGCCAGCGGTTCGGGGGCGTTTCAGGGGTATGAGACAGGCACAGGGGTTTACGGCCGTCTGCTCACCCAACTCATCCAATCCGGCCTGGAAGAAGGTGTGGAATATGACCCCTATGCCGATTACCGGATGGATTCAGAAGTGGTGGGGCTTATTGTGGCTGG
>JAAEOP010000038.1 GCA_024223125.1 Chloroflexota bacterium
ACCGGGTGGCATTGTGGCTGAGGAAGTTATGCCAGATAACCCACCACCCGTCTGGCAATCGCCTATCCCCCCGCTGCCAGACCTGGCACGCACGGCCGTTACCCCAGAACAACAGCGCACCGCCCAACTATTATCCCAATCCAGCCCGCCTCTCCGAGATGATGTGCAATTGGCGGCCGCATATCGTGGTCTGTCCGGGCTGCCAGAATTGCCAGTTGCCAATGATCCCTTGTCTATCGGTCAGGAAGAAACTTTCAACATCACCAATAACGATACCAACGAAGTGGGGCAGATTGATGCTGTTTTGTTGGGTATCAGTGAACGGGCATATTTCTGGTTTGATACCGGCTCTGGTTCATACCGACCTAACCAAAATGACGTTAATACGATTACAGTCGCGTTTGATGATTTGTATGACACGGCCGTCAACTATTTTGGCCCGCCGTTAATCCCCGGCATAGATGGGGATGATCATCTGCATATTGTAAATGCGTCTCCATTGGCTCTTTGTGATGTAACTTTGGCTACCACCCAGGAGTGTGGGCTGGCCGGTTACTTCAACGGCCGTGATAATTTACCCCGCACCGTACAACCCAACTCCAACGAACGTGATATGTTCGTGATGAATATGGATTGGTTTGGCACAGAGTTCTACCTGAATGTTTTAGGCCACGAATTCCGCCATATGATCGAAGACAATTACGATCAAGGGGATATTGGCTGGGAAGTGGAAGGGTCAGCCACCTTAGCCGAAGATTTGCTCGGCCGTCCTGCCAATGCCCAGGAACGGGGTAATCGCTTTCTGGAAAACCCCGACCAACAGTTAAACAGTTGGACCAATGGGGACAAAACCTCCCACTACGGGCAGGGATATTTGCTTAACAGATATATTTACGATCAGCTAGGGCCAGACATATACCGTCAGTTTGCCCAACATACAGCGCCCGGCCTACAGGCGATTGACGCATTGGCAGCCCAGCATAATTTGCCTGTTAATGGCCTGACACTCTGGTTGGATTGGCTGGTTGCGTTGGCGATTCACAACCACCCCAATGCGCCACCGTTTTATCAGTTTGGAAATGTGGGTTTGAACACGGCCACCACTACCCCCATTCAAACCTTACCGGCCGTTCAAGAAACGACTGTCTCCCAATATGCGGCCGATTATTACACCTTACCGGCCGACGGGTCGCTGACGATTGAATTTATAGGCAGCACGGTCGTACCTCTCTTACCTGTTACGCCTGTTTCTGGGCAAATGATGTGGCTGGGCCAGCGTGGCAACAGTCGCAATCCTCGCCTGACACGAACCGTAGATTTGAGCGCTGTGGAGAAAGCCACACTTGAGTATGCAGCATATGTGGACATGGAACATGGGTATGATTTTGCGTATATATCCATTTCAGAGGACGACGGCCGTAGCTGGACTCCCCTCAGCGCCCCCCACATGCTCGGCCAAAACCACCAGGATGACCCGGCCGAAATAGCCCTAGCCGACAGCTTTTACACCGGGCAAACCCAGGCCTGGGTACAGGAAACAGTAGACTTAACCCCTTATGCTGGCCGGGAAATTCAACTGCGCTTTGAATATGTGACCGATCAAGCCGTTAACTATGGTGGTTTTGCTCTGGACAATATTGCCGTGCCGGAAATTGGTTTTTATGATGATGCTGAATCGGAGATGGGCGGATGGCAGGTGGCAGGGTTTGTACGGGCAACAGCCGCAGCGCCTCAAAATTGGCACCTACAGCTCATTACCTTTGGTGATGGCATCCCCTCCGTTACCAATTTGCCGCTTGATGAGGATCAGACAACGGCCGTAAACCTCACCATCAACCAGGACGAAAAACAGCCCATTCTCATCGTCGCCGCTACCGCCCCAGATACGCTGCAACCAGCACATTACCGGTTATCCGTAAAACGTAATCCGTAAACCGACACCGTATACGAAATATGGGTTACGAAAAAGGCGGGAGAGGATGGGAGTCGAACCCACCGCCGCTTGCTCGGGGCAACCGGCCACCAGTTTTGAAGACTGGGGCGCCCACCGGGACACAACCACTCCCACCTATAAGTTTAACCCGATTACCAAATGTTAACAAAACTTGACAGCCCTTTATCGTTTAGATAGAATCCGGCTCGTCTTCTTAAACAGCATGGCTAATGTGTTCGCCGGGATAGCTCAGTTGGTAGAGCACTGCACTGAAAATGCAGGAGTCCCCAGTTCGAGTCTGGGTCCTGGCATATGGTTTACAAGGAAATCAATTATTTGCGGGCATAGTTCAGTGGTAGAACGTCTCCTTGCCAAGGAGAAGGTCACGAGTTCGAATCTCGTTGCCCGCTCTAAATCCGGCAGGCATTTTGCCTGCCGGTTCCATTTAGGCGACGTGGCCAAGTGGTAAGGCAGAGGTCTGCAAAACCTTTATCACCGGTTCGAATCCGGTCGTCGCCTCAAGATTCTGCAAACTCTTGCACCGGAGCAAGAGTTTTTTTGCGTCTCAATTGTTATTTAGAGATTGAATCTCCTAATCTCTAATCTCCATTTTCACAGGAGACGACATGCGCCGCAGCGCACCATGAATGAAAATCCGTAGCACACTGTCTTGCATGGACAAAATAGCGTTTTGTTCTACATTTACAGAGGAGCTTCTTGATGTCAAATCCCCCTTTACCCACTTCAATTGACGAGATTAATCCCAGTCAATGGACCTCATTTGCGCCGTATTATGAGGAATTGCAATCACGGCCGTTAACCCCCGACACCATCCAACAATGGCTGCATGATTGGTCTGACCTCAGCCGCCTTTTTTGGGAAGCTTCGGCTATGATTTATATTGAAAAATCGCTGGATACGACCGATAAGGATAAAGAGCAGACATTTTTAGAGTATGTTGACAATGTCCTTCCCCCCGCAGAAATGGCAGACCAGCAACTGAAAGAACGACTGCTGGCATTTGATTTTAACGGTACGACCGTGCCCGATATGGAACTGGCGCTGCGTAATCTAAAAAATGAAGCTGACCTGTTCCGCGCCGAAAATATTCCTTTGCAAACGGCCGTTGCCAAACTGGACAATGAATATGACAAAATCACCGGCAGCATGGCGGCCGACTGGCACGGCGAGGAAAAGAACCTGAGCCAGTTAGCTGTTTTTCTCAGGGACAAAAACCGGGTCACTCGCCAGCAAGCGTGGCAAACGATTGCTAATCTCTGGTTGGACAAACGGAGTACACTCAACGATATTTATGCCCAGATGCTAACCTTGCGCCAACAAATTGCGGCCAATGCCGGTTTGTCAGATTATCGCGCTTATGCTTTTCGGGAAAAAGGCCGTTTTGATTACACGCCAGAAGATTGTGTCATCTTCCACGAAGCCATTAAAGCTGTTGCCGTCCCGGCCGTGCGGCGCATTTTAGCCCGCAAGCAGGAGCGTTTGGGTTATGAGACAATCTTTCCCTGGGATTGGGTTCCTGAACGTGCCCTTTTGGTAGATGCGTATGATGCGCCGATGTTGGCGCCTTATAAAACGCAAAATGAACTCATTCAAGGTAGCCTGAACATTTTTAGCCAGCTAGATGTTGAATTGGGTCGTTATGTGGCTGTGATGGCCGAAGACAATTTACTGGATTTAGATACGAGACCAGGTAAAGCGTTAGGGGGATATTGCAGTACATTGGCTTTGCGGCGACGGCCGTTTATCTTCATGAACGGAACCGGGTTGCATGACGATGTGCAAACGATGCTGCATGAGGCTGGGCACGCTTTCCACGTTTTTGAAACGGCCGCCCTCTCCCTCGTCTGGCAAATTGAGGCCCCGATGGAATTTTGCGAAGTTGCTTCGATGTCTATGGAACTATTGGCTGCGCCCAATTTGACACGAACAAACGGCGGATTTTATACAGAATCAGAAGCGGCCCGCGCTCGCATTGAGCACTTGGAAAATGTGATTATCTTTCTGCCATACATGGTCGTGGTAGATGCGTTTCAGCATTGGGTGTACACCCATCCTACCGAAGCGACCCATTCCCATCATTGTGACACTGTCTGGGATCAACTTTGGGAGCAATTTATCCCCGGTATTGATTGGTTGGGAAATGAAGCGGCGCGCATGACGGGCTGGCATCGCAAACCGCACATTTTTGGTTCTCCTTTTTACTATATTGAATACGGCATGGCCTCGATTGGCGCCTTGCAAGTATGGCGTAACAGCTTGACTGATCATGAAGGGGCTCTGGCAGCGTACCGGCAGGCGCTTTCATTTGGCGGCACACGCACGCTTCCCCAATTGTTTGCCCTGGCCGGGGCAGAATTCCGCTTTGACACAGCCATGCTAACTGATTTGATTGGTTTGGTTGAAGATAGTATTGTTGAACTTAATGAGAAATTGTAAGAGGAGTCATGATTGACGGCCGTGTGGCGCATCCCTACATAATAAGATATTATCAAAAAAATGATAAAAATCTGGAGTTAAACATGCAGTATAGCTGCACCACGATAAATAAAATTTCTGCCACAAATTACACAAATTTTCACGGGTTTTTCGTGAAAATTCATGGCTCTTTTCAGGGTGATTTTTGAGATGCAACCCAGCGCCGCCATGCGTGAATATCTGGCCGAAATTTACCGGCTGCAAGAAAATTCACCTACCGTCAGTACCACCAGTCTGGCGGATCGTCTCAATGTCTCTGCTCCGGCTGTACCCCGAATGCTCAAGCGGCTGCGTAATGCTGGTTATGTCAAACATATACCTTATCAAGGCTTTGAATTGACCGAACTCGGCCGTGAAGAAGCTCTCCGAGAACTGCGTCGCCATCGTCTTTTGGAAGTCTTTTTGGTAGATGTAATGGGCTTTTCCTGGGATGAAACTCACGAGCTGGCTGAAGATTTAGGCAGAGGTTTGAATGACACCATTGCCACCCGCATGGCCGAAATGACTCATGACCCTACCCGCTGTCCCCACGGCGAACCTATCCCCAGCGTCGCCGGTGAACTGCCTGCCATCAAAGATGCCTGCATTATAAATCTTGGTGTAGGGAATAAAGGAGATGTCAGCCGCGTCCGCACAGATGATCCGGAACGGTTGCGCTATTTTGCTTCTCTGGGGTTAGTGCCCAAAGCACAGTTTGAGATTGTGGGGCGGGCGCCATTTAATGGCCCTATGCGTTTGCGTGTCGGCCGTGAAGATATAGTCTTGGGTGTGGAAATGACAAAACTACTGTGGGTTACGGTTGAAGATTCTTAATTACGGAAATAAGCGGCGGGTTTTTACTTCCGCTACAGCATCATCTCGATAGCGATACAGTTTAGCCGGTCGCCCCTCACCATCCTGCTTTTTCTCCCCCGTTTCTGCTAAAATGTCTGCCGATAAAATTTTGCGGCGAAAGTTTCGTTTATCCAGTTTCTCACTCAGGATGGTTTCATATGCTCTTTGCAATTCTGTTAATGTAAATTGATCTGGCAGCAGTTGAAAACCCACCGAACTGTATTCCAACTTATAGCGCAAACGAGTCAGTGCATACGCTACAATGTCGTCATGGTCAAAGGCCAGGTTTGGCAGGTCAAAGACAGAAAACCAACGAGTTTCCGTTGTTTCCCGCCCCGGTTCGTGGCGCACGGCATCGTGAGGAACCAGAGCAAAATATGCGATGGTGATAACTCGTGTCCGGGGATCGCGCTGCGGTTCACCAAATGTATACAGTTGCTCGGTGTAAACATCATTAACCCCAGTTTCTTCAGCTAGAGCGCGGGCAGCGGCATCTTCCAATGATTCCTCAATGCCTACAAATGCTCCTGGAATAGCCCACATGTTGGCAAACGGCAGTTTCTCTCGTTTCACCAGCAGCATCTTCAAATCTTCTTCTACCAATGAGAATATAACGACATCTACAGTGACTGACGGCTGTTCATAACGGGAAGAATCATATACGGCCGCTGACTCTGTATTCAAGTCAATCTCCTTTCAAACGACGAAACAAAAAGTCCCTAGCTTATAGCCAGAGACTAATTCTACAATTTACAACTCTATACCTGAGTTTTCGTCAGATTAAAGTATCTTCTCAATAAACTAGGGAAAGTTGCCACCTTTTACACATTCATTTATCAATTAACCAGAATCCCGAAAGTTAGTAACTTTTTTATGGCGAACCAACCCCATCCACCTCGGCGCCAATCTGTCGTAACGGGTCGATTTCGGGATTAAATAAATCCACATCTGCCGATTCTGGTATTGCCAGGCCACCCTGATCAATAATCTGAGGCAGGCTCACACTCGTTGTCACAAATTCTGTTTGGTCGCCAGGTGAACGCAGTACCAAATCTAACTTAACCTCTCGTTCGCGAGCATATTTCAGGGCCAGTGCATCTTGAGCCGATATGCTAATAATAACCATACCAGGATTTGAGTTTAATCGTGAAGGAATTGGTGTTGGTGTCGCAATTATTACCGGCTCACCACCTTCAACCGCCGCGGCCTGAGTCGCCTCAATTGCTACTTGAGCCGCTTCCTGTTCCCGTTCTAAACGACGCGGATCTATCCACTGCCCCACATATAACACCTCAGCTTGTTGAATGGTCATCTGTGTAACCCGCTTGGGAACAGGATTGCCTATCGGCCAATCTTGTGAAACGATTCCCCCGTGAGCGCCAGGAACAATCGCCGCTACCTGTCCTAATTCTGGGACAAACTCTAAACGACCTTCATCAACCGGTGGGAATAAAAATGCCTGCCCGTTAAGCAAAGCAGATTGAATGACTCGTTCAACCAAATTGGGTAAGGCTGACCGAAAATCGGGATCAATTTCCACCGTGCGCAGGGTCATTACCACATCAACCTTATCGCCTGGACGCATCGCCAAAGAAGCAGCATTAAACCTATCAATCGGTAGGGCTACGGCTACTTTTCCTGTGGGCACATATAAAGCCAGATCAGAACCAAAGGCGGCAATATCGGTGGGATTGAACGCGATCATTGGACTGAGAAGTTCTTGACCGCGAGAAACTTCAACTTTGACAATGCGTCCTACCAACTGTTTGGTATCTGTAAAGGTGTAGCCCCCTTGCAAAGCCACATTTGTAAGGGGCCGCATCTCCACCTCCAGTATGTCTGTGGTTAATATTTCACCAACAGGCAAACGTACTTTGGCTACAACAACTTGTTGGGAGGCTGGAGTAGGGGTGGGTGTTGGCAGACTCGGCTCTTCGCCTAACTCTCCTTCTTCTACTTGTTCCGTTCCCCCGCCTCCTAAAAGGTTGGCAATGCCACCGCCAGATATCGTGGTAACCAGTAAAAAGATGGCTACTGCGGCAACAATCAACACCAGAATCAGGAGAATAAAGGTTCTTGCTCGCATAGTTGGTTCTTCCTTCCTAACTGTCTTCCCCAGCATCAGACCCAGGAAGCGGTGTTGGTGTAATATCAATTCCAATTAAAAATTGTGGTCTACCATTATCAACGGTGTACCCAAAATTCGGTGGCAACTCAATATTGAATCGGTCTGTGAGGAAATCCAGGTCTACATTTTCCACAGCGTAAAGCTGGCCGTCATTAATGCCGCGCAGAGCAAAATCTATATCGGCGCCGACTTGAATGGCGTAACGCAGCAATAATTGTTGTTGCGGTTGCAGAGCCACCGTTACGACATCAGGCGGCCGTGGTGTGGCTGTGGGGCCGGCTGCAATAACCGTAACCGCTGGTGTTGGTTCTCCCTCCGGCAAAGCAGTTGGCGTAGCTGTGGCAATGAGAGCTGCGGCCGGTTTTGGCAGAAAGTATTGTCCTACTTGAATCACTTTTGCATTCTGAATAATCATGCCAATTATGAATTCTCGAGGAACTTCTCTGGGAGCAATATGTGCCAAGTCTCCGGTTGGTAATTCCTCAAGGCGGCCAAAAGGAGAAATGGCGAAAATAAAGGCATTCTCTATATCAACATTTTCCGGGTCGGCAAAGATTTCCTCGACACTCTCTCTAAATTCCTCTTGGAAAAAGACGGCGTCGTTGGGCAGCAAGGTTTGAAACTCTTCATCCAGGTCATACATGTAAAAGAGAATCATAATATCCACGTAATCCCCTTCACTAACGCCATAACCAACACTGGCGATACTACCATCCAGATCAGAAATATTTACTGATCGAAGGGGAACGGCTTGAGCTACAAATCCCGGGGGAATTAAAGAGGAAGGCCCGTATTGATTATCTCCAATCAGGGTAATATCGCTTACCAGTTTATCACGGGTCAGGGTTTGCCCCTGGTAAATGTCTGTACGGGCGTATTGACCAATGATTTCGTTTGTATTTGTAATGACATTACTATCTACCGTGGTTGGGTCACGTTTATCAATAGCCAGGATGTCTGCGGTCATGATATGACCACGCGGCACGGTTTGTAGAGAAACAACAACATCTATACTATTTCCTGAAACGGGGGGGGCAGATGTATCTGTTTCACCTTCTATTTCAGTAGGGGGAGCAGCCCCCTCTCCTTCTTCTTCTGCCGGAGCCGTAGGCTGATTTTGTTGAAGGATAAAAAGGACGCCAACACCGGCGAGAATTAGGATGCCAACTATGAAAATCAAGATAGCGATTGTTCGACGGCTCATACACTTATCCCTTTTGTTTTATAGTTGTGAGGCTTGTTTTAGTTTGCATGGAGAATGATTAAAACTTGCTTTCTTAAACATTATGTCGCCAATAATATGTAAACTATGGCTGGTATACTATCATATGTAAAGTTGAATAGCAAGTGTTGGTGGGGTGGGTGGACACTGTAGCAATGGCGACTTAGTTGGTTAGTGAGTTGATGAATTGGGGCATGGTTAAGGCTTCGGGGGGATGGGGTTGGTGGGTCGGCAAAATGAAGGTAAAAGTAGCGCCTTGGTTGGGGACGCTCTCAAACCAGATACGGCCGTTATACGCTTCCACTAATGCCCGTACTACCGACAATCCCATGCCTAGACCGCCGCTGCGTACCTGCTCTTCACGCGACTCCGGCCGGAAAAAATCATCAAAAATATGGGTCTGGTCTTCGGAGGCAATGCCAATACCATCATCGGTTACACTGACGACGGCAAATTCTTCTGTTTCCAGACTGGCAGTTATACGCACTTCGCCGCCATCACGGCCGTATTTAATCCCATTAGCCAGCAGTTCTTCAATAATCATAGCCACATGAATCGGGTCGGCATCAATCCAGTGTAGGCGGCTGTCAATATCCATCTTAATGGTCTGGTTTGTTTTAGCGGCCGTCGGCGTCATCTCGCGGTTAATTTGTTGGATAAGCTGCGGCAGATTAGCCGGACCAGATTTGAACTCCATTTGCCCCCCCTTCACAGAGGCGGCAAAAATAAGACTATTGATCAAATCTACCATGCGGGTGACATTGCGCTGAATGGTTTCCATAAAGAGGCGTTGTGAACTGGTTAACTCGCCGCCGCTTCCAGTTTGCAGCAGTTCCACATACCCTTTAATGGCCGTTAATGGAGTTCGCAGTTCATGGGAAACAGTTGTCAGGAAATTGTCCCGCGATAGTTCGGCCTGATATTCAGTGGTGATGTCGCGTAAAATAACGACCGTGCCCTGGGCAGCGCCTTCTTGATCGTAAATGATGTTCATCTGGCTGGCGATGGTACGGCCGTTAACCTCAAAGTGGCGCGATTTTCTTTCCTGGCTAGATTCTTCCAAAATGGGGAAATGGGCTAACATATCTGTTAACGGCCGTCCAATCAGCCCGTTTTCCGCTACCCCCAACATGACCGTCGTCGCCTGGTTAGTGGAATAAATCAAGCCGCTGGGGCCACAAATAATGACCCCGTCTGTCAAACATTCCAGAATGGGCTGCTCTGACACGACCATTTCGGCCGTAATGTGCCCTTCTGTGGCGACTGGTTTTAAGCTTTTAGACATTGGCGTGGCGGCAAAAATAGGGAAGCTGCTGCGCTGGCGCAAATCGGCCAAAGCAGCAAAGGGAAGGGACATAATAAACCCCCAGGACAACATGATTTGTACTTCCGAAACGGACAACAGTTCAGCCGCAATTCCCAATAACAGGATGACGAAGCTCCCCCGCCAGTTTAGTTCCAATCCCCATAACAAGCAGCCCCAGGACACTGCTTGCAAACCTACAAATGGCCAGCTGCCGAGGGGGTACACCGTCGCCAGGAAACTGACGCCAACGCCTACCACTTGCCAACCCATAAGCAGGTAAAGCGAATGGGCAAAACGGCTTCGTTCTCTTCCCTGACGCCACAGCCATACGGCCGTTGCCAGCAAAAATAATAAGGTGATGATATAAAACTGCAATAAATCCATTTAACGAGTTGGTTGGGGGGCGTCAGTTAAAAGTTGCCACCATGCTTGCCACTGCCGTGCTTCTGCAACCGGGTCTGGCGTCGGTGGCGGCAGAGCGGTAGGGGCAGGCGTTACTTCAATCATCAAAGGTACAATTCGCTTTTCACCGGGTAGTAAATAGCCGCCCTCATTACGAGCATACGCGGCTATATAATCATCGCTTTGCACATATTCCAATGTGGCTTGTAGTTCAACCTGTCGTGTTACTTCCAGATCGATCTCTGTTTGCAATGAAGATTCACCTACACCTACCAACCGGCCAGCCTGTGCCCGTTTATTCAAGTCTAGGGCTACAAATAAAGCCACGATAATGGCAGCCAGTACGAGTATTTGGGGTAATGTTAACAACGGCCGTTGACGGAATAATTTATCTCGCATAGTTTCACCATCTTAGCTAACAAGAGTGTAAGTTGCAAGTATGCAAGTGACAAGTTTGCAAGTGGCAAGTGGTTGGGTTATTTGGGTTCTATTTGGCCTGGGCTGACAAACTGTTAGAATTCTGCTTGATGACAGCTATTGATTATTTGTTGATTGGTCATATTACTCGTGATGTAATGTCAGACGGGTACATGCCTGGTGGTACAGTCACCTATTCTGGTCGTGTCGCTGCTGCTTTGGGCTGCCACACGGCCGTTCTCACCAGCGCGGCCGCCAATGAAGAAGGACTCGCTATTTTGGACGGTTTGGAATGGGTCAATATTCCGGCCGCTCATACCACTACTTTTGAAAATGTTTATACGGCCGACGGCCGTATCCAAACCATCCACACCATTGCCGAACCGCTAACTGTCAACCATTTGCCTGACGATTGGCAGCATCCGGGGATTGTCCATCTGGCGCCCATTATTAATGAAGTGGATGTGAACTTTGTATATCAACTCCCTGATGCACTCATTGGTCTGACACCGCAAGGTTGGCTACGCGATTGGGGGGATGACGGCCGTATCACCCCCGGTAAATGGAAGGCGGCCGCCGACATCCTGCCCCTGGCTGATGTCGTCATCCTCAGCCCCGAAGACCTGCCCAATACGGCCACATTGTGGCAATATTGGGAACTATGTAAACTGCTGATTTTGACGGCCGGACCACACGGATGCATCGTTATTCAAGGTGAGGGCGCCACCCGCGTTCCCGGTATTCCTGTAGAAGAAGTAGACCCTACCGGCGCGGGTGATATTTTTGCTACTGCCTATCTGATCCGTTACCATCAAACTGGCGACCCGCTGGATGCCGCCCATTTTGCTAATGCTGTCGCCGCTCATTCCGTCGGCACAGTAGGCATTGATATTGAAGGTATCCAATCTCTGGTCAAAAATTATGAGTAAAATTTATGCAATTGCCAACCAAAAAGGGGGCGTTGGCAAAACAACCAGCGTCATCAATCTGAGCGCGTACCTGGCCAGCAACGGCCGTCGTGTCCTCATGGTAGATATGGATCCTCAAGCCAACGCCACTTCCGGTATGGGTTACGATAAGTACACGCTAGACGCTTCTACTTACGACTTATTATTAGAAGAAGCCCCGCTAGATGAAGTGCGATTGCATCAGGCAGAGTATAAATTGGATGTTTTGCCTTCCCACCCGTCCCTCTCTGGGGCAGAGGTGGAATTGGTCAATGCCATCGGCCGTGAATATCGTTTGCGGAATATGCTGGAACAGGTGGACGGCCGTTACGATTACATCCTCATAGATTGTCCGCCCAGCTTGGGATTGCTCACTGTTAACGCCCTCACGGCCGCTAAAGACGGCATTCTCATTCCCGTACAATGTGAATATCTGGCTCTGGAAGGGTTGACCCAACTCACCCAAACCATCGAATTGGTGCAAAGATATCTCAATCCCAATCTGCACATTCGTGGCCTCATCATGACGATGTATGACAGCCGTACCAACCTCAGCCGCCAGGTGGTGGAAGAAGTGCGGCGTTATTTTCCTGGTCAGGTGTTCCGCAGTATCATCCCCCGCAATGTACGTTTGAGCGAAGCCCCCAGTTACGGCCAGCCCATCAACTTCTATGCGCCCACCTCTCCTGGCGCGCTGGCTTACAAAGTGCTGGCAGCCGAATTGTTGCAGGGAGATGTGCCGGAAACGGCCGTGTCAGGAGTAGCCATATGAGTAAAAAACGTGGACTCGGCCGTGGCCTGAATGCCCTCATCCCTACCGTTACCAGTGACGAGAGCGGAGGCGTACAATCGATCCCCATCACAGCCATCATCCCCAACCCCCACCAGCCGCGCACCCACATGGATGAGGAAAAGTTGACCGAGTTAGCCAGTTCCATCAATGAACATGGCCTCATTCAACCCCTCATCGTTACCCAACAGGGCAATCAATTCATCCTCATTGCTGGCGAACGTCGTTGGCGGGCTTCACAAAAAGCGGGGCTGGAGAGCGTGCCCGTCATTGTCAAAGAAGCTACGCCCCAGGAAATGTTGGAACTGGCCCTCATCGAAAACATCCAGCGGGCAGACCTGAACCCTTTAGAAGAAGCGTATGCTTACCAGCAGTTGATGGATGAGTTTGACCTGACACAAGAAGATGTTGCCAAACGAGTGGGGAAGGGACGATCTACCGTTGCCAACCTGGTGCGTTTGCTTAACTTGCCTGCTAACATTCAACAAGCGGTGTCAGATGGGGAGATTAGTGGGGCGCACGGTCGTGCTCTTCTACCTCTGCCCACCTCCAAAGCCCAAACTGCAGCCATGAACCTGATTATTGAACTTGGCCTCAATGTTCGTCAAACAGAAAGCCTGGTTAAAAACCTGAGCCTCTTGCCTACCCCAGAAGCCCAAATCGCGGCTATGAACCAGATTGTCAAACTTGGACTCAATGATCGACAGACTGAAACCCTGGTCAAAAACTTGCTGGCTGACGAAAAACCGAAACCGAAACCCCGCCCCACACTGCCCCCTGAATTGGCCGACTTACAAAAGCAGTTCCGCACCTCCCTCGGCGCCAAAGTCAACATCGAAAAAAGCGGCAAAGGCGGCCGTGTTGTCATCCATTACTACAACGACGACGATCTCCAAGCCATCTATGATGCCATCATCCAGGAGGATTGATGAGGGAGTAAGGTGATGAGGGTGTTATCACTTGCACACTTGCAAACTCAAAAATTATGAACAACAAACAACTCATTCAAGAAAAACTGGCGCAAGCCACCAAAATCCTAAACGAATTTGATGTAGATGTGTGGATGACATTTGTACGCGAAACGACGCTTTCGCCAGACCCGAATCTGGAATTAATTGCGGGTGTAGATGTGACCTGGCAATCTGCATTTTTGGTATGCCGTAACGGCCAACATGTTGCCATCGTCGGCCGTTTTGATACCGAAAATGTGGCTGGCTTAGATGCCTACAGTCAGGTCATTGGCTATGATCAGGGTATTGGGAAACATTTACGGTTAGCGTTAGACAGTATCGCTCCCCAAACCATTGCCATCAACTATTCTGCCAATGATGTGGCCGCCGATGGGTTAAGTCATGGCTTGTATCTGGCTTTGCTAAACCATCTGCAAGAAACGCCTTATGCCGGCCGACTTATTTCGGCCGAAAAACTGATAGCGGCTTTACGCGGCCGTAAAAGCCAGGCAGAAACTGAACGAGTACGCACGGCCGTATCCACCACCCTACAACTTTTTGACGATGTAGAACAATTCGCCAAGCCGGGACTGAGCCAACGCCAGATTGCCGACTTTGTACACAAACGAGTAGACGAGATGGGTCTGGATTATGCTTGGCCCAAACCGTTTAACCCTATTGTTACCTGTGGTCCTGATTCGGCCGTTGGCCATGCTGCGCCCGGCGATGTGGTATTGCAAAAAGGACATTTGCTGCATATGGATTTGGGCATTCGCCAAAACGATTACTGTTCTGATTTGCAGCGTATGTGGTATGTGTTGGATGATGGTGAAACGGTCGCGCCGCCAGATGTACAGTACGCTTTTGATGTCATCTATGGAGCCATCAGAGCGGGAGAATCAGCCCTTAAACCAGGCGTCCCCGGTTGGCAGGTAGATGAAGCCGCCCGCGACTTTATCGTGGACAACGGCTTCCCAGAATATATGCACGCTTTCGGTCATCTACTCGGCCGTGTAGCTCATGATGGGGCCACGGTGTTGGGGCCGCGTTGGGAACGGTACGCCGGTATCTGCGAACTGCCAGTAGAAGTGGGTAACATCTTCACGCTGGAACTGCACGTTGTCGTCCCCAACCGGGGTATTATGAGCTTGGAAGAAGATGTGCTGGTAACAGAAAATGGGGTCGAGTATTTAAGCCAACCACAGACAAAATTACGGTACATTAAGTAATTGTTTGTTGGAAAATATTTAGTGTAATGATATTCCAACTTGAAAAGACTTTCCCTAGACTGTGGTCAATTGATTCCGGTATTATCATGGTTGTTACCGATTTACATGGTGATTGGGGTGCCTACCAACGTTATCGTGACCGCTTCATTGATCTTCATACTTCTTCAAAAGTTGATTGTCTTGTCCTCGCCGGAGATCTAATTCACTCAGATTCACCTCAAATCACAGATAAATCATTAGATATTGTTATAGATGTTTTGAAAATGCAGGAACTGTTTGGCGATGCAGTTATCTATCTTTGTGGTAATCACGAGCTACCGCATATTTACAGTTTTGGGTTAAGCAAGGGCAAAAAAGAGTATACGCCTGCTTTTGAAGCTGCCTTGAGTCAGAGTTTATATCGCCCCCAAGTAACAACTCTTTTTCACTCCCTTCCTTTTTTTGTCAGGACAAGAGCAGGAGTGAGTATTACACACGCCGGGGCATCTCCCACAATGAGCGATTTTCGAACGGCCGCTAAGATATTCAATTGGGACCATCGCAAATATCTTGCAGAAGCTGAAAGTTTGCTGGCTGACATGGACATTGAGGGAATGCGTCGCGGGTATGCAAAGCTAAGTCAAGTAGACTCTTATGACGAACTTGCCAGACATTATCTTGCCGTAAATGACAAAAATAACCCACGGTATAATGATCTACTTCGAGGTTTTTTTGCCACCTCGAACCCAGATTATCAATATCTGGATTCGGTTTTATTTACAAAGTGCGAATTAGCGTATGGTCAAATTGCGTATTCATCTATGTTGCTGGATCAGCTTAGAAATTTGTCGAATATGTATACTCCCCAAAAAGTATTAGTTGCTGGTCATATGACAGTATCTGGAGGTCATAAAATTGTGGCCAAACGACATTTGCGTCTTTGCAGTGGGCAACATGCAACTCCCCGTGAAGCAGGCAAATATTTACTTTTTGATGCCCAGATTCAAATTGAAGACATTTCAAATACACACCCATTCCTTATGATGATAATCTGGATATTGATGTGGAAAAAGTAGATGTGTTGCTGCGTAACGGCCGTGCTATAGAAGCCCTCGATTACGTAGACAGCATTGTCTTAAAAGGTTACCTCGGTTTTGACACCCCCATTCATCAAAAACATTCGCAGCGCCTGGGAGCAACTTCGTGACCGGCGCATAAACCGGAAATAATTCTTCTCCCCTTGTGCTTCAAAGAAAAATCCATTATGGTACTTCAAGAAAAGTTGGAAAGTAGCCTTTCCCAGCATTGTGTTAGTTAGGATCAATTGCTCAAGCCGGCCTACAAGTCAGCCCAAAAGGAGTATAAGTAATAATGAAAAAGCAAATTGTTGTTTTGATGTCCACTTTAATATTTTTGTGGGTTGGACTGTCGTTTCTCGGCTCCAACCAGACAAATGCCCTGGCCTTCCTCAATATTCAAAAACCCTCGACCGCAAACAAAGCTTATGCCGGTTCTTTTGATCATCCTCACAAAATTATTATTGTCACCGACAAACCGACCGATGGTCTTTCAGTTACCGATATATCTGTGACAGTTGGGGGACTAAACGCCACCGTTACTACTTTATATGAAGCCAGTGAAACCTATGTCATCGAAGCTTTACCGCCCATGCAAACGGCCGATGGTATTTACGATCTGTCAGTGACGGCCGGATCCGCTACCGGTAGCGCAGCTCAGGCTGTGCAATATGCAAGCGTCAATAACATTGATGTCGTTTCCGTCATTGACCGTTCTGGCAGCATGGGCACAACAGATATGGCGGCCGCTAAAAATGCGGCCAAACAGTTTGTAGATTTTATGCAATTAGGTGACCAGATCGGCATTGTTAGCTTTTCTTCAGACGTAACTGTAAATTATCCCTTGACCCTCATCACGTCCGGCGGCAGTAGCGTTATCTTTACAGATGATATGGAAAGCGGTGCTGGGAATTGGACGGCCGCTACCCCCTGGGCCTTAATAACAGACACATACCACAGCGCCACAACTGCCTGGAATGTGAATCCTACCGGAACCAATGTAGGTACAATTTCTACAACCTTAACCAGTAAATCCATTAACCTTTCTGCAGTGGCAAAGCCATATCTTTCATTTTGGGTCAATTCATATTTCTCTAGCTTAGATGATCTATTTGTGGAATTGTCTAATGATAATGGGGCTACTTGGTCAACGGCCATAGAGTACGAAGATACCGATGATGTCTGGCAGGAAAAACTTGTTGATATGAGTAGTGTCGCCGGGCAAAGCTCCGTACAAGTTCGATTTTTGTATGATGGTAACCTTGCCAGTTATGATGATGTGTATATTGATGATGTGACCGTGCTAGACGGGCTAGATACGCAAACAGCGATCAAAGTAGCCATTGATCAGATTTCTTCTGGCGGAACAACCTCTATTGGTGGCGGATTACAGGCGGGGCAGGGTGAACTAACCTCAAGTGGTGATCCTTTGCACCCCCAGGCGCTTATTCTGTTAACCGATGGTTTTGAAAACACAAGCCCTTACGCAGCCGATGTTTTACCGGCTATAAAATCTGCGGGCACAGTCGTCCATACCATTGGCCTGGGCACACCCACCTCTGTAGATGTGCCCCTTTTACAAAATATTGCCGCTGAAACTGGAGGAACGTTTAACCTGGCTCCCACATCAGCAGAATTGGCTGGAATTTACAATACGATTGCCGGAGCCGTGACCGGACAGCAAATTTTGTTTTCTTTTCAAGGTATAGCGCCCGGCGGCAGCACCGTGACAGAAATGGTTCCTGTTGACTCCACTGTTTCCGACGTTACCTTCTCCGTTAGTTGGAGTGGCAGCTCGCCATTAAACCTGACATTAGAAGATCCTGGTGGCAATCCAATTGACCAAACTGATGCCGCCGCAGATCCAGATATTCAATTTGTGACCGGACAGGGGTATCAATATTATCGAGTGAAGACACCTATGGCCGGCATCTGGAAAATGCTCATAACAAACAGTACCCTGGCTGCTCTTCATTCCCCATCAGCAGACATTAGTTACACAGCTATTGCCTTTGGGCAAACCAATCTGACAATGAATGTGTACACATCGCAAACATTTCCAAAGCCAGGGGAAGATTTAGAAATTGCCGCTACGCTGGCAGATGACCAACCAATCTTAGGGGCAACAGTTCAGGCAGTTGTGGAATTACCAGACCCAACGGCCGTCAGCCGCAACACACCCAACTGGGCCGAAACGCCGAATATGACGATTAACGCCACGGCCGCAACCACCATGACCCTGTCGCTCACAGACCCAGACAATGACGGCGTATATGTGGGTGTCATACCAGGTAGCCAGGTGATAACGGGAACCCATATCTTTGATGTAACTGCTTCTGGTATTTCCAATAGTTCGCCCCCTCTGGCTTTTACCCGACAAACACAATTACTGGTTAAGGCTGTCAACCTCAATTACAAAATTCATTTACCTGTGGTTATTACGGAATAACGGCCGTATTGGATGACAATTCGGACGACATGAAATAGAAAGCCATCCCTTTTACTCCTTCTCGTTCCACGCGGATTGTGGAACGAGGAGGAGATTGTTTTGGGCCAGTTTCTGCATTATCCAAATTCATACCCTCTGCCAATCCAATATTGCCAATCCTCAATACCCTGGCGCGTGTTTTCATCCACATCAATCGGCTCTAACTGGTGTAAGGGAACGCCCATTTGGCGACCCATAAACTCGACTTCTGCTAACATCTCGTAACTGTCATCCTCAGAAATCATGTCGGCAACGGTGATAATTTCGCCCAGTTTAAGCGGGGATTTTCGGAGTTCCTGAATACACTTTGCTTGAAATGTAAAAGTCATCGTCTCCGCCAGATAATAATACCAGCCCATCGCCTGTTCTTCCGGGTCATACGCATCCACAATTACCTCATCTTGAATGCGATTTTCCCGTTCTTCATCTCTTTCTATGCGCGTCATCCTGCATACTCCTCTTTTACTTTGGCGGCTAATTCGCGGCGTAAAGCACGATGCCGTGGGTAGCGGCCAAGTAAATTTTGGTAGAACTGTTTGAATTCTGCCTCACGGCCGTCATAATCAGCTATTTCCCCCAGTATAGCGCAGTAATATGCGGCCGTGGCGTAGGTTTTACGGCCGTTATCAATATGCAACTGCATCAGGTTACGGTACAAGGTTTCAGCGCGGGTAACGGCCGTTTCCCGATTCAACGTTGGGTTTAGAGGCAGATAATCACGCAAAAACAGAGTCGGCTCTTTTCC